>NZ_LBEZ01000003.1:0-464016 GCF_013363245.1 Marinitoga sp. 1135 | reverse complement strand
CTCCGATTATAAAAACTTTCTCTTTTTCCCTTTTTGTCAATACTTTTTTCGTTACAAGTTTTTGAATTTGTTTTTTTCGAAGTTTATTATTAATTCGTTTGGGGTGGTATCTGCAACTATTTTTCCATTATTTAAGATAATAACTCTGTTGCATATGTCTAAATATCTAAAGAGATTTCTTGTTGCAAATATTAGAATTCTATTTTGTTTTATTTCATTAATCACATCTTTTATACGTTTTAATAACGAATCATCTATATGATCTAAAATTGAATCAAACATGAAAACATTTGGATTTCTTGCAAGTGAGATAAATAAAAGCAAAGATAATTTATCCGCTGATGACCAATTTGATAGATTATCATAATATTTTAAATTACTTAAATCGAGGAATTTATCAACAAGATCCAATCTTTTTAATAAAGAAATGTGTTCATAGGATAAATTTTGTGGACTTACTCCTAAAGATAACTTCAGGAGTTCTTTTAAAGTTATGTAATTTAGATTTTGTAAATATTGCGGTTCAACATATGTAATATTACTTCTTAAATATTTTTTATCCTGTTCTCTAACGTCTTTTTCACCAAATTTTATTTCACCTTTTCCGTAAACGTTTTCAAATAATTCCTCGTTTAAATGTACAAAAGCTCTTAAAAGAGAGGATTTTCCAGAATTTCTCTCGCCATATATTAAAACAGAATCATTTGGATATAATTCAATATCTATAGCTTTTAGCACTTCTTTATTATTCATATATAATGAAAAGTTTTTTGCGGTTATTAATGGGGTATCTATATCATAAATCACGTTTTCACCCTTTTGATTTTATTTTATCTGATTCTGACTCCTTATTTGCATTTTCTATGGAATTAAAGAATCTTTTTTTAGTAAAATCCTTTAAAACTTCTTCATTTTCAATATCTTTTAATGTTTTAAGAAAATCGTATTGAGATAAGATGTTTATGTTCTTCTTCTGATAGTCCATATATACACCTCCCATTAGTAGGTCTATATATATAATAATACAAAAATATATACATTATTTTGAAGTTATATTTATTTTACAAATACAAAATGTAAAAATTTCTTTTTATGCTTCTATGTAAAATATAATACAGGCGTAATTTATCAATAGTAATTTACTTTTGAATAAGTATAATAATGTTAGGTTAATAAACCAATACTAAATTATTAATTTCGAAAAATAGGTGTTTGAAAGAATAAGGTAAAAGAATTTTAATAAAAAAGTGCTTGACAAATTCTATAAGTTATTGTATAATCTATACGGTTTTGCTGACGCCTGCCGAGGTGGTGGAATCGGCAGACACGCATGGTTGAGGGCCATGTGGGAGTTTATCCCGTGCGGGTTCAAGTCCCGCCCTCGGCACCAAAAAACCGGCTGATTACTCAGCCGGTTTTTTTATTTTTTTCATTATGCTGTTTTTGTGATTTAATAGAACGACTATTCCACCAATTAATAAAACGAAATAATAAATACTAAATCGCCATAATACAATTGTGGCATTTAATTTATGAATATTAAGTATATCTTTGAATAATAATAAGAATATTCCTTCTGCACCACCAGCGGTTCCCGGTGTTGGGATTATTGATGAACTAATCTGTGTGATAATAGAACGCGAGATTGTATTTAAAGAGATGTTTATTCCGTATCCTTGGAGTATAATTGGTAAAACCATGAAAGAACAGGAAAATTGGAGAATACTTAAGAATACAATTAAAGTTATTTTTTTGAAGTTTTTAGCTTCTTCTTTGAATATTAGTATGAATGTTTTAACCTTTTCTATTATTGTATCTATATATTTTTCTGGATTTTTTAATAAACCAATTTTTTTAAGAAGGTTTGCAAAGTATAGTGTTGTTTTTATTGAAGCGTTTTGGTTAATTATATAAAATATTATTAAAAATACAGCCAGTAAATTTAATAACGTCCCAATTATAGAGGCAATTATAACATCTATATTTAAATAGAGTATGGAGTATATGGTTGAAAAAACTCCAAAAGAGGCCAGAATAATTTGAAATAAAAATGTTTTGAATAATATAATAGCTGTAGCTCTTGCAGGATCTATTCCGAATCTTGAGATGTATAAAATTTGAATAGGTTGGCCTCCAGTATAAAATGGAGTTAAATAGCTATAAAATTGACCTATCAATGTAAAATTTAAAGCATGTTTTATTGAAATATCTTTTAATAATATTTTTATTATAAAGCTTTCAATAAACCATTTTAATATAATAACTAACAATGCGATTAATAAAAATTTCCAGTTAAAAAAAGCAAAGGCTTTTATATTTTCATAAAAGCCTGTAAAACCTGAGATTAATATATATAATGTAATAGATGTAATGAAAGCAAATAAAAATCCATATAAATACTTTTTCATGATTAACAGCTTATTTTAATATTTTAGTTCGAAACCTTTTGTTTTTAATTTTTGGCTGATTTGCTCTCTTGTAACAATTTCATCATCATATGTGAGTTCAACTGCTCCAAATGCAGGTTCAATTTTGAATTTCTTTATTCCATCAATACTTTCGAGAATTTCCTTTATAACTTCTGCATCTTTTTCATTTCTAAAACCTTTTATCATGTACATGTTAAATGTTTCTGCCATGTTATCACTCTCCTTTTGTTATATTTTTTAGTGTATCCCCTATATTTATTTTTCTTCCATTATATGCATCATAGAAATTTATGGGTTTTTTTCCGGGAAATTGAATTTTTTTTACATAAATTGTTCCTGAACCGGTAGCAATTTCAGCACCGTTTTTGTCGATGTTAAGAATTTTTCCGGGTAAATCATTTTTGTTGTTATTATGTGGTAATACATTAAATAATTTTATTATTTCATCATTAAATAAAGTTTTTGCTCCTGGAATGGGATCATACGCTCTTATTTTGTTGAAAACAATCATATTATTTTCATACCAATTTATATATGTATCTTCATTGGTGATTTTATGTGCATATGTTGCTTCTGCATCGTTTTGAGGTGTAAGGTTTTGTGTATAATTTTCGAAATTATTTAAAAAATCAATTAAAGCATCAATACCAAGCTTTTCCAATTTTTCATAAACACTTTCAAGATTATCTTCAAGTAATATAGGTATTTCTCTCATTAGAGCAATTGGTCCAGCATCTAAAGCTTCTACAATTTTGAATATTGTAATGCCTGTTTTTGTTTCTCCGTTTTCTATAGCTCTTTGAATAGGTGCCGCACCTCTATATTTTGGTAATAAAGAAGCATGAACGTTCCAGCAACCATATTCTGGCAATTCAATTACATTGCTTTTTAATATTTTGCCAAATGCAACTGTAATAATTATATCAGGTTTTAATGATTTTAATGCTTCAAATCCCTTGCCTTTATTAACACTTTTTGGTTGAAAGATAGGAATATTATATTTTTCTGCGACTTTTTTTACAGGTGTTGGCTGAAGTTTTTTGCCACGTCCTTTTGGTTTATCCGGTTGTGAAAAAACTCCAACAACATTAAAATTGTTTTTTATTAATCCTTCTAAATGTGATGCTGCAAAATCAGGTGTTCCCATAAATACTATTCTCATGGCAGATCAACTTCCCCTAATTCTTTAGCAATTTTTCTTCCTTCTTTCATTAATTCGTTTATTTTTGACTTAACTTTTGCTTTTGCAGCTAACCCAACTCTGTCGATAAACAGTTTCCCTTCAAGATGATCATATTCATGCTGGAAAATTCTTGCTGTATATTCATGCAATTCTTCTTCAACTATTTCGCCATTTTCATTTGTATATTTTACAATAATACCTTCTGGTCTTTTTACATTTAAAAATATTTTTGGAATACTTAAACAGCCTTCTTCAAATGAAACTTCTTCACCAAGAAATTTTATTATTTCAGGATTAATAACTTTTCTTAATTTATTTCCATCATCCATCACGAAAAATCTTCTACTAATACCTATTTGTGGTGCTGCAAGGCCAACACCATCTTCTCTGTACATCATTTCTGCCATTTCTTCAAGAAATTCTCTAAATTTATCATCTATTTTCTCCACTGGTTTTGCTTTTTTTCTTAAAACAGGGTCTCCAATTAATCTAACCTTGAAATCCATTATTCTCCTCCTTCAAATTTTTCTTTTAAAGAATTTAAAAATTCAAAATCTGTTAAGAAAGATTTTATAGGTGTGATTGACACATAATTTTCTTTTAAAACATAATAATCAGAATCGGGTTCATTGTCATCTTCAATTATTTCTCCAAGCATCCAGTAATATGTATTTCCAAAAGGATCTTTTCGTGCTTCAAAATAGTCTTTATATCTTCTTCTACTCTGTCGCGTTATTTTAAAACCCTTTAATTCTGAATATTCTACGCTTGGAACATTAATGTTAAGTGCTGTGAATTCGGGAATATCAAGAGAACATTTGTCAAGAAAGTCAAGGATAAATTTAGCTGCTGTTTCATAATTTGGATTTTGATAGTCTGATGTGGAAATTGCAATAGAAGGAATTTCATTCATAGCTCCTTCTAAAGCACCTGAGACTGTTCCTGAATAGAGTAAATCAGTTCCAAGATTAGGTCCTTTATTTATACCACTAATTACCATATCAATTTTTACATCTTTAAATATAGCATCTAAACCTAATTTTACACAATCTGCTGGTGTTCCGTTTACAGCATATCCTAAGAATTCATCATTGGAATATATTTTTTTTGCCCATAGAGGGTTTCTTATAGTGATAGCGTGTCCTGTGGCACTTCTTTCAACGTCAGGTGCAACAACATATACGTTATGTTTTTTTTCAAGATGTTTTTTTAATATATATATTCCCGGTGCCATTATACCATCATCATTTGTTACAAGAATATTCATTATATCACCTCAAAATTACAATTTTTATAAAACTTCATTCACAAACTACTGTAATAATGATTATACCATGTGTACTTTAAAAAAAATGGATTAGTTGCTTTAAACTTTAAAGAAGTCTGTTCAGGTTAAATTAAAATAATATATTTAATAAAAACGCTTTAGTATAGTTCTTGAAATAAAAAGAAAAATATGATAATATGCATGTGCAATTTTCTAAGGATTGTGATATAATTATGTTGAAAATGAAAATTCTTGAGGAGGTGCTTTTGTGAAAAAATATATCTGGCTAATTATTTTTTCAATACTTGTTGTTAACGTTTTCTCGTTGAATTTAAATGAGATAAAGACCTATTATGTGGAATATATAGATAAGTATAACAGCCATTCTGAGGATTTAAACTGGTTTTTTACTGAAATGAAAAATATGGGGCTTTATAAATTCTATAAATCCCAGATGGTAGGAAGTGCTGAGTATACAGATAGACCTTCATATATTTCAAAACATCTTTCTTCAATTGCAAGTCAGCACAAATTTGATTCTTTAGAGCAGGAAATAGCATTTTCAGGATTTTTAAGTTATGTTCAAAATGTTCTTGCAGGAAAGGATATGTCTGAAGAAAGTATTAGATCATTACCTGCATTTTATCTTGCAATGGAAGAATATTCTTCATATTTACAGGATACAGGATTTTTGTATATAAAGAATACAATTGCATATTCATTAGGGCTTGTAAAAGATTCGCCAAATAAAACGTTGACTAAAAGAAGAATGAAAAATAGAAATGCAGAATTAGAATTTCCTGAATATTATACATATGAAGGAAAACCTGATGCATTTTTTGATAAAATTATTGAAGAAAATAAAGATGTACTAAATGAAGGAATTTTAGAGATATCCAAAACAAGATTAACAGGAGAAGATCTTGAAATAGAAATAGATGATCTTGCCTCAAAGGTTTTATCTTTTGTTCCAGAAACAATAAAAAATGATACAAAAGCTGTTATAGATATATTCCTCGATAATGCAAAGATTGAAAGAAGCAATGATTGGATAAGGTTTGCTGTTTATGCTGGGTTAATTATATTAATTTTATTGCTTAAAAAGAAGGATCTTTTCCAGTGGTTATTCCTCGGTATAGTTCTTGTTGAAAGTGTATATATAATAAAATATTTTGATTTTACAAAAGATATAACAACTGCATTTATTTATGGTTCATTCTTCGTGGTATTCTTTGCCATGATTTTAATTACAATGTTCTTCCAGGCTTTTGGAAGAAATATGCACTGGTTAAGGAGAGTTATAAATGTATCTTTACTTGTGTTAATATTGCTTATTGTTAATGTTCCTCTTGTAAAAGATGTAAAAGAGGTAAGAATGGATGAAAACCCAGATTTTCATAATTCTATTATGCAGAAGGCTTTATTAAATGATGTTTTATTATTCCCTCATGCTTTTGTTAATAAAGATATAGCATTTATTGGCTCACAATTGTCCGCAGAGTATTCTGAAGCAAGAAATATATATACAATATCTTTAAAGAAATTTTTAGTGGATTCAGGAAAAAAGAAGATTTTAGATTATGTTAATTTTGAAGATGGAAAGGCTTCTATTGATATTTTAAAACAGGGATTGTATTATGATAATAAAGATGTATATAATGAAATATTCAGTAATTATAAAAAAGCATTAGAAGAATTTGAGAGAAATTCAAAAATTCGACAAAAAGATATAGATTCAAGATTAAAAGAGTATAATGCACATATGAAAAATATTTTGATTTATTCTGATGATGTTTTTGCCAATACTTTAAAATCAAACATTGAAAGTAAAATGATAAAAACCAATGTTTTAAAGGACTATAAAGCTAACCTGTTAAATGTATTTTCGGAAGAAAAGGCAATTCCAATTGATTTAAAAGCTTTGATTTCAGACTGGGGAACAAAGGTAATGTTATTGTTGATACTTGGTTTTATATACTTCTTTGTAAATGAAAAGATAATGTTTAAGTTAGTAGGATTGGGTATTATGACAGTTGCTTCAATTTTTGCATTTATAAAACCTGGTACAATTGAAGTATTATCAGAATTTAAATATCCAGTTTTAAATGCCACAATGTTTAGTGTTAATACTACATTTGGTATATTAATGTTATTATTCACCGCACTTAGCGGATTATTAATCCTAAATTTTCATAAAGGGAGGTAAGGTATATGAAGAAAGCAGTTCTTTTCTTATTGGTATTGGCATTTGTAGTTTCTTCATTTGCATTTAAGGTTATTATGGTAACAGACGTTGGGGGATTAGGTGACAAGTCATTTAATGATGGTGCTTGGGCAGGAGTTTTAAGAGCAAGAGATAAATACGGAATTGATGTTCAGGTAATTCAGTCAAAGGAACAGAGTGACTATGTAGATAACCTTTCAAACGCTGCAAAAGAAGCAGATGTTGTTATTGCTGTAGGATTTATGATGAGTAATGCATTATTTGACGTTGCTCCACAATACCCAGCAACAAAGTTCATAGGTATTGATATTGCTCCACCAGAAGGAGGAAATGTTCCAAAGAACATTCAATTATACTTATTTAAAGAACAGGAATCAGCATTCTTTGTAGGTTACTTAGCAGCTGCTATGACAAAAACAGGAAAAGTAGGATTTATTGGTGGTATCGCTATTCCACCAGTTGAAAGATTTAGATATGGTTATGTAGCAGGTGTTAAAGCATACAACGATATTTATGGAGAAAATGTAGAAGTTATTGTTGGTTATACAGATTCATTTACAGATGCTGCAAAAGGTAAATCAATGGCATTAGCACAATTTGACCAGGGTGCAGATATCATCTTCGCAGCAGCAGGTGCTTGTGGAAATGGTGTTATTGATGCTGCAAAAGAAAAATCATTAAAAGTATACGGTTTAGATGCAAATGCTGATTTAGCAAAAATTGTTGATGCTTACTATGAAAAAGGCGAAGGATACTTTGCAATTGGTGTTGACTCAGACCAGGATTACATGGCACCAGGTTATGTTTTAGCAAGTGCTTTAAAGAGAGTTGACAATGCATCATATTATGGTGTAAGAGATGCATACAGAAACAGATTTAAAGGTGGATTAGAAGTATTAGGTGCACAGGAAGATGGTGTTGGATTATCACCAATGAAATACACAAAAGGTATGGTTCCTTCAAGAATCTTAGCAGAAGTTGAATACTTAAATTATGCAATTAAAACAGGTATGTTAGTAGTTCCTGATAATGAAAATGATTTAAACAACTTCACAACAGATATCGAATTTCCATTTTAATTGAATTTTATTGATAGTAATACAGGGGGCGGGTTATTCCCGCCTCATTTATAAATTTAATTGTTAATACTTTATGAATATTGTGAGATATTCATAAAGTATTAACAATAACTAATAGCAGCTTGTTCAGGAGGTGTAAAAGTTGAGTATAGATCTTTCTTCTATTAATAAAAAGGAATACGCTGTAATAATGAAAGATATTGTTAAGCGTTTCCCTAAAGTTCTCGCAAACGATCATGTTAATTTTTTAGTGAAAAAGGGAGAGGTTCATTCTATAATCGGTGAAAACGGTGCAGGAAAATCAACATTGATGAACCAGCTTTATGGACTTTATACACCAACATCCGGAGATATTTATATTTTTGGTGAAAAAAAGGTGTTTAAAGGTCCAGGTGATGCCATAAAAGCTGGTATTGGTATGGTTCACCAGCATTTTATGCTTGTGGATACATTAACAGTTGCAGAAAATATAGTTCTTGGTTCTGAACCAAAAAGAGGAATGACATTTGATTTAAAAAAGGCCAGAAAGGAAGTTAAAGAACTTTCAGAAAAATACGGTTTGTTTGTAGATGTTGATGCAAAAATCGAGGATATACCAGTAGGTATGCAACAGAGAGTTGAGATTTTAAAAACCATTTATAGAGGTGCTGAAATCTTAATTCTTGATGAACCTACAGCAGTTTTGACTCCACAGGAAACAAAAGAATTATTTGAAATTATCAATAAACTTCGTGAAGATGGAAAAACAATTATTTTTATTTCTCATAAATTACACGAAGTTATGGAAATTAGTGATAATATTACTGTTATGAGATTGGGTAAAGTTACAGGGCATGTTGCAGCTAAAGATACAAATGCAAGAGAACTTGCTAATATGATGGTTGGTAGAGAAGTTGTTTTAAGAGTAGAAAAATCTGAAAAGGAACCTGGAGACACCATTGTTGAAGTTGAAGATTTATGGATAAAGGATAATAGAGGTTTAGATGCAGTTAGAGGTGTATCATTTAAAATAAGAAAAGGTGAAGTTCTTGGAGTTGCTGGTGTTGCAGGTAATGGTCAAACAGAGCTTGTAGAAGCTTTAACAGGGCTTAGAAAAATAGAAAATGGAAAATACTTATATAAAGGTGAGGAGGTTTCAAAGAAAACCGTTAGAGAATTAAGAGAAAGAAATATTGGTCATATTCCAGAAGATAGATTTAAATATGCTATGGTTAAGGAATTTCCAAATTATTACAATATGATTCTTGGGAAGCATTATAAAGAACCATTTGCAAAGAATGGATTTTTAAACCATGATGTAATTTATAAGAATGCAGATATTCTTGTAAAAAGATTTGACGTAAGGCCACCAGATAGAACAATACCAACAGGAAATCTTTCAGGAGGTAATCAGCAAAAGGTTGTTATTGCAAGAGAGGTTAGCTTTAATCCGGAATTTATAGTTATTGCTCAACCTACAAGAGGTCTTGATGTTGGAGCTATTGAATATGTTCATAAAGAAATCTTGAATCTCAGAGAAAAAGATGTTGCTGTATTACTTGTTTCAATGGAACTTGAAGAAGTATTATCTCTTTCTGATAGAATAATTGTTATGTATGAAGGAGAAATAATGGGTGAAGTTAAACCAGATGAGGTAACAATAGAAGAAATAGGGTTAATGATGGCTGGTCATAAATTAGAAGATATAAAGCTTGAAGAAAAGCTGTCACATGGAGGGGATTCAAATTGAAAAATAAAATCTCTAAAAATGCAATGAGTATTCTCGTTCCAGTAGTATCTGTTATAATTGCGTTATTTATAGCAGCAATTGTTATTTTATTAATAGGTAAAAATCCTATAAGTGCATATTGGGTTATGTTGAAAGGGGCATTTGGAGATAAGGCAGCATGGGCAGCAAATATCTCAAAAATGATGTCGCTTGTATTAACAGGTCTTGCTGTAGGATTTGGTTTTAAAGCAGGTATATTTAATATAGGTGCTGAAGGACAAATGATGATGGGAGCTATAACGGCTACTTTTGTTGGAATAAATTTAGGTAATGTTTCACCTGTATTTGCTATTCCGATAACAATGCTTGCAGGAATTTTAGGTGGCGCATTCTGGGCATCAATAGCGGGTTACTTAAAGGCAGCAACAGGTGCACATGAAGTTATTACAACAATAATGCTTAACTGGATAGCTGTGTATTTAACAAATTACTTTGTTGTTGGTCCTTTAGCTGTTGGTCAGGGAGTTCCAAAGTCACCTGAAATTGCTCAAAGTGCTCAACTTCCACCTTTAATGACAGTTCAGGCGAATACATTACCATCAGGTATAATTATTTCAATAGTAATGGCATTTCTGGTTTATATATTACTTGAAAAAACAACAACAGGTTATGAAGTAAAAGCGGTAGGTTATAATCTTTATGCAGCAGAAGCAGGAGCAATTTCTTTAAAGAAAAATATAGTGTTAACAATGGCTATTAGTGGTGCTTTAGCAGGATTAGCAGGTGCTTTGGAAGTAATGGCTATTCATCATAGGATTTTTGCTGATTTCAGCGGTGGTAAAGGTTTTGATGGTATATCAATTGCATTGATTGGTCAGAATAATCCAATTGGAATCATCTTTGCAGCATTCCTTATATCTTCATTAAGAACAGGTTCAAATGCCATGCAATTTGCAAGGGTTCCAGATGATATAGTTACAATAATTCAAGGTATTATTATATTCTTTGTTGCAGCAGATAGAATTGTTAGAACATGGATTTTGAAATTTTCATCCCCAAAAGGTGGTGAATCTAAATGAATGTATTTGAAGCTATAATTGCAAGTTTAACAAGTCCGGTATTTTATAAATTGATGTTAATGAGTGCAACTCCTTTAATATTTGCAGCTTTAGGTGGTGTTTTTAGTGAAGTTACCGGTGTTACAAATATTGCTCTTGAAGGTATTATGAAATTAGGAGCATTTACAGCTGTTGTTTTTACATTTTACACAGGTAACCCATGGATAGGATTAGCAGGAGCTTTAATTGCTGGAGTTCTATTTTCATGGCTTCATGCATATGTTTCAATTAGATGGAGTGCAGATCAGATTGTTAGTGCTACAGCTTTAATCCTTATTGCTACAGGTTTAACAGCATTTTTAATGGAACCAATATTTGGACATTCAGGACAAACAGACTTTGTTGCAAAGATTCCAAAAGTAAAATTTGAAGCTATACAAAATGTACCTTTTATCGGTGAAATATTCGATGAAATGAGTATTTTTGTATATCTCGCATTTATAGCAGTTGCTTTAAGCTGGTTCTTAATTTATAAAACACCTTTGGGATTAAGAATGAGAGCAGTTGGTGAAAATCCAAAAGCAGCAGATACATTGGGTGTAAATGTATTTGGAATTAGATATTTTGGTGTTTTAATGAGTGGATTGTTAGCTGCATTTGGTGGAGCATATTTAAGTATAGGTGAATTAGGACAATTCCAGGAAAATATGCCAAGTGGTAAAGGGTTTATTGCATTAGCAGCTATGATTCTTGGTAACTGGAATCCTGTTGGTGCAATGTGGGCAGCGTTGCTTTTCGGAGCTTCTGATGCTTTAAATATTCAATTGCAATCTATTCTTGATATACCACCAGAAATGAAAGCTTTACTTAATTTATTACCATTCTTGGTAACAATAATTGTTGTTAGCGGATTTGTTGGAAAGACAAGACCACCAGCAGCAGATGGTATCCCATACGAAAAGGAATAATTTTAATATAATAAAAGCGGAATCCAGATTTGGATTCCGCTTTTATTATTGGTTATAATACTTTTTTTCCTTCAATATAAACACTTTCAGCTTTAGCTCTAATATCAAATGGATGATAATTCCAGATTGCAATATCGGCATCTTTTCCAGGTTCTAATGAACCAACTCTATCATCGATTTTTAAAATTTTTGCACCATTTATGGTAAGCATTTTTAATAAATCCTCTTCTTTAGCTCCGTATCTCATCCCGAGAGCAGCCTGAACATTCGCATGTTCTAAATGCAATACAGGATGATCACACATTAAACCTGCTAAAATACCTTTTTCATTTACTATTCTTAATAAGTCGAAAGACATATCTTTTAATTCTAATTTTGTTCTAAAGCCAAATAATGGTCCTACAACAAGAGGAATATTCTTTTCTTTTATATAATCTGCTATCTTATATGCTTCAGTTGCATGTTCAATTACCACGTCAAATCCAAATTCTTCAGATAATCTAATAGCTGTTAATATATCATCAGCCCTATGAGCGTGAATTCTTGCAGGAATTTCTCTTTTTAACACTTTTTCACCAATTTCCATCTTTAAATCATATTCATTAAAATCTTCTTTTTCTTTCTTTTTCATATAGTTTTTAACTTTTAAAAAGAATTCCCTTATTACAGCAACGCTTCCAAGTCTTGTTGCTGGCATTTTGTTTTGATTTCCATAAACTCTTTTAGGATTTTCCCCCATTGCCATTTTTAATCCTGCAGGTTCTTTTACTATCATTTCATCTACTATATTTGATCTAAACTTTAAAATTGCTCCCTGTCCTCCGATTGGATTTGCACTTCCAGGTAAAACCATTACTGTAGTTACACCGCCTTCTAAAGCCCTTTTAATAGCAGCATCTTCTGGATAGAAAGCGTCAATTACCCTTACCTGTGCGGTGTTTGGATCTGTCATTTCATTTCCGTCCTGATATGACATTCCCACACCTTCCTCGAATACACCAATATGTGAATGAGCATCTACAAATCCTGGAAACAAAAATTTTCCAGAAACATCTACAATTTCATCTGCTTTTTCATCTATTTTTTCTGCAATTTTTTTGATTTTTCCATTTTCAACAAGTAAATCACCTTTAAGTGGTTTTGAAGTAATAGGATAGATAGTTGCACCTTTAAATAAAATCTTCATAAAAATCCCTCCTGTTTGAATAAGATATTTATATTGATTATATCATATTTTAATTCGTAAAGCAAATTAATTTCTTACAAAAAATTAACATTCACACCTAATATATATCTATATTGATTTTGAATTTTTTCTACCCGAATTATCGGAAATGCATACATATTGTATTTTAACATATAATATGATACAATATATCGTGCTATAGAGAAAAATGGAGGTGGGGAAATGAATTTGATTTATGATTATCTTGAAAACAGGGATTGGAAGGTTAGGGAAAATTCCAATATGCAGTATTCGCTTCAAGGATTGAATAATCATATACATCAGGAAATAACAAAGGAATTCTGGCTTAATGAAGTATATGATAAATACAACAAAAAAATTAGTGAGTATCATAAAAGGGGATTTATGCATATACATGATTTAGGTGCTTTATCCGCATATTGTGTTGGATGGGATTTGGAAGACTTATTGAGGCGAGGATTTAATGGGGTTCCTGGCAAAGTTGCATCAGGGCCAGCAAGACATTTTAGAACAGCATTGGGACAGATAGTTAATTTTTTATATACAATGCAGGGTGAAGCTGCTGGAGCAGTCGCCTTCTCGAATTTTGATACCTTATTGGCACCATTTATAAAATACGATAATCTTTCATATGAACAGGTAAAACAGGCAATGCAGGAATTTATATTTAACATGAATGTGCCTACAAGGGTTGGATTTCAATCTCCATTTAGCAATATAACAATGGATTTAACAGTTCCTTCTACTCATAAGGATAAACATGTAATTATTGGTGGAAAGGAAAGAGAAGAAACATATAGCGAGTTCCAGATTGAAATGGATATGATAAATAAAGCTTTTATAGAGGTAATGCTTGAGGGAGATTATGATGGAAGACCATTTTCATTTCCTATTCCAACATATAATATCACAAAGGATTTTAATTGGGATAGTGAAGTTGCAACAATGATAATGACAATGACAATGAAATATGGAACGCCATATTTCGCCAATTATATTAATTCCGACATGAATCCAGAAGATGCACGTTCAATGTGCTGTAGGTTAAAACTTGATAATAGACAGGTAATTAACCATATGAAAGAATTGTCTTTTGGATTTGTTAATGCCGATAAAGATGAAAAAGAAGAAACAGAGGTTAAAAGAAGAGGAGGATTATTTGGTTCTAATCCATTAACAGGTTCTATAGGTGTTGTTACTGTAAACATGCCAAGGTTGATGTATTTGTCTAACGGAAATAAAGAAAAATTTTATTCATTACTTGATGATGTAATGAATATAGCAAAGGAAAGTCTGGAAATAAAGAGGCAATATGTTGAAGAATGGACGAAACAGGGATTGTATCCATATACAAAGGTTTATCTTGATAATGTATATCAATTGACAGGTCAATATTGGGCAAATCACTTTTCCACAATAGGGTTTGTTGGTATGCATGAAGGATTGCTTAATTTTGGAATAGAAGATGGCATAGTAAATCCAGAAGGAAAGAAATTTGCTGAAGAGATAATGAATTACATGCTTGATAGATTAAATGAATTTAATAAAGAGACAGGTAATTTGTATAATCTTGAAGCTTCACCAGCTGAAGGAACAACATATAGACTTGCAAAAATAGATTTAAATGAATTTAAGGATATAAAACATGCCGGAACTGAAGAAAATCCATATTATACAAATTCTGTGCATCCTCCTGTGAATTATTTTGAAGATCCATTTGACTTACTTGAACATCAGGAAGGGTTGCAAAACAAGTGGACTGGCGGGACGGTAATACATATATTTGTTGGGGAAAAAATTACAGATGGCGAAGCATTGAAGGAATTTATAAGGATAGCTTTTGAAAACCATTCATTGCCATATATGAGTATTACGCCAACATTTTCAATATGTCCTGATCACGGATATATTGCAGGAGAACATTTTGAATGTCCATATTGTGGAAAGAAAACAGAGGTATATTCACGTGTAGTGGGATATTATAGACCAGTGCAAAATTGGAATGACGGTAAACAACAGGAATATATGGAAAGAATACAGTTCAGATTGAATAAAGAGATTATCAGGGGATGATAAAATGATTATTGCCGGTATTAGAACGTTTAGTTTTGTGGATTATCCGGGAAAGATTTCAGCTGTTTTATATACAGGTGGTTGCAATTTCAGATGTTCATGGTGCCATAATTGGAAAATAGCATATGCCGATGATTATAAAAAATTAAACGGGGAAGAAGTATTAAATAAATTAAAGGGTTTGAGAAAAAGATTAAACGCAATATGTATTACAGGTGGTGAGCCTACAATACATAAGGATTTGCCAGATTTAATACGTAAAATAAAAAATCTTGGATATAGTGTTAAATTGGATACTAATGGGACCAATCCAGAAATGTTAAGAGAACTTGTAGAAAGTAATTTAATTGATTATGTGGCAATGGATATAAAAGCAGATTTTAAGAATTATACAAAGTTAATTAGCAGGAATTATTCATTTGAAAAAGAAATAAAAGAAAGTATAGATATTTTAAGAAATTTAAATATAAATTATGAATTCAGGATGACATATGTTCCTGGTTTATCGAAGGAAGAAGATGTTGAATTTTTTGAAGAATTTTTATTACCAGATGAAAAAGGATATATAACAATAGCCAATTCAACAGAGATATTTGAAATAAATAAAAAAGGAATAGATCTTAATGTAAAAAAATTAATTTTAAGGTAATCCGTTGTGGGTTACCTTATTTTTTTATGATATAATATAATGTGAATAAAATTTCGTAGGAGGAAAATATGAAGAAATATTATATAATAGTAAATCCACATTCTTCTGGCGGAAAAGCAAAAGAAAAATGGAAAGTAATTGAAAAAAAATTAAAAGAATTAAAGATAGATTTTGAGAAAGTTTTTACCAGTAGAAGAATGCATGCATATTCTTTAACAATTGAAGCAATAAAAGATGGATATAAACGCTTTTTAATAGTAGGTGGAGATGGGACGGTAAATGAAGTTGTTAACGGTTTTTTTTCTCAAGAATTTGAAAAAACAGAAAATTTATTAATAGGTTTAATTCCAACGGGAACTGGAAATGATTGGGGGAAAACAGTAGGAATTCCAGTGGATATATATGAAGCAATAGATGTTTTAAAACATGAAAAGGTATATACGCAGGATGTTGGGTTTGTAAAATATTATAATGATGAAAAGGAAGAAAAAAGATTTTTTGTGAATATTGCCGGCATGTTTTTTGATGCTGAAGTTACCAGAAGAACCAATAATTCTAAGGATAAAAATAAAAGTTCTTCCTTTTCATATCTTTTAAATTTATTATCTTCTTTATTTAAATATACATCGCAAAATGCAATTATTTCATATGAAAATAAAAGTTTAAATAAAAAGATTTTTTCAATGGCGGTTGGTATATGTAAATATAGTGGCGGGGGAATGAAAATGGTTCCAGAAGCAATTCCGGATGACGGTAAGTTAGATGTAACAATAGTAAATGATTTACCAAAATGGGTAGTCGTTCAAAAAATTAAAAAATTATTTGATGGAAGTTTTATAAAGGAACCATGGGTGGATTATTTTAGAACGGAAAAATTATCAATAAATTCTCAGGAAAAAATATATCTTGAAGTTGATGGCGAAAGTCTGGGGCATTCGCCATTTGAATTTGGTATTATAAAGAAAGCATTAAATGTTTTGGTAAAATAAAAAAGATAGGGGTGGAAATGTTATGATACCAACATTGGTAAATGCTATAGCCGTTGTTATAGGAAGCTTAATTGGATTATTCGCAAAAAAGAATATTCCTGATAGATTAAAGACTATTCTCTTTTATGGTGTTGGTTTGACTACTCTTGGAATTGGTATTAAAATGACAATGGAAGTAAATAATTTTCTTATAGTGTTGGGTTCAATGGCAATAGGAGGGTTAATAGGCGAAATTTTAGATATAGAAGGTTGGTTGAAAAGAATAGGAGATTCCATGCATGAAGGAGATTTTTCAACTGGATTTGTAATGTCCTCTATATTATTTTTAGTTGGACCTTTAACAATTATAGGTTCTATAACAGCAGGCTTAACTGGAGATGGAACGTTAATCTATACCAAATCTTTATTAGACGGAATCTCGTCAATGGTATTGGCATCAATTTATGGTTTAGGGGTTATGATTTCTGCCGGCTCTGTTTTAGTAGTTCAGGGAAGTATAGTGTTATTAGCCTCTACTTTATCTTTTTTAACAAATGAAATATATTTAAATGATCTTGTAGCAGTTGGTGGATTAATGGTATTAGGGCTTGGATTTAAAATATTGGAAATAAAAGATGCCAGAATAGGTAATTTTTTACCGGCATTAATTGTTTCGCCAATTCTTGTGTGGATTGTAACCTTATTTAAATGAGTGAGGTGTAATAATGAAATTAGTTGAGGATATTAAAAATATATATGATGAAGCAAAACCACTTGTGGAAAAACGATGGAGTGAATTTGTTGAACTTGGGAAAAATGGAAGTGAAGAAGAATTATTTTCTGAATTATGTTTTTGTATTCTTACAGCCAATTGGAGCGCCAAAGGAGGTATAAAAGCTCAAAAAGAAATAGGAATAAATGGTTTTATAGAACTTCCTCTTGATGAATTGGAATTAGCTTTAAGAAAGGTTGGACATAGATTTCCAAGAGCGAGGGCCCAATATATTGTTTCTAATAGATGGATTATTGGAAAGATAAAACCTTTGTTTTTCCTTCCTTATTATCATTTTAGAGAATTTATAGTTAATAATATAAAAGGAATAGGTTGGAAGGAAGCAAGTCATTTTTTAAGAAATATTGGGTATGGAGATGTTGCTATTTTAGATAAGCATATTATGAGATTAATGCTTGAAAATCAATTAATTGATGAAATTCCAAAAGGTGGATGGACTAAGAAAAGATATCTGGAATACGAAAAACGCTTAAAGGTTTTAGAAGAATATTTTAACGAACCAATAGGGAAATTAGATCTATATTTATGGTATCTTGTAAAAAAGGATGTAGATAAATAAACGAGAGGTAGGGGGATTAACCATGAATATTCTCGTTGTAGAAGATTCAAAGCTTGAAAGACTTTATTTAAAGGATTTCTTCTTTAATAAATTTAATTATAATGTGTTGGTGGCATCAGACGGATACGAGGCACTGGAAATACATAATAACCAGAATATCGATTTAATGGTGCTGGATTTAATTATGCCAGGCATTAGCGGGTTTGAAGTGTGTGAAGAAATAAGGAAAAAAGAAAATAATTCAGATCATTATACATATATAATCATGCTAACAGGAAGAACCGATAAAGAAGATATAATAAAAGGACTGGAAATAGGTGCAGATGATTATGTAATTAAACCTTTTGATGAAAATGAATTAAGAGTACGTATTTCTGTTGGTGAGAGAATAGTATCAATGTATAAAAAAATATTGGAATTAAATAAAAAACTTGAATATGAATCTACTCATGATGATTTAACAAAAATCTATAATAGAAAAGAGATTTATTCCAGATTGAAAAACGAATTATCAAATAATCCAATTATTGCAATTCTTGATCTCGATTTTTTTAAAAAAATAAATGATACATATGGACATTTAGCCGGTAATTATGTATTAAGTGAATTTGCGAAAATTGTAAAAGAGATTGTAGGTGATTTTGGAGAATTTGGAAGATTTGGTGGAGAAGAGTTTTTAATATTTTTTAAAGGAAATATTTTAGAATCACAGGCTCTTGAAATATTGGAAAAAATTAGAAATATAATATATATGTATGATTTTAACTTTGAAGGACAATCAATAAAAGTTACTGTAAGTATAGGAGCAACCAGAAATAATGGTCAATATAACATAGATCAGATTCTTGCAATTGCAGATGATAATTTATATGAAGCTAAAAAAGAAGGAAGAAATAGAATTATATATAAATAATTCTATATATAAGAAAGGTGGGAATTATGGAATTTCATAAAATAACGGAAAATGTATATTACATTAGCGATACAACAAATATTGGTGTAATAAGGATAAACGATAATAATGATGTGTTAATTGTAGATAGTGGTAGTGATGATTCAAAAGGAAGACGAATAGTAAAAATATTAAAGGAAAATGGTTTTCAGGTAAAATACATTATTAATACACATATGCACGCGGATCACATAGGTGGTAATCACTTTATACAAAAGCACAATCCAGAAGTAAGAATAATTTCAACAAGAGCTGAAATGAGCATAATAGAAAATCCAATATTTTTGCCTTATTTTCTCTATTCGGGAGCATATCCTGTAAGAGATTTAAGAAATAAATTCTTATTGGCAAAACCATCTAAAATAACGGATATTATTGGAATGGATGATAATACTGTGAAAGTAGAAGATGCTGAAATAGGAATAATTCGTCTTGATGGTCATACGGAATTTCAAAAGGGAATAGTTTATGAAGATGTATTATTCTGTGGAGATGCATTAATTTCAGAAGAATTATTGGAAAAACATAAAATACCCGTTAATGTAAATATAGAAAATGCAAAAAAAACATTATTAAAACTGAAAGAAACAAATTATAAATATTATCTTCCGGCTCATGGAACTTTAATAGAAGATATAAAATCATTAGCAGAGAAAAATTATGAAAGAATAAAAGAAATAGAAAATAAAATCCTTGAATTTGTGGATACAGAAAAGAGCACAGAAAAAATAGTATCTTACTTATTATATAGTTATGATTTAAATATAACAAATGCAACATTATATTATTTATATAATACTACAATAATGGGGTATCTTGGACATTTAAGAGATAATAAAAAAATAGACTTAATAGTAAAAAATAATACAGTTTACTGGAAAATAAAATAGCTACGGTTAAACCGTAGCTATTTTATTTATTGCATTATTGTTTAAAACTTTTAAGAGAAATAGCATTAACAGGACAAACAGATTGACATTGAAAACACATTAAACATTCTCTTGCTTCTATTTTCCTTTTTTTACTATCAAGGGTTATAATTGTATTTGTTGGACAAACCTGCTGACACAATCCACAGCCAATACATTTTTCTTCATCGATTTTCAATTTTGTGAAGGATTTTTGGGATAAGAAGCTAAGCATTGTTCCATAAGGACAGAGGTGTTTATGCCATAATTCTTCTTCAAAGAATAAAGTAATTAATGTAGCTGTCCCTATAATATACAATAAAATATTTACTTTGATTTTAAGCATTTTTGTAACCGCAAAAGCGCCTATAAACAATGCTAACATAAAATACCTTACAATCTTTGATTTTAAAAATGCAGGAGCTTTAAAACGTTTAATTTTAAGTTTTTTAAATATAAAATCTATAGGTTTAAATACAGTATTTATAGGACATACCCACCCACAATAAAAGCGGCCAAAAAATGGAGAAATTAATAAACCAGCTACAAATACAAACATCCATTTTACAAGCTTATGATTCTTTAAAAGCATAAAAAATAATATAAAAAACGCAATTTGTGAAATATACATCAAAATAATTGTTAAACTAAGCTTTTTTTTCATAAAAAACGCTCCTTTCTGCATATTATAAATTTTCCTATATATATTATATATGTTCACATATATATAAATGTGTGATTAAAATCACGGTTAGAATGAATATAATCAGATATTTTTTGTCTAAATTAAAACATAAAATTAACGATTACTTATACACAACTATCTTAAATATATGATATAATTTCTATAGAATATGTTTAAATTTAAAATCAATTCAATTAGGAGGGGTTATTATGGATACAATTCTAAAAATAACAGATGGAATTTATTATGTAGGTGTAAATGATAGAGACACACATTTATTTGAAAATATGTGGCCATTGCCAAAAGGTGTAACTTATAACTCATATATAATAAAAGATGAAAAAAATGTATTAATTGATACTGTAAAAATTTCAAAGGTAAATGCATTTATTGAAAAGATTTATGATATTCTTGATGGTGGAAAACTTGATTATCTTGTTATTAATCATATGGAGCCTGACCATTCAGGAGCAATTGAAACAATAATGCATGAATTTCCTGAAATGAAAATAGTTGGTAACAAAAAAACATTTGAATTTTTAAAGGCATTATATGATATTGAAGATAATCTATATGAAATTAAAGATGGAGATGAAATAGATTTAGGAAAACATAAATTGAAATTCTTTTTAACTCCTATGGTACACTGGCCAGAAACAATGATGACATATGAAATAACAGATAAAATAATATTTACAGGTGACGCATTTGGAGGTTTTGGTTCACTTGATGGTGGGGTATTTGATGATGAAGTTGATATTGAATATTATGAAAATGAAATAAGAAGATATTATTCTAATATAGTTGGAAAATTTGGTCCAATGGTTCAAAGAGCAATGAAAAAGGTTGGAGGACTTGATATTGAAATAGTTGCGCCAACACATGGTCCTGTATGGAGAAGTAACCCTGGCCGAATATTGGAATTATACGACAAATGGAGTAAATATGAAACAGAAGAAGGTGTTGTAATAGTATATGGAACTATGTATGGAAATACAGAAAAAATGGCAGACTATATTGCACGTTGCCTTGCTGATGAAGGAATTAAAAATATCAGAGTTATGAATTCGTCAAATACTCATGAATCATATATTATAAATGAAATATGGAGATTTAAAGGTGTAATCTTAGGAACAAATACATATAATAATGATATCTTTCCACCAATGGAAAAGGTAATTATAAATTTAGCCCATAAAGGTATTAAAAACAGGGTATTTGGAGTATTTGGAACATATGGATGGAGTGGCGGTGGAGTAAAAGGTATTGTAGAATATATTAATAAAAACAAATGGGAAATGGTTGCAGATCCAGTTGAAGTCCAATTTTCAGCTAAAGAAGAAAGTTATGAAAAATTAAGAGAATTGGCTAAAGCAATGGCAAAAAGAATAAAAGAAAATTGAATAAGTTGAATTTAAATCCTCTGCATTTTTTGCAGAGGATTTTTTTTAAGTTTTTTCTAAGTAAGTTCTAAGTTTTCTTTAAGGTTTATAAGGTATTATAATGGTGTCGAAAATAAATAAAATAAAGAACCAAAATTATGGAGGTGAATTACTATGAAAAAGTTTTTAACAACATTATTGATTGGCGGATTGATGGCAGGTTCAATCTTTGCATTTGGAGGTGCAGCATTGCCAGGAGCATATCAACCACTAAATGCTCCAGTTTATCAACGTTACCAGCAGGTGAAAGGTGGATATTGGCTTAATGATGAAAATCTTATTGAAGTAAAAGGAACAGTTGAAAGTATTTCAACAGAAGAAGATTTTCCAGGAATATTGTTTGTAACTGTAAAAACAGAAGATGGAAATAGCTACATAGTACATGTAAATGCAAGATATGCTGTAGATCTAAAAGAAGGTGACAGTGTAGAATTAAAAGGTTGGATTACAGAATTTAAAGATGAAAAAATATTCAGACCTGTTGAAGCAAAGGTAAATGGAGAAGAAGTATATAATAGAAATCAGTTTTTCAGAAGAACTGCTGTAAGACCAAATGTTAGACCATATGCAGGAAAACCATTTGGATATAATACAATGCCAAATAAACCGATAAGAAGACCATATAATAATAATTTTAGAAGACCTGGTAGCAGAATACCTATGAATTATTATGGAAGAACACCTATGGGTGCATGGGAAAGACCCATGATGAATTATAATTATCCAGGTTCAGGATATTACAATGAAATACCAGGATATACACCAAAATACCCTCACGATGATTGGAACTATTATGGACCAAGAGCTCCAAGATGGTGAAGGAAGTCCCGGGAAACCGGGACTTTTTTATGTTATAATTAAGATAGTTGGATTTTACGATTATAAAAATAGATATATATGATGTCCAATAATTAAAAAAAGCGAAAACTCGCAGATTGCATGAGGCAAAATTACAAACGATTGAAAAAAATAAAAGTGAATGAATACTCGCAGAGCACCCGAAAAAAACTGCGAATGAAGTGGGACAAAAAAACAGGATGTTTTTTTGAGCGAAGCTTCCCCAGGGATGGGGAATCTGAGCGCCCCAGCGTATATGAGCAGTTTTTGAGGATTAGTGCTCAAGTCGTATGAATGAACTTTTATTTTTTTCAATCTACAACGAAAATGACGAACATGGACGTGAGTCTGCAGCGACCGGTGAGAATGAGCTATTTTTGAAGATTTGCAATCAAGGTTTGAGCGTTTTTAATTATTGGACAACCTAATAGATATACTAAAAAAATATAAAAACAGGTGATAATAATGTTTATAGATTTTTTATATGATTTTGACTTAACAAAAGACCAGAGTTTTGTTGCAGAAGAATTGGATAAATTTTTATATAATCAAAAGGATTTTCTTATTGTTCAGGGAAGTGCCGGAACAGGTAAGACATTTTTAATCTCTCAATTTGCACGATATTTAAAAAGAAAGAATAAAGATTTTGTTTTTTTGGCGCCAACTGGAAGGGCTGCTGATATATTATCGAATAAATCAGGCTTTCAATCATATACTATTCATAGTGTTATATATGATTTTAGTCATGAAAGAATTAATTTTGAAGAAGATATATTTCAGGTGTTTTTTAATTTAAAGGAAGATTGGAAAGAAGATATGATTTTTATAGTAGATGAAAGTTCTATGATTTCTGATTCAAAAGGAATAGATGATGGGCATTTAGTTTTTGGAAGCGGAAAATTATTAACAGACTTAATATCTTATGTGTTTAATTACGGTTCAAATAACAAAATTATTTTTTTAGGTGATGAAAATCAACTACCTCCAGTCAATTCATCATTTTCTCCAGCTTTAAATAGAGTATATTTAGAAAAACAATTTAATTTGAAAGGAAATAAGGTATTCCTTGAAGATGTTGTTAGGCAGGAAAAAGAGAGTGGAATTTTAAAGAATTCAAATATATTAAAGGAAAAAATAAAAAGAAAAAACTATTATTTTTTAGATTTTGTATTTGAAAATGACTTTCTTAGAGAAGATAATATAATAGAAAATTATATGGAAAATAATGGAAATTTAAAGGATAAAATTATCTTATGTTCAACTAATAAAATAGCGCTTGAATATAATAAAATAATTAGAAAAAAATTGGGATATTTCAGAGATATTGAAATTGGTGATATTCTATTAAATACAAAGAATTCAAAATTTTTTGGCAAGGTTTTTAATGGCGAGTTTTTTGAAGTTGTTAAGATATATGATTATATTTCTGAGAATGTGGAGATAAAGAATAAATTTGTGATACCAATTGAATTGTATAAGCTTTCTCTAAAAAAAATAAACTCAAAAGAAAAAACATATGATGTCTGGATTTTAGGAAATGCATTAAAAGCAAAAGAATTAAGCGTTGATAATTTAACGTATTATGCATTATATAAATATATATTGGGTGATGATGTAAAGAATATTAATTTTGATATCATTGAAAAATTGAAAAGCAATCCTTACTTTAATGCCCTGCATATGAAGTATGGATATGCTGTTACAGTTCATAAAGCTCAGGGAGGAGAATGGGATACAGTATATGTAGATTGCCGCTATTATAATAATTATAAAACTGAAGAATACTTTAGATGGTTATATACTTCAATAACGCGTTCAAAAAAGAAGGTATATTTAAAGAATATCCCTGCATTTAGAAGTGGATACTGGAATAAAATAAAGGTTTTAACGGATTATAAAATTTCGAAAAATATAAAAATTGAATATACTTTATATTTTAAAGACGAAGGAACAAAGCATATATACGAAGAATTTAGAAATATGATATCAAATGAGGGATTTCAGATAATTGGGGTAAAACATTTTCAATATCAGGAAGTCTATTATTTAAAAAAGGAAAATGACTTTTTAATTGTTCAATTATATTACAACAAAAAATATGAAGCAACCACTTTGAAAATAATTGAAAGCACCAATGAAAATGTTGCAAATGAATTTCTTAATTTGTTCAATAAAGGTGAAATACAAATAAAAGAGATAAATAACGAAATTAAAAGTAACAATAAATGTATTAAAGCATATGTTGATGGAAGTTATGATAATAAAATTAAAAGATATGGTTCAGGAATTGTGATTATAGACGATAATAACATAGGTGAATATTATTGTTATGGTGAAAATGAAGAATTATTAAAATATAGAAATATTTCCGGAGAGATTATAGCAACATTAATAGCTCTGGAATATGCTAAACAAAATCATGTTGAATGTATGGAAATATATTATGATTATTCCGGGATTGAAAATTGGGCTTTGGGATATTGGAAGACAAATAATTATTTAACAAAAAGATATAAGGAATTATTTGATAAATATATAAATGATTATACTTTAAAAGTTATATTTAGGAAGGTTAAAGCACATAGCGGGAACAACTATAATGAAATTGCTGATAAACTTGCAAAAAAAGCACTATTTGAAAGAAAATGCAACGTTGAAAAGTTTTTTGTAAATGTTTAGCAATGGAAAAGTATTTAAATTCTATTATAATTAAAAAAAATAAGTGGAGTGATTTTATGTTTTTTGATGATTTTGAAATTTTTGATGATTTTGATGATTTTGAGGAAGTATTTGACAAAATGCAGCATACAGAAGTATGTCCCCCCTGTGTACAATGTGGATACTGTTGTAAACACACACCATGTTTTTATGGAGAGTGGGATGAAGAAAAACAACAATGCAAATTTTTAACAGAAGATAATAAATGTAGTAAATATGATGAAATTGTAAAATACGAAGAAAGTATAAATGCAGAGGTTAGAATGTTTGGTTCTGGTTGCTGTTTAAATTATCTTAATCCAGATAGAATAGCGAAAATAAGAAAAATTAATAATCATAAGTCTGAATAATCCCTCTATAAAGAGGGATTATTTAGTTTCTTTATTTTGAGGTTTTATGATATAATAAAATTCTGTGGATAGAAAATTTATGGAGGTTTGTATATGAAGAAAATTCTGTTTTTATTTATTGTTTCAGTAAACATTATAATTTATGGATTAAACATAGTTACATCGATAAAACCACTCGAATTAATTACAAAAGAACTGGCTCCTGATTCAACTATTACCAGTTTATTTAAAACCAATTCTGATTTTTCTAAAAAATATAGTATAACAGATAATGTTGATCTCGTAATACTTTTAAATGATGAAATAAAAACGCCTGAAAATATTCAAAAAGTGGTATTATCAGAAGGTGTATTATTTTATCCATATAATGAAAACCCTTTTTTATGGACAGATCCATTATATTCTGTTGTAATTGCGTATAAGATAGAAAAGAAATTAGAAAAAATAGATCCGGAAAATGCGATGAATTATAGAAATAACCTTCTTGAAATGACACAGAAATTAATATCGATGTCAGATAATTTTGCCAAAATAGTCGATAAAAAACAATTGAAGGTTATAGATCTTAACGGATTGTTGATACATTTCTACAAGAGATATAAAATTCAATATGAAACTCCTAAGGAAGATTATATAATAACCGCTTCAGATACACTGGTGACAAATGTTGATTACCATAATTTAAATTTAAAAGCATTGCCTAATTTAAAGATAAAAATAGATGTATTTGCAACGAATTACTCCACATTAATTGATTTTTATGAATCAATATTTAAAGAATTTGAAAAATAAAAATTGGACAGTCAAATGACTGTCCAATTTTTAAAAATATGGAGGTAATTATAAATGGAAATATATGATGTAATCATTATTGGAGCAGGACCCGCTGGATTATTTGCAGGAATAAATTTAAAAAATAAAAAAGTACTTATATTAGAAAAAAAGGATAAACCTGGAAGAAAATTATTAATTTCAGGTGGAGGAAAATGTAATATAACAAATACAGGTAAAATTACAGAATTTATTACACATTACGGTGAGAAAAAGAATTTTGTAAAAAAAGCCATATATGCCTTTTCAAATGATGATTTAATTAATTTTTTTGAAATAAATTTTTATATTGACGATTCTGGAAAGGTATTTCCAGAATCAATGAGAGCAAAAGAAATTTTAAATTATCTTTTAGATGAATATCTTGAAGATAAAAAACATGAAATTATATATAACTCAAAGGTTGAAAAGGTTATTAAATCTGATGAATATTTTAAGGTATATACAGAATCCGGGATATTCAATGCAAAAAATTTAATAGTAGCCACAGGTGGAAAATCCTTCCCAATGACTGGAAGTACGGGAGATGGATATAAAATTGCAAAGAGTTTTGGGCATACAATAATTTCTCCCAGACCAGCGTTAACCCCGATTGAGATAGAGAATTATCCATTTGTAGATCTTGCGGGAATTTCTATTAATGTATGGATAAAAAAAGCAAAAAATAAGATGTATGGCAGTTTATTATTTACTCATAAAGGTTTTTCAGGTCCGGTAGTATTGAATTTTTCCAGATATTTAAATGATGGAGATAAAATTCAGATTTCCTTTGTTGATTTTGATAATGAAGAAAAGTTTCGTAAATATTTTGTTGAAAAATCCAATCAAAATAAAAATATGTTATTATACGATTTTTTGAAAAAAGAGTTTCGTTTTCCCAGAAGATTTATTGCTGTGATGTTTAGAATATTAAATATCGATAAAAATAAAAGATTAAATAATCTCTCTAGACATGAAAGGAATAATGTGATACAATATCTTGTTAATCATGAATTTAAAGTGAAAAAAATAGGTGATTTTAACATTGCAATGGTAACTAAAGGGGGAATTGACACCAGAGAGATTAATTCAAAAAGTATGGAATCAAAATTGGTAGAAAATTTATATTTTATAGGAGAGGTTGTTGATGTTGATGGCTACACAGGAGGATATAACCTGCAATGGGCATTTTCATCAGCATATATTGCAGCTAAGAATATTATTGAAAAGGGAGGCTGAAAAAATTGAGAAAATTAAAGTTTTTAATTATGTTATTGTTAATTATTTCGGTAAGTATATTTGCCAGAGTTAATATTTATGTGATTTCAGATATTAATATCTATGATTTACCGTTTTTCTCAAAAGCAAAAACAGGTGATTATATAATAGCAAATGATTATATATCTGTTGTAATTGGTTCAAAGGATAGAGATGATGGATTGGCTGGAAAGATTATAGAAGCTTATGACAATGAAACAAAAAGAACATTAATAGATGAATATAAGATATTTATTCAAAATAAAATATCCTCTCCATTAAAAATAAAATTATATAAAACAAACAAATATGCAAAAATAGAATTTGAAATGAATGATGGAAATATTCAGGAATACTACCTTGGAGATAATAAAAAGTATATAGAGATAAAAAATTATATATACAATAAATCTTCTAAGAAAATAAAAATAATGTTAAAGGACATAGTCTCTTTTAAAGAATTATTCCCAATAATAATTAAAACAAATGAAAGTGGAAAAAAGGTATTGGAAATTCAGGAAAATTTTATATCTTATAGTATATCTTCGGAAAATACGAAAATATTTAGAACATTATTTACTAAAAATTTCGGAGCAGTTATATATAAGCCAGTATATATAAATCCAGATGAAGAAAAGGTATTTTCAAGAAGATTATATATCAGTAAAAATATAGAAGATACAAGAAAAGAAATTTTAAATGCTGAGGAAACATTTAAAGGAAAAATCATTCCATTTGAGAAGATAAGTACATTAGCAAATTTGCCAGTTGTATTATATGACTCAGATGAAAATATGATTTCATTGACTTATACAAATTCCAAAGGCGAATTTTCATTTAGCAATGTAGAGTCAGGATATTATATTTCCATTCAAAATTCCGGTTTTTCAAATAAAAAGATCAAAATAGAAAATCCTGAAAAATTTCTTGAATTGAAAACGTCCCCAATTTATAATAAAAACATATATATATGGCCAGTTTATTTGACAAATCACACAGAAAATTCTGTAATTCTAAACTGGAAAACTATGATTGCAGCAACGGCAGATATTAAAGTTTATAATCGTGGTGAATTAATAAAAACCATTTATGTGAAAAATCCAATGACAATACAACATGTTCCAATAACAGGATTAGTTCCAGGGGAAAAATATGTTTATGAGGTGAATATTAATAATTATTTTGTACCTGCAAATATAAAAACCGTTGGTGAATTTAAAACAAAATCATTAAATGAAGATAATTTAATCTTTGCAGTTTATGGAGATACCAGAACATATCATGAACTACATAAAATGGTGTGTGATGAAATAGCTAAAGAAAATCCAGAATTTGTAATAAATGTTGGAGATCTTGTTGAAAAAGGAGATTACTTACCTGATTGGGATCATTTCTTTAATGAAATATCTAATCTGGCTGAAAAATCAGTATATTATCCACTATTGGGAAATCATGAGAGAAATTCAACATATTATTATGAAGCATTTTATCTTCCACAAGGCAGTGGAGATTATGATAAAAGATGGTATTCTTTTAAATATGGAAAATTATTATTTGTATTTCTTGATTCAAATGCAATTGGTACAAAGCAACTGGAAGACGCCCAATTAAAATGGTTAAAAGAACTTTTTGAAAAGAATAAAAATACGACAAAGTTGGTGTTTTTCCATCATCCATTCTGGAATAATGCAGTAGATTATTATAGCACTTCAGAAAGACATTTAGAAGAAATATGGAGAACGTTGTTTGAAAAATATGATGTTAAAGCTGTATTTAACGGTCATGTTCACAGTTATGAAAGACATGAAAAGAATGGAATAATATATGTTATTACCGGTGGTGGGGGAGCTCCTTTGGAGGTTGAACATAAAAAAGATATAGAGCCAACAACGGTAAAACTTGATTATGGAGAATATCATTATATAATTGCAAAAGTGGAAAAGGATAAAATTATATTTAAAGTTATTGGTGTTGGCCATATTGTCGATAAACTTAATACTGAAAAAATTACAAAACACCATAAAATTATCGATACTTTTGAAATAAAAATAAAATAAAAAACCGGCAAGCTTTGAGCTTGCCGGATATTGTTTTAAAAGGGCCTGGATTGTGGGGAGAGGGAGAGATTCACAATCCAGACAATGGTTTTAGTTTATATCTCTCGCTTTTTTATTATGGTACAATTTTTGTTCCTGTTTTTCCTTCAAGAGCTTCTTTTAATTTTTCCATATCTGTAATTAATGCAGGTTTTCCTGTGTCCTTTACAAAGGAAATACATGATTCTACTTTTGGTAACATGCTTCCTTTAGCAAAGTGCCCTTCTTCAATATATTTTTCAGCTTCTGCAATTGTTAATGTGTCTAATGCTTTTTGATCAGGTTTGTTGAAGTTAATATATACCTTTTCAACAGCTGTTAAGATAATAAATTCATCAGCTCCTAATTCCTTTGCCAATAATGCAGATGCTCTATCTTTATCAATAACAGCTTCAACACCTTTTAATTCACCATTTTCATCATAAATTACAGGAATTCCTCCACCGCCACCAGCTACAACAATAACATCTTTTTCTATTAATTCTTTTATCGTGTTCTTTTCAACAGCGTCAAGAGGAATTGGTGATGGAACAACTCTTCTCCATCCTCTTCCTGCATCTTCTTTAAAGATCCAGCCTTTTTCTTCCATCATTTTTTTAGCTTCTTCTTCACTATAGAATGGACCAACTGGTTTTGAAGGATTCTGGAATCCAGGATCATTTTTATCTACAACAATTTGAGTAACAACTGCTGCAACATCTCTTTCAACGTTTCTTTCCTTTAATATGTTTTTCAATTCCTGTACAATCATATAACCGAGATATCCCTGTGTCATAGCCCCCAATACATCCATAGGAAATGGTGGGATAGTATCTTTAGCAATATCCTGTTGTAATAACAAATTTCCAACCTGTGGACCATTTCCATGTGTAATTACCAGGTCATAACCCATTTCAATCATGTCTGCCAGATAGGATGCAGTTGTTCTGATGTTTTTAAACATGTTTTCTGCTGTTGGCTTTTCACCAGGTCTGTTAACTGCATTACCTCCTATGGCTACAACTGCGAGTCTTTTCATGTAAATTCCCCCTTTTGCGGTGTTTTATAATGTAGCTACCATAATAGCCTTTATTGTGTGCATTCTGTTTTCTGCCTGATCGAATACCTTTGAATGTCTGCTTCTAAATACTTCATCTGTAACTTCTCTAATATCAAGACCTCTTTCTTTAGCTTCTCTTGCAACCTTTGTTTCAAAATCGTGGAATGAAGGGAGACAGTGTAAGAAAATTACATTTGGATTTTCTGTTCTCTTAATTAAGTCCATGTCAACTCTATATGGAGTTAATAATTCAACTCTTTCAGGCATTTTATCTTCTTCACCCATTGATACCCAAACATCTGTGTAAATTACATCTGCTCCTTTTACTCCATCAAGATCTGAAGTATATTCAATAACAGCTCCTGTTTCTTTTGCTGTTTCTAAAGCTTCATTCATCATTTCATCAGATGGTTTTAAAGCTTCAGGTCCTACTGCTACATAATGCATTCCCATTTTTGCAGAAATTCTCATTAATGTATTTGCAACATTATTTCTTGTATCTCCAATAAATACAACTTTCATTTCATTTAATGGTTTGTGGATGAATTCCATCATTGTCATAACATCTGCCAATCCCTGTGTTGGATGTGCTTCATCAGTTAAACCATTCCATACAGGAACACCTGAATATTTAGCTAAATCTTCAACAACCTTTTGTTCAAATCCTCTGTATTCAATACCATCATACATTCTTCCTAAAACCTTTGCAGTGTCTTCGATAGATTCTTTTTTACCCATTTGACTGTTTGTAAGGAATGTAACGTGTGCTCCTTCGTCTAATGCAGCTACTTCAAAAGCTGTTCTTGTTCTTGTTGATGTTTTATCAAAAATTAAAACAATGTTTTTTCCTTTTAATGTTTCTGTTCTAATACCTGCTCTTTTCTTTGATTTTAAATCAAAAGCTAAATCTAATAAATATTTTATTTCTTCTGGTGTATAATCCTTTAATGATAATAAACTTCTTCCTTTTAAATTTACTGGCATTTTAAATCTCCTCCTTTATGTTTAAAAGTATTTAACCTTTCAGATGTATTATACATCTTGAAGAGATTTTCTCAAAACGAAAAATCTTTTTAAATTTAACCAGTATGAAGAAAATTTCATGATTATAATTTATTATTTTGAGTATGCGTAAGTATGATTGAGTATGCGTGAGTATGCGTGAGTATGCTTAATTTCGAAAAAATATATGATATAATAAAATAGAAAAAGTGAGGTGTAAAGCTATGTGGAAAAATTATATCATAATATTACTGATTTTTGTATTATTTTTTTCATCTTGTATAAAAAAAGCTGAACCGATTGTTGACACCAATTTTTCTGATTTGTCTGATAATCAAAAAGAAATCCTGATAAGAGTAATGGCTGCAGCATATAATGCTGGGGAAAATAGGGATTTTAAAGATATTTTAAATAATTATGTTTATAGTACTTCATATACTTATGATGAAAATATATGGGGCAATTATAAATATTTCACTGGATTAAGCAATATTATGCCAACGAAGAATTTAACCTTAAAAGATATAGATTCAGAAGATAAAAGGATAGAAATTTATGTTGGAAATATTATGAATAATTATATAAATAACAGTAATTCTGTTAAACTTATAGATGCATTTGATGAAAAGATTCCTGTAAATCCTCAAAAAACAGATAGGGATTTTTCCAATTTAAATCCAGAATTATTATCCAGTTATGAGAAAAGAGATTTTCTTGTTGAAAGAGTCTATAATCTTATTTCAAGAGATTATAATGATAAATATTTATTCAGAACATGGTATGATAAATATTTTAGTGAAGAATTAACCAACGAAGAAATACGAAAATATGCAGAATATATTGTTGATGTTGCATATACATATACGCATTCAAATATAATTCTGGAAAACAAAACATCTTATGACCCTCCAAAAGTATATCTAAACCATATACCTGTTGAATTGGCTCTTGCAATAATATATCAGGAGTCAAAATTCTTTCCAGGAACATTTAGGGCAGAAATTAGGGATAATAAAATATATGCCATTTCATTTGGATTAAGCCATATATTAATAGACGCAGACTTTTTATATATCGCTTCATCTAATGATGATATTGGTGATGGAATAATAAAACAATATAAATTTAATCAAATTTCAAGTTATTATCTTGGCAATAATTTAAATGAAGAAACATATTTTTCAGATTGGGATTTAATTACAATTCGTGGGTCGATATTATATGAATTAATATTTTTAGACTCGCTTTATCAAAAATTTATAGTAGATGTGAAGGAGGCTATAAAATGATAGGAGTTATAGGTAGTTCAAATATGGATATTGTTTTAACTGTAGAACATTTCACCAATCCCGGGGAAACTCAAAAAGCAAAAGAATTGGAATACTTTCCAGGAGGAAAAGGAGCAAATCAGGCTGTTGCTGCAGCAAAACTTTCAAATAAAGAAGTATACTTTTTTACAGCGCTTGGAAATGATGAATTTGGGAAAAAGCTTGCCAGGAATTTTGACGAATTAAATATAAAAGGATATGTTTATACAGATTTGCCAACAGGAAGAGCATATATCGAAGTAACAAAAAAAGGAGAAAATAGAATAGTTATATTTGAAGGAGCAAATGGTTTTATTACGCCTGAAATTGTTGAAAAAAAGATAGGGATTTTGCAGGAATATAAATATTTTTTGTTGCAAAATGAAATACCTTTTGAAACAACATTGCATGTAGCAAAAATATTAAAATCTAAAAAGAAGATAGTTATATTTGATCCGGCACCAGCTCCCAACATAACAGATGAAATTTTTAAGTATGTTGATTATTTTACACCAAATGAGGAAGAATTTAAGTATCTTTCAAATAAATTTTTTAACCTTGATCCAGAAAAAAATTTAAAAGAGATATTAAGAAAGTTCTTTAATCTCGGAATAAAAAATATTATATTAAAACGCGGGCCAGAAGACGTAATATTATATAATAGAAATTATATATTGAAAATTCCTGCATTTAAGTTTGAAAATGTAATTGATACCACAGCGGCTGGAGATGTTTTTAATGGGGCATTGGCTACTGCATTAGAAGAGGGTAAAAATATTAAAGAGGCAATAGTTTTTGCATGTGCAGCAGCAGGATTGTCTGTTACAAGAAAGGGTGCTCAATCATCAATACCTGCTCGTAAAGAGGTTGATGAATTTCTGGAAACAATAGATAGATAAAAAAAGCCAGAGTTTTTAAAAACTCTGGCTTTTAAAATTATTGTTTCTTCCATTTAAAATATATTCCTGCAAGAGGAGGTAAGGTAATATTAATTGAGTATTCTCTTCCGTGGAATGGAATATGCTCTGCATATATTCCGCCCTGGTTTCCTACATTACTTCCCCAATATATTTCAGAATCTGTATTTAATATTTCTTTATAAAATCCGGGTTTTGGAACACCTATTCTATAATCATATCTTACAACAGGTGTGAAATTAAATACTGCAACAATAAATTCATCAGGATTTTTACCCTTTCTAATAAATGAAATAACACTATTTTCAGCATCATTATAATCTATCCATTCAAATCCTTCAGGCGAATAATCAACTTCATATAATTCGGGGTTTTCTTTATACAACCTATTAAGATCATCGATTAATTTTAACATCTTTTTATGAGAATCAAATTCTAACAAATTCCAATCAAGTGCTTTTTTACAATTCCATTCATTAAATTGAGCTATATCATTGCCCATAAACAATAATTTTTTTCCTGGATGTGCGAACATATAAGAATAGAATAACCTTAAATTAGCAAATTTTTGCCAGTAATCCCCGGGCATTTTATTTATCATAGAACCTTTTCCGTGAACAACTTCATCATGAGATAAAACGAGTATATAATTTTCCGAAAATGCATATACCAGTGAAAAAGTCAATTCATTTTGATGATGTTTTCTAAATAATGGATCTCTGGCCATATATCTCAATGAATCATTCATCCATCCCATATTCCATTTCATGGAAAAACCGAGACCGCCAAGATCTACAGGTTTAGATACTCCTGGCCATGCAGTTGATTCTTCAGCGATAGTCAATATTCCAGGGAAGTATTTATGAGTAATTGAATTAAAGTATTTTAAAAATTCTATAGCTTCAAGGTTTTCTCTACCGCCATAAATATTTGGTATCCATTCTCCTTCTTTTCTACTAAAATCAAGATATAACATAGAAGCCACAGCGTCAACTCTTAAGCCATCTATATGAAATTTATCGAGCCAATAAAGTGCATTGGATATAAGGAAATTCTTAACTTCATTTCTTCCATAATTGAATATATATGTTCCCCAATCTGGATGTTCTCCTAATCGAGGATCCATATGTTCATATAAGGCTGTTCCATCAAATTTTCCTAAGCCATGTGCGTCTTTTGGAAAATGCCCTGGAACCCAATCAAGTATAACTCCAATATTATGTTGATGCATATAATCAACAAAGTACATAAAATCTTCAGGTGTTCCATAACGACTTGTTGGTGAAAAGTAACCTGTTACCTGATATCCCCACGATTCATCAAGAGGGTGTTCTAAAACTGGCATAATTTCAATATGAGTGTATCCATGTTTTTTTACGTATTCAACCAACTGATGTGCCAGTTCTCTATAATTTAAGAATTCATCATTATTTTTTTTCTTCCATGAACCAAGATGAACTTCGTAAATAGAAATAGGTTTTTCAAACCAATTTGTTTCTCTTCTTTTATCCATCCATTTTTTGTCATTCCATCTGTGTTTATTATTTAAATCATAAACAATGGAAGCATTTTTAGGACGCAATTCAGTATATGTTGCATATGGATCGGCCTTTAATAATAATTCCCCGGTTTGTGTTTTTATTTCAAATTTATAAATATCTCCTTCTTGAACCAATGGAATAAAAATTTCCCAGACTCCAGAACTTCCGAGAACTCTCATTTGATGAACTCTGCCATCCCAATTATTAAAATTACCAACTACGCTTACTCTCTTAGCATTTGGTGCCCATACTGCAAAATATGTTCCTTTTGCACCATCTATTTCCATTGGATGAGCACCAAGCTTTTCATAAATCTTATGATTATTTCCTTCATTAAAAAGATACAGATCATAGTCTGTAAGAACAGGTAGAAAACTGTATGGATCCCGTGACTTCCAGCTATTTCCAATTGAATCAGTGTATAAAAATTCATATTTAAAGAATGTTTTTCTTTTTAAAACTTTTTCAAATAATCCATCTGGATGTATTTTTTCCATTTTGTATTTTCTTTTTGTTTTTGTATCTAAATTGATTATTTCTATTTTTTCAGCAAAAGGGTGAAATGTTCTTATAACAATTTCCTTTTCATTTAATTTATGAATTCCTAAAACTGAAAACGGGTCATGATGCTCAGCTTTTACTATTTTTAACATTTCATCATTAAGCATGCTTCCCATATTAATACCCCCTTACACGGTTAGCTTTTGAGAAAATCAAAGAAAAAAGAAGATTTTTCCTTTTACTTGTCTTTCTTTAATTATAACACATTTTTTTGCGCTGTCAATAGAAAGTATAAAAAATATTAAAAAAAATATAAAATCCTCTGAAAATAATATTTGAGTGTCCAATAATTAAAAACGCTCAAACCTTGATTGCAAATCTTCAAAAATAGCTCATTCCCACCGGTCGTTGCAGACTCACGTCCATGTTCGTCTTCACTCAAAATCACATCCATGTGATTTTGACCGGTTCCATTCGCTATTTTTTCAGGCAATCTGCGAGTTTTCGCTTTTTTAAATTATTGGACACTGTAAAAATAATATATTCTTCAGAGGATTTTATATTTCAATCAACAAGTAATATCATTATATCATTGACATTGGTTCCTGTTGGACCGGTTTTTAAAAGAGCCTCACCTTCACTTAACCCATTATAGGTATCGTTATTCTCTAAATAAATTTCAGGATCAAGCCCTTTTTTTCGAATTTTAGTTATTGTTTTTCCGTTTACAATTCCTCCTGCTGCATCTGTAGGACCATCTGTTCCATCTGTTCCAAAGGAAGAAAAATAAACATTTTCAAAACCTTCTATATCAATAGCAAAAGAATATGATAATTCCTGATTTCTTCCGCCATAACCAGTTCCTTTAACATAAACTATGGTTTCTCCTCCAGCGATTATTGCAGCAGGAGGTTTTAAGGGATTTCCCGTTGTAATTATTTCCTTGGCAATTCCAGCAAAGATTTTTCCAGCTTCCTTTGCTTCGGCATTTAATATGGAAGTAAGCAATAATGTATTATATCCCAATTCTTTAGCTTTTTTTATAGCTTCTTCACAGGCGAGTCTTACACTTCCAATTATTATATGTTTGGCATTTTGAATATTTTTTGGTGTTTCTTTTTTCAGGAGTGAAAGTATTTTATCATTAATATTTAACTCATATTTTTTTATTACATTTAACACGTCATTGTATGTATATTTATCAGGATAGGCTGGACCGGAAGCAATACTTTCAAGATTATCGCCAAGTACATCGGACAATACAAGAGCATATATATTTTTTGGATAAATTAAATTAGCAAATTTTCCACCTTTTACCCTGGAAAGTCTTTTTCTTATCATGTTTATTTCATTAATTTCAGCACCAGATTTTAAAAGTTGATCGGTAATATTCTGTATGTCATGTAATGTAATATTATCTTCTGGCATTTCAAATAACGCTGAACCACCACCGGATATTAAAAATAAAATAATATAATCATCTGGTAACTTTTTAATTCTTTCAATTGCGATTTTTGTGGCATTTAAACTGTTTTCATCTGGTATTGGGTGTCCTGCTTCAAAGATTTCAAGTGAATCGATTTTTCCCAGGCTATGCTTATATTTTGTAATAACTATACCATCTTTTATTTTATCTTTTAATATTTCTTTAGCAGCATTAGCCATTCTCCATGCAGCCTTTCCAATTGATAATAAGAATATTTTATTATTGTTTTGAATTTCTGAAAATTTACTTATATGTTTTTTTACGGCATTTTCGGGTAATACAGAATTAATGGTATGGGAAATAATTTCTCTTAGTTCTTTCTCGGCCATAGCAATTCCCCCTTTCATCTTTATTATAACATAATAATAAAAAACCCTGCATTTTTGCAGGGTTTTGTTTAAATAATTGGATATTCTATTGTAATTTGTGCAATTTTAAATACTACCTTTTCTAAGTAATAGGAATTACCTCCGCCATTATACCATCCTACAGCATGGGTTATATCACCGTGTATTTCCTGTAAATAAGATAAATAAGCAGTTCCTACAAGAATATTATATTTAGGATCAAATAATAATCTATCCTTTATCCATTTTAAATCTGTGGATTTGTAGCCGTATTTTTCAAATCTGTCATAATACATTTCAATAATATATTTAGCTGTTTCAGCACGAATTTGCATGTATCCAATCTCTCCATATTTTCCTATAACGTTTCTAAAACTCGTTTCAATATCGATAATAGAGGCTATGAGAATTGGTGAAATGTTAAATTCCTTTGATGCTAATAAAATGCCTTCTGCTAATGCTACTTTTCTTTCTGGTTTTAATTCTTTTCCTGTAGTAAGTTTGTATTCTCGGTTCATAAAGTCCATTAAAAAGATTTTTAAATTTGTTTCGTTTGTAAGGTTATAATTCTTATCATTTCCAAAATTGAGAATACTTACTACAAGTATTAAGATGATAATAAGATGTTTTTTTATAAACATCACCTCCGTTTAATTTTTTATATTTTTTATAATTATTGTAGAATGTCCATTGAGTTTTATAATGTTTTTGTTTTTTACAAAAGAACCATTTAATAGCTGTATTTCGGTATTTTTGATGTTTATATTTATAGGTTGATTTTTAAAATTATGATAAACATCAAATTTGTTGTTTTTACCTATTAATGAATACGAAATAAAGTATCTGTTGTTTCTTATATTATCTATTCTGGCATTAGAAAGCCAGATATTGTCTTTTCTAAATTTAATTAATGTTTTTATATAATTGAGAAGACTGTCTATATCATTTCTTTCTGATTCGTATGAAATATTTGAATATGGCGGGTTATATTTACAACCTTTCCATTCCGTTTGACCGGGTCCAAATCCGTTTTCATACCATTGAAATGGTTCTTGAGAATCTTCTGTAAAGTTTACATCTAAGTTTAATCCTTTCATTCCTAGCTCTTCGCCATAGTATATAAATTGATATCCTGGAAGCGTGAATAATATTGAATAAGCTAATTTAACTTTATTGATGTCGTTATTTAATTCTGAAACAAGGCGATTCATATCATGATTTGTTAAAAAGTTGCCCGAAACAGATTCAACATTCCCCTTTATATAATGGGATAATGTATTTTTAATGCCTTTTACCAATAAATGGGGATCTTGAAACTTTACAGCATCTTTTATTTCATAGGATAATGGAAAATTAAATTCGATATCAAATAGTCCATGATATTTTTTAACCACCTCTGGTGAATCCCAGATTTCACTAACAATAATGGAATTTTCATTTATAGATTTTATATAATCCACCATTTCCTTCCAGAATTTAATGGTTTTTTCATGTTGATATTCAAATTTTCCTTTTTCTATATTGTAATCAAAGATATGTTTTGCTGCATCCAGTCTGAATCCATCAATTCCAAGATCTAACCAGAATTTAAAAATACCTCTCATTTCTTCCCATAACTCAGGATTTTCGAAATTTAAATCTGGCGAGGAAGAGCCAAATAAACCATAGAAATATTTATCTTTGTATTTAAACCATATTGGACTGTTGTCCCAATGTCTCTTTTCGTTTATATCTGTTTTTTCATTTTGCCATACATAATAGTCGACATATTTTTTATCTCCATTAATAGCTTTTTGAAACCACTGGCATTTTACAGAAGTGTGATTAATTGGGATATCTAAAATAATTTTTATATTTTTTTCATGTGCTATTTTTATTAATTTTTTTAAATCATCAAAATTACCGTATAAAGGATTTATCGAATAGAAGTCAATAATAGTATAGCCATGAAAAGAAGCTGATTTCATAATTGGTAATAACCATATTCCATCTATTCCCAGTGTTTGTAAATAATCCAATTTTTGAGTTATACCATTTAAATCTCCAATTCCGTCATCATTTGAATCAAAAAATGAACGAACAAATAATTCATAGAAAATCATTTAAATCCCCTTTCATAATTTATGATATAATACATATTGAGACTATTATGAGGTGATAATATGAAACAAAAATTGACCATGTATAAAATAACGATTATATATATTCTCGCATTATTAATTTTAATTTTCTCCTCTTTCCTTATCATATCATCTTTTTTGAAACAAAAGGAGCAAATAGATAAATTTTATGAAAATATCAAATTAACAATAGAAGTGGTAGATTCCATAATTATAAATGATTTTGAAAATGAAATAATTGATTTTGTTTATTCACAAGAGAATACAAATATTATTGAAGAAGTGGAAAAACCAGAAAGAATAGAAAAAACAAAATTCCTTAAAAATATATATGATGTTAATTTATATTATATAGTTTCTGAAAACCCTAAACCTATATTTCTTTTAATATATAAAAATACATATAAGTATATTAGTTTAAATTTTGAAACGTTATTTGATAACAGATTTCTCAATATAAATCTGTTTTTTGATTATTATATAGTTGATAATTATGGAAATTTTATATATGGAAACAGAGATTTATATGAAAAAAATAAAAAAGAAATTTGTGTAAAAAAAATTTGTAGAAGAGATGGAACTTATTTGAGTGATTTTGAATTTTTTAATTTAAAAAATGAAAATTTATTAAAGATTTATACGTTTTATAAACCGAATATTTTTGGGTTTATAAGAGATTATGCACAAACTATTTTGTATACTTTTATTCTGGCATTTTTATTTGCACTTGTGTTTCATTATATTATTTATAAATATATTACAGGAGTTTTTAAGGATAATGTAAAAAAAATAAGTGAGATACATATAAATTATAATACGGGTAAAATTTTAAAAAATGAATTTGAACCATCAAAAGTAAAAGAATTTGATGAAATATTTAATTTATTTAACGAGAAGATTTATTTGCTTGAGAAACCTATTGAAAATCTTTTAAAAGAGAATAAGTATTTAAGAAATGAAAATGAAAAATTATATAAAGAAAATGCAGGGATAATAAACTTTTTATCGGCATTTAAAAAATTTTCATATGGAAAGATTACATATCAAAATTTTAAATTTGAAGTAAAAAAGATAATTGAAGATATGACATTTGAATCTGAACCTTTAAAAGAATCATTAAATTTTCTTTTTAATGATTTAAGTATAAAAACAATTGAAAATGAAAATTTAAAAAGAAATTATTTTGAACAACTGGAAATTTTGTTTAGCGTTCTTGGTGTTTTGGCTGAAATAAAAGAATATAATTATAAGCATGTGGAATTAATGGGAGAAATTTCTATTTTAATAGGAAAAAAAATAAAAATGAAAGAGCCACAATTAAAAAATCTGTATTTAGGTGCAAAAATACATGATCTTGGAAAAAGCTATATTCCAGATAGCATTTTATTAAAAAAAGAAAAACTAACAGATGAAGAATGGGAAATAATAAAAAAACATCCTAAAATAGGATTTTTATTGATAAAAGAAATTTCTTTAAAGCCTTTTTCAACAGCTGCAATGATTATTATTTCTCATCATGAAAGATGGGATGGAAAGGGATATCCATATGGAATAGAAGGAGAGAGTATTCCAATAGAAAGTAGAATAGTGAGTATAATAGATACATTTGTTGCGTTAATTACAGAAAAACCGTATAGAAAAGCATATACATATTCTGAAGCATTTAAAATAATAGAGTATGAAAAAGGAAAGAAATTTGATCCGGAATTGGTTGATGTGTTTCTTGAATCAAAAGAAGAAATAATAAATATAATCCAGGAAATAAAAAATAAAAAAGCCGTGTTGTGAAACACGGCTTTTTTATTTTTTTATTACAATGTAAAAGCGATAACAACAGCTCCAATTGAAATTAATACAGAGATAATTCCTAATGTCTTGGCAAATCCAGCGTCTTTCTTTAATTGATCATTATTGCTTGTGCTATCTGAAATATCTGCTTTTAATTCTTCGATTTTTTCGTTAAATGTTTTTGCAGTTACATAATTTGATAATTTTGTATCTAAAGCAGAAACTTCAAGATATCTTGTTAAATCTGTTTTTAATGCATAATCTTTTAAGTCTCCTAAAGTTGCATATTTTTTAAGATCAGAAAGCATAGCATAATCTTTCAATGTATCTTTAGTAACATAATTATCCAATTTTGTATTAAATGCATTTATTGAATTAGCATTTTCATCAACTTTTGATTTTAAAGAAGATAATTCCATTTCTAAAGCTTTGAAATCTTCTGATTTTACAAATCTGGTTTCTAAATCAGAAATTTTTGCGTAATCGGAAAGATATTCTTTTACTGTTGCTTCAACATCATCTTTCGTTGCAAATTTGTCATTTAAATTCATTATTTCATTATTATATTTTTCTTCTAAAGCAGCAACTTTATTAGCGAGAACTCCTAAAGTTTCCATTGCTGACTTATTTGCTGATAAATCTTTTTTAACGCTTTCAACTGAAGAATAAAGAGCTTTTAATTCTGCAACCTGTGATTCTAAAGATTTAATTCTTGCATCGTAAGTTGAAACTTCTTTTTCTACAGCATCTGTTTTTGAACTTAAAAAGCTTAATACGTCATACGCACTTTTTAATTCATTTACGGAATTTTCGAGTTGTGTAATTTTTGAGTTGAATTCTTTTGTATCCATATTTAACAATTGAGCTTTTATCATTGCATTGATTTCATCTTTTGATAATCCCTGTTGTTTTGATAATTCGTTAACCTTTTTATCTAATTCAACAACCTTTTCAGCAAGAGTTGCAAATAACTGTTGTTCAACATACTTTAATGCTCTATCTAAAGCAACAGTTAACTGATATCTGTTTACCTGAGATAATCCCTGATATGTTCCATCTGGAAAGCCTTCTATAATTCCAAGTGAAGATAACCTTTCAATTGAATCGTATGCCCAGTGATTTACAGGGACATCTTTATATGTTGTTGCAGCAAATGATGCTACTGCCAATGCTAACGCCATAAGAATGATTAATAGTTTTTTCATCCTATACACCTCCAAAAAATTTTATTATTTTCTTAAGTCTCATATCTTATTTTACCACAAAAATCAAAAAAAATGGTAAAATAAATTGGTATTTTTAGACATATTTTTATGATATACTTATAAAGAAAAATTTCTTCACTGTTATTTTCCCTGTAAATATAAGAAAAATCCTAAATTTATTATATAAAAATCTATCTGGAGGTGTTTAAATGAAATTAAAAAGAACACATAAGTGTGGGAATTTAAATTCATCAAATATAGGTCAGGAAGTTATCCTGAATGGTTGGGTTGAAAGAATAAGGGATCTTGGAGGAATTAAATTTGGATTGTTGAGAGATATTTCTGGAAAGGTTCAATTTGTTATAGATCCTGAAAATAAAGAAATTTATGAAATTGCAAAAACAATAGGAAATGAATATGTAATAGCTATAAAAGGTGTTGTAAGAAAAAGACCTGACGATGCGATTAATAAAAATATGCCAACTGGTGAAATTGAAATTGACGTAAATGATATGGAAGTATTATCAGAATCAGAAACTCCGCCTATTTATGTAAATAAAGATGAGGAAATTTCAGAAAATCTAAGATTAAAATATAGATATCTTGATTTAAGAAAGGATAGAATGAAAAAAAATCTTGTAATGAGGCATAAGGCTTTACAAATTGTAAGGCAATACCTTTCTGAAAATGACTTTTTGGAAATAGAAACACCATATTTAACTAAAAGTACCCCTGAAGGTGCAAGAGACTTTTTAGTGCCATCAAGATTAAAACCAGGTAATTTCTATGCATTACCTCAGTCACCACAATTGTTTAAACAATTGTTAATGGTTTCTGGATTTGATAGATACTTCCAGATTGCACGATGTTTTAGAGATGAAGACTTTAGAGCAGATAGACAGCCTGAATTTTCACAAATAGACTTTGAAATGTCATTTGTTGAAATGGATGATATTTTAACACTTACAGAAGGGTTATTAAAAAAATTATTTAAAGAATTATTAGATTATGATCTTGAAACACCTTTAAGAAGATTTACATACGATGAAGTGATGAATAAATATGGCAGTGATAAACCAGACACAAGATATGGCCTTGAAATTAATGATTTTAGCGAAGACTTTAAAGAAACAAAAGCAGATTTCATAAGAAAAGTGATAGAAAATGGTGGAAAAATCAAAGGAATAGTTTTATCTGAAAAAGCAGATAAATTCTCAAGAAAAAGAATAGATGAATATACAGAATTTGCAAAATCAGTTGGTGCAGGTGGACTTATCTGGATAAAAAATGAAAAAGGAGAAGTAAAATCTTCAATTAAGAAAATAGCTGAAAATGAAATCAAAAATATATTTGATAAAGGTCTTATAAAAGATAACGATATAGCTTTCTTAATTGTTGGAGAAAATGAAGAAGTGAATAAGATTTTAGGTCATATAAGGGTTAAATTAATAAAAGAAGAGATGGAAAAGAAAGATGGATTTGATGTATTATGGGTTGTAGACTTTCCAATGTTTGCATGGGATGAAGAAGAAAACAGACTTGTTGCGGAGCATCATCCTTTCACAATGCCAAAACTTGATGATTTTGAAAAATATGCAGATTCAGATCCATTGAAAATAAGAGCTCAATGTTATGATCTTGTTATAAATGGGTATGAAATGGCAAGTGGTAGTATAAGAATTCACAGAAAAGATCTTCAGAATAAAATCTTTGAAATGATAGGTTTAAGTGATGAAGAAATAAATGAAAAATTCGGATTCTTGATTGAAGCATTTAAATATGGTCCTCCACCACATGGAGGAGCCGCAATAGGATTTGATAGATTAATTGCTGTAATGGCAGGAGAGGATTCAATAAAAGAGGTTATAGCCTTCCCGAAAACAGCAAGTGGTTCAGATCCTATGACAGAAGCTCCATCGGAAGTTTCTGAAAAACAATTAAACGAATTAAAGATAAAATTAGATTTATGAGGTGACATGGAATGAGCAAAACATTCAAAGTGGCAATTGATGGACCAGCGGGTTCAGGAAAAAGTACTATAGCAAAGGAAATAGCAAAGATATTTAATTTATATTATCTTGATAGCGGTGCATTATATAGAGCTTTTGGGTATTTCGTAAAAAAAATGAATTTTGATTTATTTAATGAAGATGATATAATAAAAGCATTGAAAGACTTTGATATAAAAATAATTGATGGTGAATATTATCTTGGTGACGAAAAGCTTGGAATGCAGATTCGAACGCCTGAAATTGGAAAAGCAGCTTCTATAGTAGCTAAAAATGAAAAAGTAAGAAATAAGGTTAATGAAATATTAAAATCACTTTCGAAAATACATAATGTTGTTATTGATGGAAGAGATATTGGAACAGTGGTATTACCTGATGCTGACGTGAAAATCTTTCTTACAGCATCAATTGAAGAAAGAGCCAGAAGAAGATATAAAGAATTACTTGAAAAAGGGAAAAATGTAAATTATGAGGAAATTTATAAAGAAATAGAAAAAAGAGATATTGCTGATTCCACAAGAGATATAGCTCCATTAAAACCTGCTGAAGATGCAATAACCGTTGATACTACTGGGAAAGATATTAAAACAGTAGTTGATGAAATTAGTAAAATAATAAATAAAAAAATAAATCAGGAGTGAATTTTGTGGAAATAAAATTAGCCTCAAAAATAGGTTTTTGTTATGGTGTTCAAAGAGCATACGAAAAAGCAGTAGAGCTTTCAAAAAGTGGTGAAAAGGTATATTTATATGGAGATCTTGTTCATAATAATGAAGTAAAAAAAGATTTGTTAAATAGGGGAATTTTATCTTTTGAATCTTTGGATGTTTTACCGGAAGATTCCGGAGAAGCAATTTGTATTATCAGGGCTCATGGTGTTCCCAAAAAAGATAAAGAATATTTAGAAAAGAATTTTAAAAAAATAGTTGATTTAACCTGCCCTATTGTTGAAAATGTTTTTAAATATGCATATGAAATGCAGAAAAAAGGATATTTTATAGTTGCATATGGCAAAAAAGAACATGCTGAAATGATAGGATTAAAAGGAAACATAGATGAAGAAAAAGTTATTATTTTAAGAGAACCTACATATGTTAAAAGCGATAAAATATGTATAATTACTCAAACAACCATGGATTATAATAATTTCAAAAATTTTTCCTCAGAAATGGTAAAATTATGCGATTATAATGAGATTTTAATTAAAGATACAATTTGTTATGAAACGAAAATCAGAGAAAATGAAGCAAAAGATATTGCAATTTGGGCAGAATTTGTTATAATAATAGGCGGAAAGCATAGTTCCAATACGCGAAAGTTATATGAAATTTCAAAAAAATATAATGAAAATACGGTTCATATTGATTCGGTTAATGAGTTAAAAGAAATGCAGATTACAAAACAATATAATAGGGTGGGAATTCTTACAGGGACTTCCACACCAAATAAATCATTAGAAGAAGTCATTGAATATCTAAGGAGGGGTTTTGATGGTTGAAGACAAAAACGAGTTTGAGAAGATGCTTGATGAAGTAAGTGAATTTCATATAAAAAAGGGGGAAACATTAACTGGTGAGATTATTTCCATTAGTTCTGATGGAGTATACGTTTCTGCGCCAGGGAAAGCATTTGATGTTTATGTGGGAAAGGATTATTTATTAAAAAATATTGATGAATATAAAAAAGGTGAAAAAATAAAGGTAAAGCTTTTAAAAATTAATGATGCAGAAGGACAGGCTTTTGGTTCTGAAAAAGCTGCAAAGAAAGACGAAATAATTGATGAAATTGTAGAAGGTAAAGTAGTAAAGGGAAAAATCAAAGAAAGAGTTGAAAAAGGATATATAGTAGAACTTGAAAATGTTGTAAGAGCATTTTTGCCAGGTTCTCTTGCAATGTTAAATCCAAATGAACCATTTCCAAGAGAAGAAATGGATTTTCTTGTAATTAAAAGAGAAGAGAGAAGAAGAAGATTAAATATTGTAGTTTCAAGAAAAGGATTGGTAGATAAATATATCGAGGAATTTTTCAATACACATAATTTAAATACACTTGTTGAAGGTGTAGTTACGGGAATAAAAGAATTTGGATTATTTATAAGTTTAAATCCATACATTACAGCATTGGTTCCAAAAAGCGAAATTTCCTGGGATAAAAAAGTTGATATAAATGAAATGTATAAAATAGGAGACAAAGTAAAAGGTATAATTATAAAACTTGATAAAGAAAATAGAAAAATTTCTGTATCAGTAAAAAGATTAAAAGACGATCCATGGGAAACAGTAGAAAAAGATTATCCAGTTGATTCAATTGTAGAAGGGGAAGTTATAGAAATATTCCCATTTGGATTTGCTGTAAAATTAGGTGAAGGTATTGAAGGATTGGTACATGAATCAGAAATTTTCTGGTCAGGTAAAAGGAAAATTGAGGATGTTGTATCAGTTGGAGATAAAGTGAAAGTAAAAGTTCTCTCAATTGATAAAGACAAAAAGAAAATCACATTAAGCTATAAACAGGTTTTAGGAGATCCATGGAAAGATATTGATGAAAAATTGCATGAAGGCGATATTGTAGATGGAGTGGTAGAAAAAATATTACCAAATGGTTTGATAATAAAACTCGATAATGAATTAACAGGATTTTCCCATGTTTCAGAATTATCCTGGAATTTTGTAGATAATGTTGAAGATTTATTTAAAGAAGGAGATAAAGTAAAAGTAAAGGTTTTACATGTAGATAAAGAAAATAGGAAAATAAAATTAAGTGTAAAACAGGCAAAAGAAAATCCATGGAAAAAGGTATCAAATGAATTAAAAAATGGTGATGAAATTTCAGGTAAAGTGGTAAAATATGTTGGAAAAGGTGCTGTAATTATCGTTGATGAATATGAAGTAGAAGCATTTATTCCAAAATCAAAGATAAATCTTGAAGAAAATCAGGATATAAAAGATGTATTGGAAATTGGAAGTACAGTAAATGGTAAAATAATTAAAATAGAATTTGAAGCTGAAGATCAAAAAGGAAGTATGGTTGTTAGCTTATTAGAAGAATAAGAGGTGATTAAATAAATGAAACCAGTTGTACTAATCATTGGGAAACCAAATGTAGGCAAATCAACTTTATTTAACAGGTTGATAAAAGAAAAAAAAGCAATAGTAATGGATATGCCAGGTGTAACAAGAGATCAAATATTTAGTGAGGCACGCTACGATGGGCGTGCCTTCACCTTAGTTGATACATGTGGTATTTTTGAAGAGCCTACCAATGAATTAGAAGCTATTGCAAAAGAAAAAGTTATGAATTCGCTTGAAGAAGCGGATTCAATAATATTTGTAATTGATGGAAGAAATGGATTAACCGCAGAAGACTATTATCTTGCAAACACACTTAGAAAAATAAAGGATAAAGTAATTCTTGTTGCAAATAAGGTTGAATCATATGAAAAGTTTGAATTAAACGTATTGCCAGAAATTTATAAATTAGGATTTGGAGAGCCAATTCCAATATCTGCTGAACATAATAAAAATCTGGATGAATTAATAGAAAAATTATTTGAAAAAATTCCAGAGCATATGGAAGAGTTAGAAGAAAATGATGAAGATATTATAAAGGTTGCTCTAATTGGGAGAGCAAATGCCGGTAAATCCTCATTATTTAATGCAATTACAGGTATTGAAAGAGCAATAGTTTCAAATGTTCCGGGGACAACAAGGGATACAATAGATGAATTAGTGGAAATAAATGGACAGAAATATCTTTTTGTTGACACAGCAGGATTAAAGAGAAAATCAAAAACCAAATACGGCAGTGTGGAAATGTATAGTACTGTTAGGACTATACGTGCAATTGAAAACTCAGATGTGGTGGTTCTTTTAATTGATGCAACAGAGGGAATTACTCAACAGGATAAAAAAGTAATAGGAACTGCTGAAAATAGAGGTAAGGCTACAGTTATAGCATTTAATAAATGGGATTTAGTAAAGTATCACGATAAAAGAGTGGAAGAATATTTAAAAATGTTTGAAAAAGAATTATATTTTGTAAATTATAGTCCTGTTGTATTTACTTCCACAGTAAAACATTGGGGAATAGAAAAACTTATGGATGCAATTAACACCGCATATGAATCATATACAAGAAGAATACCAACAAGCGCTTTAAATGCGGCATTGGAAAGATTTATGATGGTTTCTCCACCACCAGTTAGAAAAGGAAAAAGAATAAAGATATATTATGGAACTCAGGTTGATGTAAAACCACCGGTATTTACATTTTTCAGCAATATGCCTCATGAAATACCAAAATCATATCAAAGAGCTATTCAAAATATGATACGTAGATATATAGATCCATTTATTGGATCCCCTGTATTTATAAAATTTAAAAACCGTAAGAAATAATGAGGTGATTAAATTGTCTTTGATATTATGGATAATTTTTGGATATTTATGTGGTTCTATACCTTTTAGTTATATTATGGCAAAAATAAAAGGTATAGATATCACCAAAGTTGGAAGTGGAAATGTTGGAGGAACAAATGTTTTAAGAAGTGCAGGGGCTTTGCCTGGAATATTAAGCATGGTTCTTGATGCAACTAAGGCATTTTGTCCAACATTTTTAGCCTTTAAATTTTCTGGAAGTATAGCTTATTTAGTGGCATTAGCTGCTGTATTAGGGCATTTGTTTCCGATATGGTTAAGATTTAAAGGTGGTAAAGGAGTGGCTTCCACTGTTGGTACGTATTTTGCATTAAATCCTACAATTGGATGGTTGTTTTTTATGATATGGCTTCCTATAACGTTAATTACAAAATATGTATCGCTGGCCTCTATAGTTACATTAACAATACTTGGATTTGTTAGTTTCCTTTTTTCAAAAGAATTGGGAATATTAAATCTTACCCTTGCAGGGTTAAGTGTATATATGCATAAAGCTAATATTCAGAGATTAATTAATGGAAATGAAAGAAAAACAGATATCATAGAGATAATTAAGAAATCGGTAAGATAATGAAAAATAAGTTTATTGTTCTGGTATTTCTTATTGTACTAACTATTTTTGCATATTCTCAAAATTTAACAGAAAGCGAAAAAATGGCTCGAAAATTATTTTCGGAGAGCCTTCAGGCTTTTTTTTCTGGTAATAGATATGAAGCAAGATTAAAGTTATCTGAAGCAATGACCAATGAAATTTATTTAAATGATGTTCCATATTTCTGGTATTACGCAGCAAAATTAGATTTATTGCTTGGACAGATTGATAAAGCACAGGAAGATTTAAACAATATTTTGTTTTTTGCTCCCTCCAATAGCGAAACAATATCGCTTAACAAATTTATATCGTCTCTTAAAACATTTGGCGTAGCAGAGCATCCTGAATTAAAAGTAAAAGAATTATTTAAGGTAAAAAATATAATTAATTCGAACGAAAAGTTTTATATTATAAACGATTTTGAAATAATAAATGAGTATATATATCTTCTTGATGTTCAAAATAAATTGATATATTATACAAATGCTAATAATACAGTTGAAGGCTGGATAAAATTAAATGAAATAATTTCCGATGATTTTGAAGCGATAAATATATATTATGATGACAGAACAGATTATTTTTATATTTCAGGAAATACAGGATTATATTTAATGAAGAATTTTTCCAAATCGAATAAATATGTGTTTACAAAAATTAGTTCCTTAAAGAATCTATTATTGTTTGGAATTGATAAAGTGGGAAGGTTCTGGGTATTTTCAAATGAGAAAAATAGTGTTTTAGAGTTAGATTATACTGGAAAAGTTATTGAAGAGTTCAAAATGTCTCATGATGAATTTATTACTTCAGGTTCATTATTTGATGGTGAGATTAAGCTTTTAGATATAAAAAACAAAAAATTGCTATATTTTTCTATTTTTGAAAAAAAGATTGTAAAACAATATATTTTAAAAAACAAGCACCTTCCATATAGCATAGCCTCTTTGCCGTTTAATATAACTTTGATATCTTTTATGAATGATAAGACATATTTATTTGAAGATGGAAAATTAAAAGAATTCTATAAATTTCCATATCTATTAAAATATAAAAATGGTGTAATAACCAAGTTTGACTATACCAAATTTCAGGCTTCGCTTGATATGGTGGATTTTGAAAGTGAAACATTACCGTTTTACATATTTATATATAGCATAGCATTTAATACAGAAAAAATGAAAATAGACTTAAAAATTAATACTGTTTATCCAGGAAATAACTTTATAGAATTTATAAGTAAAAAGATTTATATTACCGATTCAGAGGGAAGGTATGCGTTTAATTACAATAAAAGTTTAGAGAAACCGAATTTTTATTATTTTGATAATACAGAACATCTATTTCTTGAAATGTTACCAAAAATAAAAAATGATTCTGTGGTAATTTTAAATGATGAAGAAAATTCAGACATAAATAAATATGTTAATATAACAAGTATAATACCGTTTATATTTACAAATACATCGTTATATATAGTAAAAAATCAATATATAACAGAACAAACTCAAAATTTGGTAAAATTAACAGGTGGAGCAATTATTCCTAAAGAAGATTTTGGTTTATTTGAAAAATACATAAAAGACTCAAAAAAGATTATTCAAAAAATAAATTATAAAATATTCCCTCCAATTGCACCGGGTATTAGACCGGTAAGAATCTTTTTACATATTGGGAATAAAGTGATAACAGATACTATGTATTATTATTCGGAAGGTGTTGGAATTGCAGAATAAAAAAGAAATCAATTATTATATCAGTATAGCCAATATGGCATTAAAAGAAAGTAATGTGGATTTTGCCATTGAAAATTATGAAATGGTGTTAAAAGATGAACCGAATAATATAATAGCCTTGCATAATCTGGGTGTATGTTATTTAATGAAAAATGAATATTCCAAAGCGGCCGATTTTTTTAGAAAAGCTATAAATAATGGTTTTAACTCTGAAGAGACAAATTTTTATTTAATGAAAGCATTATTTGAATCTGGAAAATATGAAGAATGCATTAAAATAAAGGTTAATGAAATGTATTTTATGGAAATGAACATGTTATTATTAAGATCATATTTAAAATTAAAGGAATTTTCTAAAGCCAGTGAAATATTGAATTTGTTAAAATTAAATGGTTTTTCCAATCAGGAATTAAATCTTATAGAGCAAATAATTAAAATAAAAAAATAAATATAGCGGGAGGTTTTTTTATGAAGAAGAAACTCGTTCTTTTATTGACTGTATTATTGGTTATAGTTGCATTTTCAGAATATACTATCAGAAAAGGAGATGTTCTTGGAATATGGGTTTTTGGATATCCAGAATATTCCAATCAACAAATACTTGTTGGTCCTGATGGCATGATAACAGTTCCACCAATAGGAAGAATGAAAGCAGAAGGTAAAGATATATCACAGCTCGAAAATGAAATTAAAGAAAAAATGGCCATTTATATAAAATCACCTAATATAACTTTGGGTATTACCAATTACGCTCCATTTAGAGTTCAAATAATTGGTAATGTAAAAGAACAGGGAATTGTTGAAATGCCTTTACCTCAGTTAAGTCTTTCAAAGGTATTGGCGTTAGCTGGTGGATTTGCTGTAGAATGGAAAAGTTCTAAAGTTATTGTAAAATATCCTGATGGAAAGATAGAAAAATATGATATAACAAATTTATTCAAAGGTTTATTACTTGAGGACGATCCAATGATTCCAGAGAATTCTACAATTCTTGTTCCTTTTGAATATAATAACGATATAACTGTTTATACAGATTTTGGAATAAAAACATTGCAATTTTATGATGGAATAACTTTAAATGATATTATTTCTGAAGCAATATCTGTAACAGAAGTAAATTTACAAATGCTTGATAATAATATAATGATTTTAAGAGGAAATAATATCTTAAACATAACATTTGATGAGCTAAAAACGAAAAAAATAATGCTTGAAAAAGGCGATACAGTTGTTATAAAAAAGCTTGATAAATATGTATATGTTTTTGGAATTGATGAAAAAGGTGGAAAAGTATTATTTGAAAAAGATGAAAGTTTTGATTTGAAAACATTAATGGCAAAATTAGGAATAGATCCAAAAAAGGTTTTATATAAAGTTTATGATAAAAAAACCGGAAAACCAATAGAAGTTACAGAAAATTATGAATTTGCACCTGGACAATTTGTAGAATTTACTCCTATTGAAAATTATGTTTTTGTAAATGGAAGAGGAAAAATAATATTTGAACCAAATGAATCATTTGATTTAAATACATTAATTGGAAAATTAGGTATTGATAAAGATACAACAAAGGTTAAAATATACGATCCAGAAACAAAAGAAACCTTTGAAGCTACAACAAATATAAATTTAAAAAATAATATGTCCATAGAATTTATTTCTCAGGAAAAATATATTTATATGACTGGAAGAGGAAAAATAGTATTTAGAAAAAATGAAAAATTTGATTTAGATACATTAATAGGTAAATATGGAATAGATAAAGATTCAGCTATAATAAAAATATTTGACCCTGAAACAAAAGAAACTATTGAAGCTACAAAAAATATAGATTTTAAACCAGGAATGTTTGTGGATGTAACAACAATAGATAAAGTTGTATATATAACAGGTGATATTGCAAGAACAATGAGATTTTCAAAAAACGAAAAAATAGATAAACAAACAATCTTAGCAAAACTTGGTATTTTAGAGGATAACGTAAAAACATTTGAAGTTGAAAATGGAGAATTAAAAGCAGGAGCAATTATAAAAATAAAAATAAAAAAGAATTATGTATATTTATTTGGTGCATTTAATTATAATGGAAAATTGGATTTCAACCTTTCAGAGCCAATGACTTTATCAGCTATTATAGCAAGGGCAAGGGGTTTTAGAAGCGATTTTAGCGGAAGAATAATAGTATTGGGAGATAATTATTCTAAAACATATTATATTGAAGAAAATAAAGTATATAACGATATTATAGATTCTGGAATGACCTTATTAGCTGAAACTTCTAAGAGAAATGTATATATATTAGGTGAAGGTGTAGTTCCAGGAACATATGTTGCAAAATACAGTGAATCAATATGGGATATCTTGTTAAAATCAGGATTTATTCCATCTAAAAAATATGAAATTGTGATAAAGGATGAAAATGGTGTATACAAATTAAATGGAGCAGAAGCTCAAGAAAAGTTAAGTATAATTCCTGTTATTAAACCTATTTATATAAACGTGGTAAAAACACAAAACGATAACATAATTGTATATAAAAATGGTATGATAAAAACATTAACCCCTAAGAATCAAGATTATGTAACGCTAATTAATTTATATAGTGCTGTAGATGGGTTCTCACCTTCAAGAACTGGTACTATAACAATATATCAAAACAATGAAAAAATAGCTGAATATACAAATTCTGACGTAATTAACAATCCAATGGCAAAAATTCCAATGGGAACATATGTAACTGTTGAAACAGATGTTAATCTAAATTATATAACTATTCTTGGTAATACATCACCAAGAAGTATAAAAACAGAGGTCTCAATACCTTTAACAGAATTATTGGGTCAAATTTCTATTGATTGGAGAAGTCAAGAAGTCATTAAATTGTATTTGAAATCTGGAGAAGTTAAAGAAATTAATTTAGATTCCGTAGAAAATTTAAATAAAATATTAGTGGAACCAGGAACAGTAGTATATATTCCAAGTACACACAATCAGGTAGTATATATCTTTGGTGAGGTTCTAAAACCTGGAATGATACCATATACAAAAGGATTAAATGTTATAGAAGCTTTATTTAAAGCTGGGGTTAATAAACAAACAGCAGAACTTTCAAATGTATATTTATTTACAGATGGTCCAGATCAACCACCGATTGTATTAAATCTTAAAGATTTTTATAATGGATCAAACGTTCCAGAAGAAATGAATAAATTATTAGAACCAGGAGACATCATCTTTGTTCCAAAAAATGCAATGACAAATGTTTTAGGTGTAATGAGTATAGTAAACAACTTTATGAGCTTCTTTAATAATGGTTATGCAACATATTCAAATATCAATAATATAATCCAAGGAAAGTAAAAATGATTTTAATGCCCGCGTTTTGCGGGCATTTTTTTCATCCACTTTCATATTTTCTTTACCATTAATACAATATATTTATGGTATAATTATCTTGATTAATTTTAATTTAAGGAAAGAGGTGGATTAAATGGCAGTTGAATTAACCCCAAAACAAATTGTAAAAGAATTAGATAAATATATTATAGGGCAAAATGAAGCGAAAAAATCAGTAGCTATTGCTTTAAGAAACAGATATAGAAGATTAAAATTAGAAGAAAATATGAGAAAAGAAATTATGCCTAAAAATATACTTATGATAGGTCCAACAGGTGTTGGTAAAACAGAAATAGCCAGAAGATTAGCTCAAATAGCAAATGCGCCATTTATAAAAGTTGAAGCCACAAGATTTACAGAAGTTGGATATGTAGGAAAAAATGTTGAATCAATGATAAGGGAACTTGTTGATGTTTCAATAAATATGGTCAGAAATGAAATGATGGAAAATGTTCAGGATAAAGCAGAAAAAATGGTTGAAGAAATTATTCTTGACTCTATTATGGGTGTAAAAAAGAAGAAAAATATGAATGCAGGTAATTTTATGGACTTACTTAATATGTTTGGTCAAAATCAGCCAAGAAGAGAAGAGCCAGAAGAACCAGTAGATAATTTTGAAAGAAGGGAAGCATTAAGACAAAAATTAAGAAATGGTGAATTAGAAGATATAGAAATAGAAATAGAGGTTGAAGAAGCTCCAGCTCCTATGTTTGCTGGATTGGGGCCTGAATTTGAAGATATGGGAATTCAAATTGGCGAAATGTTCTCAAATATGATGCCTAAAAAAATCAAAAGAAAAAAAGTAAAAATAAGAGACGCAAGAAAATTATTATTACCTCTTGAAGCAGAAAAATTAATAGATAAAGAAAAAATGATTCAGGAAGCAATAGATAGAGCTCAAAATAGAGGTATAATATTTATTGATGAAATGGATAAAATAGCGGCAAGATCAGGTGGATCAGGACCCGATGTTTCAAGAGAAGGTGTTCAAAGAGATTTATTGCCTATAGTAGAAGGTACTACAGTTATTACAAAACATGGCCCAATAAAAACAGATTATATGTTATTTATAGCAGCAGGTGCTTTCCATGTTGCAAAACCATCTGATTTAATACCGGAAATACAGGGAAGATTTCCAATAAGAGTAGAACTTGAAGCTTTAACAGAAAAAGACTTTATAAGAATATTAGTAGAACCGGAAAATGCAATTACAAAACAGTACAAAGCATTGCTTGAAACAGATGGAGTGAACCTTGTATTTACAGAAGAAGGAATTGAAGAAATTGCAAAAATTGCCTTTGATTTAAACGAAAGAATTGAAAATATTGGCGCGAGAAGACTATATACAGTAGTTGAAAAAGTGCTTGAAGAAGTATCATTTGAAGCTCCACTTGAAACAGAAGTTGAAATTCAGATAACCAAAGAATATGTAAGGCAGAGAATAGGAGAATTAGCAGATAACAAGGATTTAAGCGAATTTGTTTTATAGTTTTATGATTCCAGAGGAGGAATATTATGCATAAAATTCTTATTATTGACGACTCGCCAGAAATTGTTATGTTGTATGAAAAAATGATACATAGCTTCTTAAGCGATGATGAATATATTAATACGATAATTTACACCACAGAAGAATTAAACAAATTTATTAATGAAGAAGAAAATTTCAAAGAAAGATTTTCACTTATAATTAGCGAAATAGAATTACACGGTGAAAATATTGTCAATTCCCTTGAAATATTAAGGGCATATCAACCTAAAACGCCATTATATGTTGTAAGTAATAAAATGAATCTTAATTATATTAAATCGGCATTTAAAATAGGGGTTGTTGATTGGATAGAAAAGCCTATAGTACCTGAGGAATTTTCAATAATGCTGGCAGAATCTATCTTTCAAGGAGAAACATTTGAATCGAAATACAGAAAATTAAGAGGAGAAATAATGAAGTTTTCTCCAGAAAACAGCAATCTTGAATTTTTTATCCTTGAAGATAAAATAAGTAAATTAATGGGAGATAATCCCAATAGATATGAAAGTCATATGTTATTGGGTTTTTTGTACTGGAAGAAATTGAAAAACATAACTCTTTTAAGAAAACATTATAAAGCAGCATTGGCATTATCAGATGGGGTTATTAAGGATAAAGATTTGCAAAATACTATAGAAAGTGTTTTGGAGGATTTTGAAAATGAAAAATAAAATGAAATATATAATAATAATAGGCTGTGGAAGATTGGGATCCGAATTAGCGAGAAAGTTTTCTAAAGAACACAATGTAATAGTTGTTGACAAAGATCCAGAAGCATTGGAAAGATTAAAAAAATACAACTTTACAGGATTTTCAATGGTTGTAGATAGTTCTGATATAGTTATTTTAGAACAGGTAAAAGCAGAAAAAGCAGATTTGATATATATAGTAACTCCTGATGATAATTTAAACTTTATGCTTGCCAATGCATGTAATACATTATACAAATCAAAAAATGCAAATCTTCAAATAATAGCAAGGGTTAATGATCCGCAGAAAAAAAATCTTTTTGAAAAAGCAGGACTCAATATATTCTGTCCTATAGAACATGCTGTTGATGAATTAATAGGAAATGAAGGTGTTGCATTATGAAAAACAAAATCTTTTATATAATTGAAGGAAATACGATAGCCTATTCTATTGTTAGAAATCTTTTATATCAGGGACATAACGTTTATTATATATCCTCAAAACCTCAAAATGTTAATAGAATATTATCTTTAAAAGCCTATTATGCCAATCTTGAAGGTATTTTGCACGATCCAACAGAAGTTAGCTTTCTGGAAAGCCTTGATATGGCGCCAAATAGGGTTGGAGGCGTAATATCCTTATCTGATGATGATGCGCTTAATTTTGTTGTTTCGTGGGTAATAAAAAACCTATATGAAGATATCAGAGTAATATCTCTTGTAAATTATCCAGAAAATGAAAAACTATTTTTAAATAATCATATTGAAACGGTAAGTATTACAAATTGGATTGAAAAATTAATAGAGGCATCAATTGAGTATCAAACAAATTTAAGCTTCTTCAATCCATATGCAGATAAACTGGCAATAATAGAAGTTAGAATAAAAAAGCAGGATTATATAGCCAATAAAAAATTAAAAGATGTTCATTTGCCAGAGAACTCAATTGTAAGTATGCTAATAAGAAATGAAGAAATATTCGTTCCTCAGGGAAATACAGAAATATTACCTGGAGATAAGCTTGTTATATTCTCATTAAAACACAAAGTTCCAGAAGTAAAATTAAAACTCTTGAAGGGATGAAAGTAAATGCCAAAATACCTTTCAAATCTAAAACATAGATATAAATTAATATTTAAAAACACAGGCACTATGCTAATATACTTTGGGATAGCCTTGATGTTATTTGGAACATTAGCGATAATCTTATATAAAGATCTTCCATCATTTTATAGTTTTTTTGAAACAGGGTTAATAACTGTTTTTACAGGTGCATTCTTTATATTGCTTAGCTGGGGAACAGAAAACGCACCAATAAACATTCAGGATGCAATAGTAATAATATTTCTTGTGTGGACATTATCAATATTCTTTTCAGCATTGCCATTTGTATTTTCTGGAATATTAAATATACATCATGCAATATTTGAATCTACGAGCGGATGGACCACAACAGGTTTAACCCTTGTAGATGTGACAAAAATTCCCAAAATATTTCTTATCTGGCGAAGTTTAATGCAATATTTTGGTGGTGCTGGCTTTGCGTTAATAATGGTTATAGCAACTGGAGCACTTGGCGTCGGTTTATACCAGGCGGAAGGAAGAACGGATAACGTTGTTCCGAATTTGCGAGATTCAGCAAAGATAATTTTTGGAATTTATCTTTCATGGGCTGGAATAGGAATAATATTATTAACAATTTTAGCTCATATGAGTTTCTTTGATGCATTTAATCATACATTAACAGCTTTAGCAACAGGAGGATTTTCGACAAAAATAGATAGTGTAGGAGAGTTTAATAATCCTGTTGCAGAAATAATAATAATGGTATTAATGATAGCTGGTGGAACAGGCTTTGGTGTTCATTATGCAGCATTAAGAAGAGGAGATTTATTTAAAAAGAATCCGGAACCTAAAACAATGTTTTTTATTTTATTATTTTCAATTCCCATGATAGCCTATTTTACAACAGATAAATTATACGGCCCTTTAAATGGTATAAGACATTCTGCGTTTCAGGCTATTTCGGCATTAACGGGAACAGGTTTTTCAACTGTGACCTTTAATAACTGGAATAATATGGGATTATTGATTATGACAATATTAATGATACTTGGTGGTATGATGGATTCAACTTCAGGTGGATTGAAATTATTCAGGGTATTTGTTATATGGAAGATAATAGTACATCAAATTAAAACATACTTTAAACCTGAAGGAAGCATATTTCATATAGAAGTTTACAAAGGAATATCCAAAAAAAGAATCTCCTATGACACATTAAAAGATGTTATAGCGGTTGTATTTATGTATTTTATTGTTTATACAATAGGTGTAATGGTATTATTGGGATACGGCTATTCAATGGAAGATTCTCTTTTTGAATATGCATCAGCATTATCAGCAGTTGGACTATCAATTGGAATAACAACTCCAGATTCTCCGCTTGGAGTTATCTGGATTGAGACAATAGGTATGTATTTAGGTAGACTTGAGTTCTTTGTAATATATTTTGCAATTATAAAAATGATAAGAGATATTAAAGATATAATAGAAATAAAGATACAGGAATTTCGAGGAGGTGAATCCTTTTAAAGGGTAGTTTATGGCGAAGTATAAGCGGTTTAAAGGAACACAGGATATATTTGGTGATGAAACAAAGTACTGGTATTATATAGAAAAGATTGCAAGGGATACATTTATAAAGTATGGATTTAAAGAAATTAGAACACCTATAATAGAGCCAACAGAATTATTTACAAGGAGTGTAGGTGAAACTTCAGATATAGTAAAAAAAGAAATGTATACATTTGAAGATAAAGGAAAAAGGTCAGTTACATTAAGGCCAGAAGGCACAGCTTCTGTTGTAAGAGCATATATAGAAAATTCCATGATAAATCTTGGTTCACCGATAAAACTATATTATATGGGGCCAATGTTTAGATATGAAAAACCTCAAGCAGGACGTCAAAGACAATTTCATCAAATAGGGGTAGAAATTTTTGGTACAGACACACCAATTTCTGATGCGGAAACAATAATATTGGCTGATGAATTGTTAAAAGCATTTGGGTTGAAAAATTATAAAATAAAAATAAACAGTATAGGATGTCCAAAATGCCGTCCAAAATATAGGGAAGCATTAAAAAAATATTTTAAACCACATCTTGAAAATATGTGTAAGGATTGTCAGACTAGATACGATACCAATATAATGAGGTTGTTAGATTGTAAAGTAGATAGAGAAATATCAAAAGATGCACCATCTATTTTAGATTATCTATGCGATGAATGTAAATCACATTTTGAAAGTGTAGTAAAATACCTTGATGAAATGGGAATTAGTTATGAAATAGATCCAAAAATCGTTAGAGGATTGGATTATTATTCAAGAACAGCATTTGAAATTGTTCATTATGGATTAGGAGCTCAATCTGCTATACTTGGTGGTGGAAGATACAATTCTCTTGTTGAAGAATTAGGAGGAAAAGAAACTCCAGCAATAGGATTTGCCCTGGGAGTTGAAAGGATAATACTTGCATTAAAAAGCGAAGAAGTTGAAGTCGAAAATCCAGAAGAAATCGATGTATATGTTGCATATTCTGGAGAAAATACAGATATTGAAGCATTGAAACTTTCAAGAAACTTAAAAAAAGAAGGCTTGAGGGTTTTCCTTAATATTTCAGATAGAAGTTTAAGAAATCAATTAAAACATGCAAATAAGATGGGAGCAACATTTGTAGCAATAATAGGAGAAAAAGAAAGAGATGAAGAAACAGTTTCAATAAAAAATATGAAAACCGGGGAACAATTTGAAGTTGAAAGGTATTGGGTTCCTCAAATATTAAAAGAAAAAAATACTATGGAGTGATTCAATGATACTTTTAAACCCAATGATAGTTTTTTTAGGGATGATAATGTATATCATTCCATACTTATGGCCATTAAGCTTTGCCATAACAATGTTTATATATCATATACTTTTAAAAAACAGGGATGTACATGTAAAAAGAATAAAAGCATATTTTAAAAACTCAAATATAGATAATGAAGATATAAAAAGAATAAAAACAAACAATTCTATATCTTATCTAATTGCATATCTACTGTCTTATCTTGGATTTACACTGATCTTTATAAAAATATCAAATAGGTTTGAGAAATTGTATGCAAGCGTTCATAATATTGAAGAGTTAAAAAATATAGATGTATATATTCCTGATAGCGAAATATTTTTATTTGTTTTATTTCTGTTATTATTATGGCTAACCTATATAAAAATAATTAACAGATTAATAAGAGATCAGTTTATATTGCAGAACTTTGAGATTCAGCATAACTTAATTGATAAAGCTCCATTAAAATATAGAGATGCCAATGCCGTTGTAATATTAAGAATAGTAACCTTTAATCTTTATGAATGGTTTTTATTATTGTCCTTAATAAAAGAAACAAACACATTATATATATTAAGTGAAACATATAAAAAAGAATCATTTGAAAATAAAACAATTGAAGATAATAATTATGAAAAAACAACAGGTAAAAAAGAGGATATAGTTTCAGAAATAAAGAAGATTAAATTTGAAAATAAAAATGAATTATTAAGCTATATCTTTTCAAAAATCTCAAAACTTGATATAACAGAGAAATTTAAAATATTATCAGAATTAAAAAATCAGGATATTATAGATGATGAAGATATTAAAAAGATAAAAAAATTATTTTAAAATTATATTTACAAAAAATTTACTTGACATGTTTTGAAATTATTAATATAATAATACCGATTTAGTCTTAAAAAAATGGCTGTCTTGTGAAAACAATCAAGGAGGTATAAAAATGACAAGAGATGAACTTTTTGAAAAGGTAAAAGAAATTATAGTTGAAACACTTAATGTTGATGAAGAAGACGTAACTCTCGATGCATCTTTTACAGACGACTTAGATACAGATTCATTAGAACTTGTTGACTTAACAATGGCATTTGAATCTGAACTTGGAGTATCTATCGAAGACGAAGAACTTGAAAATATAAGAACTGTAGAAGATGTTGTTAACTCACTTGCAGAAAAATTAAATATAGACGAAGAATAATACCTCACAGGGGAAGCAGTCGCTTCCCCTGTTCTTTTTTGTAAAAGAAAATTTAAATTAATATAAAATTTTGAAGGAGGTTTAAAATGGCGAAAAAGTATATTGTAGTAACAGGTGGAGTTCTTAGTGGAATAGGTAAAGGAATTGTTTCGGCATCCATAGGAAGAATTTTAAAAGATGCTGGAATAAAGGTTAATTCCTTAAAAATTGATCCATATTTAAACGTTGATGCTGGAACAATGAATCCAAATCAGCACGGAGAAGTTTTTGTAACTGAAGATGGATATGAAGCAGATCTTGATCTTGGGCATTATGAAAGATTTTTAGGAATTGATATGAAACGTTTTAATAACATTACAGCAGGACAGATATTTAAATCAATAATAGAAAAAGAGCGTGAAGGTAAATATCTTGGTGCAACAGTACAGATGGTACCTCACGTAACTGAAGAAATAAAAAATAGAATAAAAAGCATAGATGCTGATTTGTTAATGATAGAGATAGGCGGAACAGTTGGGGATATTGAAGGAGAAATATTCCTTGAATCAGTGAGAGAATTATCTCTTGAAGAAGGAATAGAAAACTTTTTCTTTATTCATGTAACCTTTGTACCATATTTGAGAGTTACCAATGAATTTAAAACGAAGCCAACACAACAATCAGTTCAATTATTAAGAAAAATAGGTATTCATCCAAACATGCTAATAATCAGAACTGAAAAAACAATAGATTCACCGAGTTTAGATAAAATAGCATTATTTGCTGGAATAGATAGAAAGTATGTTATAAACCTTCCAGATGCAGATAACGTATATGAAGTACCGGAAAAATTATATTACATGGGAATTCAAAAAATAATAGCAGAGAAATTAAATTTAAAAATAAAAGACACATTAAACTGGAATTATCCAAAAACATTTGCACCAATAAAAATAGCCATGGTTGGTAAGTATCTTGGTACAGATGATGCATATAAAAGCATAATAGAAAGTATATTCTTAAGTGGAGCAGAAAAACCTGAACTTATAGATTCACAAATACTCGAAGAATTATCAGAAGAAGAAGCAAAGGAATTATTATTAAAATATGATGGTATAATAATACCGGGTGGATTTGGAAAAAGAGGAATAGAAGGAAAGATAAAAGCGGTAAAAATTGCAAGAGAAAACAAAATACCATTATTTGGAATATGTCTTGGAATGCAGATTATTGTAATTGAGTTTGCAAGAAATGTGGGAAATTTAGAAAACGCAAATTCTTCTGAATTTAATCCTGAAACCCCATATCCTGTAATAGACATAATGGAAGAACAGAAAAAAGTATTAAAATTAGGCGGGACAATGAGATTGGGAGCTCAGGATACAAAAGTATTTAAAAATACCAGATTATATGAAATTTATAAAAAAGAAAATATCAGCGAAAGACATAGACATAGATATGAAGTTAATTTAGAAAAATTCAAAGAATTATTTGCATATCCAGACGAAGAAAACAAAGAAAACAAATTAATAATATCCTCAAAATCTGAATTTGTTGAAGCTGTTGAAATAGAAAATCATCCATTCTTTATAGGCGTTCAATATCATCCAGAATTAAAATCAAAAGTTGGGGTGCCTCACCCAATATTTAAATCATTTGTTGAAACAATAATAAAATTGAAGGAGAAATAATTCATACATGCAAATACTAATTCTTGCAATAATATTAGCAGCATACTTTTTATTTATATACTTAATAGAAAAAAAGTATTCGTTAGAAAGAGCTTCGACTATAAAAATAATATTTTCATTAATTTTAATTCCTATTGCGGGATTAAAATTATATACTTTTAATCTGCAATATTTAAAATTGCTTAGTGTGTTCGTGGTTTATGGAATAGCGATTATAACTTTGCCAGAAAAAATAATAAAAAGTGATGGACTTAGAATATATTTAAACAAAAATCTTGTCTTTTTAATTCCTTTATCAGCAGCCATTACAGAAGAGGTTTTATTTAGAGGAATATTAAATACATATTTAATAAAAATATTAAATATGGAATTTTATAGCGTCTTAATCTCTTCTTTCTTATTTGCAATGGTTCATATATTTAATGTAATAAATGGTATGGAAAAGAAAAAATATTTTTTTATTTCTTTTCCTTTGCGTTTTGGTTTTGGATTGTTTTTTTCCTATATTTATTTTGAATACGGAATTATAAATGCTATATTATTACATTTTTTAATAGATTTTCCGGCATTATACAGAATATATAATAAAAGGCATCAGAGATTTTTCTGATGCCTTTTTCTCTTTGAAAAATAAAAGCAATAAACTTTCAAAAATTATATGTTATTATCTTGTTGTAAAAGAACTATGAAAGAAGGGTAAAAATGGACAGAATACTGCTTATATTGGGAATATTATTAATAATAGGCTTTTTCTCTGTAATTTCAATTTTTTTCAAACTTTTCATATCAATTCTTGTATTAATACTGAGAAATCCTATATTATTGCTTTTTGTTGTTTTGGGGATCTATATTTTATCAAAAAATGTAAGAGTTAGATACTATAGATATGGGCCGTATAGGAGAAATACATATGGCGGAAATTACAGGCAATATAGACAAACCAGCAATTCTTCTGATTCAGGACAATATTATGGTTCTCAAAATTATTATGAATTAAGACAAAAATTTGATTATTATAGAAATATATTTGGATTATCGGAAAACTTCACAAAAGATGAATTGAAAAAAAGATTCAGGGATTTAACAAAGCAATATCATCCGGATAGATGTAAAGATGGAAAAGAAATATGCGAAGAAAAGTTTAAACAGATTAACGAAGCATATGAATTCCTGTCTAAATATGCAAGAGATAATTAATCATACAGGAGGTGATTCCCATTACTATCTGGGGAAAGGTATTTCAACGTTTTAATCCTATTGATGAGATCATAAAACATGCCCGTATTGTAGAAGAGGCATCGGATTATCTTCCAGAACTTTTTAAAAGATATTTAAATCAGGAAAATATCGAAGATCTCGTCGAAAAAATTGATAAACTTGAGGACGATGCAGACGACATTAAAAGAAATTTCAGGCAATTATTAAAAAAAGGGCATCTTTACAGATTTGAACGTATTGAACTCCTGGAATTTATAGATTTACAGGATTCAATAATCGATCTCATTGAAGATGTAGCGAAAAAAATGACATTTAATCAAATAGAATTAGAAGAAGAACATAAAGAAATTATTTTTTCTGTTGTAAATGAAATAGAAAAAATGCTTGATCATTTCAAAAAAACCATAAAATATCTAAAAATAATCTTAAGTTCTGACTTTTCTAAAGAAACAGTTTCAATAGAAGAGCAGGATATAAAAGAAATGAAATGGTTTGAAAAAGATGTAGATAATAAATTATTTAAATTTGGGAAATGGCTTTATTCCCAGAAAAATACAATGAATCCTATTGATTTCCTTTACTTAAGGGAATTAATATTATTACTTGCTCGTATAGCTGATGTTACTCAAAACGTATGTGATAGAGTACATATATTAATAAATGAGTAAAGGAGGATAAATCCGTGACTACAATATTAATTATAGGATTATTAATAGGATTTGGAATGGCACTTGCAATTGGTGCCAATGATGTTGCTAATTCGATGGCTACTGCTGTTGGTGCAAAGGCTATTACACCAAAACAGGCTGTATTAATTGCAGGGGTTTTAGAATTTGTTGGCGCTACATTTTTTGGGAAACAGGTTACTGAAACAATAAGAAAGGGAATATTGCACCTTGATTTACTTGCTGATCCAAAAGTGGTTATCTGGGGGTCAATGGCTGCTTTAATAGGGGCTACAATATGGTTAATGATAGCAACCTATTTCTCATGGCCAGTTTCAACCACTCATTCCATTGTTGGAGGTATGGTGGGTTATGGAATTGCCGCAGGTGGTCTAGCAGTTGTAAATTGGGGTAAAATAGTAACCATTACATTGAGCTGGATTATCTCACCTCTTGTTGGTTTGCTGGTTTCCTTCTTTATGTTTAAAGCTATCTCTGCAACTATTCTCCACAGTAAAGACATAAAAAGAAATTCGAAAATCTGGATACCTTTCTTTCTTGGCCTTGCCGCATTTATAATAGGACTTTCATTTATTGTAAAAACCCTTCATATGTCAATTACTTTAAAAACTATAATATGGGCCGCATTATTTGGTGCATTTATTTCTGTAATAATAATGATTTATATAATAGCCAAAATGAAAAACGTTACAGATGATCCATATCAGTATGTCGAAGAAATATTTAGAAAATCTCAGGTTGTAACTTCATGTTATGTTGCTTTAGCTCATGGCGCAAATGATGTTGCAAATGCAATAGGGCCAGTAGCTGCAATATATGCAGCTGTTGTAACAGGAACAGTAGGTGCAAAAGCAGAAATTCCAAGATATATACTTGCAATGGGAGGGCTTGGTATAGCAATTGGTGTTGCAATCTGGGGCCAGAGGGTTATGAAAACAGTAGGTACAGAAATTACAGAATTAAATAATTCAAGAGGGTTTACAATAGACTTTTCTACAGCAACAACAGTATTAATAGCGTCAAACATGGGAATGCCAATTTCCACAACACATACTGTAGTTGGTTCTGTTATAGGTAATGGACTTGCAAGGGGTGTTGGTTCAATAAATCTTGGAGTTATAAAAGATATATTTGTTTCATGGTTCCTTACAGTTCCAGCGGCAGCAGTAGTTTCATTTTTGATGTATAAATTATTTGCGATGTTTATGTAAATACATAATAAATATGACGTCAAATTTTAATACTGTTTAAAAATTTTGAATTATAGATGTGATAAAATAGGCTTACCATTAAAGGTGAGCCTATTATTTTTATTGACATAGAGAGGGAGGTTTTAGTATGAAAAATGCTATATATGCACAATCAGGAGGAGTTACCAGTGTAATAAATGCATCAGCATATGGTGTAATAAAAGCTGCATTAAATGCAGAAGAAATTGATAATATCTATGTTGCAATCAATGGAATTAATGGTGTGTTTAATGAAGAGTTAGCAGATATGGGGAAAGAAGATCCAGAACAAATAGAATTATTAAAGTTTACTCCATCAAGTGCTTTTGGTTCATGTAGAAGAAAATTAAAAGAAGAAAGTGAATTTGAGGAAATATTTAGAATATTTGACAGGTATAACATAAAGTACTTCTTTTATAATGGTGGAAATGATTCAATGGATACAGCAAATAAAATCCATCAATACGCACAGAAAATAGGATATGATATCAAAGTAATGGGAGTACCAAAAACGGTAGATAATGATTTACCTGAAACAGATCATACACCAGGATTTGGTTCTATTGCAAAATATCTTTCTGTTGCTATTTTAGAAGGAACATTAGATGTAAAAAGCATGGCTGCAGATTCCACAAAAGTATTTATTTTAGAAACAATGGGAAGGCATGCAGGATGGGTTGCGGCTTCTACAGCGCTTGCCAAAAGGCATGAAAGTGACGGACCACACATTATATTATTGCCAGAAGTTCCTTTTAATAAAGAAAAGTTTTTTGAAAAAGTGGAAAAAACAATTGAAAAATACGGCTATTGTTCAATTGCAGCTTCAGAAGGAATAAAATATGCAGATGGAACATTCGTTGCAGCTCGAGGATATAAAGATAATTTTGGAAATGTTCAATTAGGTGGAATTGGTTCAACGCTTGCTAATCTTATAAGAAGCGAATTGGGTATTAAAACACATTATGCAGTGCCTGATTATTTACAGAGAAGTGGAAGACACATTTCAAGTCAGGTAGATGTAAATGAAGCAATTGAAGTTGGAGCAATGGCCGTTAAATATGCATTAGAAGGCAAAAGTGGATATATGGTTGGAATTGAAAGATTAATGAATTCTCCATATATGAGCACAACAAAGTTAATTCCTTTAGATAATGTGGCAAATGAAACAAAACTTATTCCACCAGAATTTATAACAGAAGATGGAATGTTTGTAAATGAAAAATTCATTGAATATGCGTTACCTTTAATAGAAGGAGAATATTATCCACCATATTTAAATGGTATTCCATTATATGCACGATTAAAATTAAATAGGATTTAAAAAATAATAAATAAAAAATGGTCGATTATAAAAAATCGACCATTTTTTTAATTTTGTGATATAATTGAATTAAAGATGTATTAATAATTTTTAGGGGGCGGTATTATGAAACGATTGTATAAAATTGTATGGCTGGGTATGATATTGATATTATTAGCAGGATGTTTTTTAAGAAATACAGCACCGTTAAAACCGTATGAACCATTTCCTGCAAATAATTCAACAAATGTTGCAACGGAAATAACATTAAAATGGAATTGCCAGGATTCAGATAACGATAAATTACTATATAACGTATATCTCTCAGAATCCAATGGAAATTTAACTCCAGTAGAAGTGGATTATCCAAAAACTGAAATAAAATACACAAATTTACATCCAGATACATTATATAAATGGAAAGTTGTTGCAAAGGATAATAGAGGAGGGATTACAGAAGGACCAATATGGTATTTTAAAACAATAAGCGAAAAGGAAAAAGAAAATGATGTTTATAAAAACTTAGAAATCGTTTTCTTGACGCCAGAAAATGGTCAAACAATATCTCAAACAGATGAAGCAACCTTGGAATGGAAAATGAATAAAGATGATTTTAAGGTTAAAGAATATAGCATATATTTTGGAGATAATCCCATTCCACCGTTAGTAAAAGAACATTATAAAGAAAAATATTTTTATTTAAGTCATTTAAAATCTGGAAAGAGATATTATTGGAAAATAATATCTTATGGTGAAGATGGTGGATTTGTGGAATCAAAAACGCAATATTTTTATACAAAACAGGTAGAAATTCCGGGTAATCATTCACCAGCTATAGACTTAATATCTCCGGAAAATAATATAACATTAGAAAGTACAAATACAGTAAAAATAATCTGGGACAGTAAAGATCCGGATAATGATAAATTAACATATAATGTATATTTTGGAGATTTTCCTTTACCCTCTTTAATAAAAGTGGATTATGATTCAACAAGCTTAATAATATCAGATCTTAAAGAAAATAAAAAATACTATTGGAGAATTCAGGTAAAAGATTCCAGAGGTGCATTAACAGAGTCTGACACTTACTATTTTATTATAGAACATAGTGGGGATAATCCGGAAAATACTGATCCAGCTATAGATATAATAAGTCCTTTAAACAGTGAAACATTGATTAGCACTGATACAGTAGTACTGGAATGGAAAGGATCAGATATAGATGGTGACCAGATTAAATATGATGTATATTTTGGAGATATATCAAGCCCTCCATTAATAGAAAGTGGATATGAAAAAACAACAATTACAATACCAAATTTAGAAGAAGATAAAATATATTATTGGAGAGTAATAGCAAAGGATAATAATGATGGTGAAACAGATAGTGGAGTATATAAATTTAAAACCAATAAAGAAATGGAAGAAAATAATCATATTCCGGTAGTAACAAAGGAAAGTCCTGATGATGGGGAAGAATATAGTTATGAAACAACAGAAATAGAATTAAAATGGGAAATAAGTGATGAAGATGGAGATGAAGTAAAATCAGATATATATTATGGAGAACAAAAGAATCCACCGTTAGTACAGGTGAGCAGTGAAAGTACAGGTTACATAATTCCAGTAGAAAGAGGTAAAACATATTATTGGAAAATAAGAGTGAATGATGGACGAGGCGGCATAAGCGAAACAGGAATAAGTTCAGTAACAGTTGCCGAAAAACCAAACAATGTACCATCAATAAGTATAGTAAATCCAATGAATAATGAAACAGTAGAAAGTACTGATACAGTAGTATTGGTATGGAATGGATTGGATATAGATGGAGATCAGATAAAATATGATATATATTTTGGAGATATATCAAGTCCACCATTGGTAGAAAGTAGTTATGAAAGCACAACAATAACTATATCAAATTTAGAAGAAGATAAAACATATTACTGGAAAGTAATAGCAAATGATGGAAATCGTGGAGAAACAGAAAGTGCAATTTATAAATTTAAAACAAATTCACCACCAGAAGATCCTGTATTAACTTCTCCTGATAACCTGGAAAAAGTATATGAAAATTCTGTTATTTTAAACTGGAATGAAGTAGTAGATAAAGACAACGATACTGTAGTTTATGATTTATATACAAGTACTGTATCTACAAATACTCTTGCAATTACTGCATCGGATTTAACAACAAATTCCTATACTATTTCATTGACTACAGATGTTCTATACTGGCAAATAGTTGCAAAAGACGAACACGGAGCTAAAAGCTTCAGTGAAATATATACTATAAGACATATAGTTCCAGGAACATTAAAGTTCAAAATAGATACAGGTGGGAATTATATTGCAGCAAATCCTGTAATAGACGATGAAGGAAATATATATATAACCTATTCATCCTCAAGTACTGAAAATACAAAAACATATGTTTCAAAGTATAATTCAAATGGTAATTTGGAATGGAATACAATGCTTGTTTATTTTGTAGTACAAGGGAGTATGATAGACGATTTTCTGGCGGGGTATAGTTTAATGAAAGGTTATGATGGGAATATTTATACTACATTACGAGGAAACGGTTCCTCTATGGTTGCAATTGATTCAGATTTGGGATTTGTGAAATGGTCTATTCCAGATATTGCCTCTAATTTATTCCCATATTTTACAAGTATAGAAGATGGTAATTTGTATTTTATAGGCAAAGATGAAACAGCAGGGAATCTTATTGATGCAACATTATTTGTAACATATGAAAGTGGTTCCTGTTCTACTACAACTATTAATGCCAATACATCGGATGTTTCAGGGATAATCTCAGCTAAAATAGAAGGAGTAGATTATTTGTTTATACCATTTGGAGGTTCTAACCCAGGTGTAATAAAGTTGGATGCTTATTTTGGTGAAAAAACAACTGAAGGATTTAAAGCAGCATATGGAGTGATATATAGTAATTATAACAATGAAAACTATCTTATAACTAGTTTTACTACTGGAGATGATTATTCGATTGCTTATTATAATATAGATACAGAATTTTCTACAGATACAATTATGTCTGATCCGCCATCATCAGTTGGATTTAATCCGGGAATGCCGGTTGTAGGAAGTGATGGAACAATTTATGCAGTTTATTATGATAAATTATATGCAGTAAATCCGGATCTTACTGAAAAATGGTCAATAACCTTACCAAATGGTGATCATATATTTTCACGTTCTCCAGCAGTAGGAAGTGATGGAACAATTTATGTTTTAACTGACACAAAATTATATGCATTTAATCCAGGAGATGGAAGTGAAAAATGGGTATTTACACTTGATTCTGGAGACTATACATATTTTCAAAGTCCAATAATATCAAATGATGGAACAATTTATTTTTCTACTTATAATGGTTATATTTATGCAATATATGATAATATAACAGGACCGGATTCGTCAAGCTGGCCAATGATAGGCAAAAATTCAATGGGTGTTTATTGAAAATAACAGGGACTTTTCAGGTCCCTGTTATTTTTTCATGTTATAATAATAATATAAGTAAAATTTTAAAATAAAAAGGTGATATAATGCCAGACTTTAAATTATATTCAAAATATAAACCTCAGGGTGATCAACCAGAAGCAATAGATAAATTAGTTAAAGGAATAAAAAAAGGATATAGATTTCAAACGTTATTAGGGGTCACCGGTTCAGGCAAAACATTTACCATGGCCAATGTAATAGAGAGATTAAACAGGCCTACTTTAATATTATCCCCAAATAAAATACTTGCTGTTCAATTATACAGAGAATTTAAGGAGTTTTTCCCTGAAAATAAAGTTGAATTCTTTATAAGTTATTACGATTATTATCAGCCAGAAGCATATATACCAACAAGAGACATGTATATAGAAAAAGATGCAAGTATAAATGAAATTCTTCAAAAAATGCGATTATCCACATTAAAATCTGTATTAACCAGAAGGGATGTTATAGTGGTATCCAGTGTTTCGGCTATATATGCATCTGGAAATCCTGAAGATTTTGCCAATATAAATTTAAAAATAAAAGTAGGAGAAGAATATAATAGACGATTTATTTTAGAATCACTTGCAAAAATGCTTTATAATCGCTCAGAAGATAAACATACAGGCGGTAATTTTAGATTTAAAGGGGATATACTCGAAATATATCCACCATATGAAGATTTTGGAATTAGAATAGAATTTTTTGATGATGAAGTTGAAAAAATATACTCATTTGATATATTAAACAGAACTAAGATTGAAAGTTTTGATAAAATTACCATTTATCCTGCAAGCGAATTTGTTACCACTGAAGAAAAGATAATGAGAGCAACTCAGTCTATTCGCGAAGAACTGGAAGAAAGACTGAAAGAATTACAAAAAGCAGGTAAATTACTTGAAGCACAAAGATTAAAACAAAGAACATTAATGGATATAGAATTACTGGAAACATTGGGGCATTGTAAAGGAATAGAAAATTATTCAAGGCATTTTGATATGAGGAAACCTGGAGAACCGCCCTGGACATTACTTGATTACTTTGACGATGATTTTATTACATTTATAGATGAAACGCATATAGCTATTCCTCAGCTTAGAGCAATGTGGGCAGGAGATCATTCCAGAAAAAGAAATCTTATAGAATACGGTTTTAGACTTCCGTCAGCATTTGACAATAGACCGCTGAAATTTGATGAATTTATATCGAAAATTCGCCAGACAATTTTTGTTTCTGCAACACCGGGATCATTTGAATTTGAGCATTCTGAACAAGTAGTAGAGCAAATAATCAGGCCTACAGGCCTTATTGATCCAGAAGTAATTGTTCGTCCTACAATGGGTCAGGTGGACGATTTTATTGCAGAATTAAAGAAAATAATATCTCGAAATGAAAGAGCAATAGCTGTTGTATTAACCAAAAAAGATGCAGAAATGCTTTCTGATCATTTAAATTTGCTTGGAATAAAAGCTACCTACCTTCATTCTGAATTAGATGCAATAGAAAGAGCTGAAGTTATTAGAAAACTAAGAAGTGGTGAAATTGATGCGGTAATAGGTGTTAATCTTTTAAGAGAAGGTCTTGACTTACCAGAAGTTTCGCTAGTTGCTATAATGGATTCTGATAGAGAAGGTTTTTTACGTTCAGAAACTACATTAATTCAGACTATAGGACGTGCAGCAAGAAATATAAATGGAAAGGTAATATTATATGCAGATAAAATTACTGAAGCAATGCAAAAGGCAATATATGAAACAAATAGAAGAAGAAAGATTCAGATGTATTATAATGAAAAAAATAATATAATTCCTAAAAGTATTATTAAGGAATTACCTAAAAATATTTTTGAACAATTCATGGAAAAAACAGAAAAACCGGAATTTATCTTTGAAGTAGCAGAAGGAACAACACCGGAAGAATATATTCAATTATTAGAAGCAGAAATGTTTAAAGCGGCTTCAGAATTAAGATATGAAGATGCTGCAAAATATAGAGATGAAATAAAAAGGGTAAAGAAAAAATATAGAATAAAATAAAAGATAGGAGGTTAAAGATGGATAAAAAGTACAAGGATTTACAGTTTTATAAGTTTTGTGCTTATGGATTTTTGAAAAATTTGCGATTTTTTGAGCCTTTTCTTGTTTTGTTTTTTCTTGAAAAAGGGCTTAACTTCTTTCAAATAGGTACGCTTTATTCAATAATGAAAATTGCGACAAATATTCTTGAAATTCCAACTGGGATTATTGCTGATTCTGTTGGTAGAAGGCGATCTATGGTATTTTCTTTTTCAAGTTATATAATTTCTTTCATTATTTTTTATTTTTCTAAAAGTTATACTATTTTTGCATTTGCGATGATTCTTTATGCTTTTGGTGAGGCATTTAGAACAGGAACGCATAAAGCTATGATTTTTGAATATTTAAAAATCAAAGGCTGGGAAAATATGAAGGTTCATTATTATGGTAATACAAGATCATGTTCACAGCTGGGATCTGCTATTTCATCTTTAATAGCCGGTGGTATTGTATTTTATTCTGGAAAGTATCAAACTATATTTTTATTTACGATAATTCCGTATATTTTTGATTTAATTCTAATGCTCACTTATCCAAAGGAATTAGATGGAACGCTTGAAAGATTTGATTTTAAAGAGTTTACCAATTCATTTAAAAAGGTAATTAAAGAATTTGCTGTGGCATTTAAAAGTGCAAGATTATTTGGAAGCATTTTAATAAGTTCATCATATACAGGTTATTATTCTGCAGTAAAAGACTTTTTGCAACCTATGTTGAAATCATTTGCAATATCTTTACCAATATTTATGAGTTTAAGTGAAGATAAACGCTCTTCGCTGGTAATTGGTATAGTATATTCGGTAATATATTTTCTTACATCTTTTGTATCAAGACGTTCTGGTAAGTTTGCTGAAAAGTTTAAAACATATTTGAAGCCGCTGGTATTAACAATGAGTCTGGGGTTTGTTTTTGGAATATTAAGTGGAATAACCTATGAATTTAAATTATTTACAATTTCTATTATCTTTTACCTTGGAATATATTTAATAGAAAATTTAAGGAAGCCTATAAGCGTAGCCTATATTTCAAATAATATAGATAATAATATTCTTGCTTCTGTACTTTCAGTTGAATCGCAATTTAAAACTCTTTTAACAGCGATATTAACTCCTGTTATAGGATATTTAGCAGATTTGATAGGAATAGGTTATGCATTAAGTATAGTCTCTATTGGTTTAATAGTTTTGACTCTTATTTCTTTAAAGTTTGCAGCTCATAATGAGATTTAATAATAAAATAGCGAGCTTGAATAAACAAGCTCGCTATTTTATTATACCAACAGATAAATTGATATTATTTCTTTTTGGAAGTATTTCAATAACTTTTGGTTGATATTTCTTTTTAAAGACGGTTCTATCAAGATAGGCAATTACTCCATATGAAATCGATATTCCAATTATCCCTGATACAAAAGCATAAGTATCGCTTTTTGTAATAAAATATGCAATAACTAAAAATAGAATAAACATTATAAGAGGAAAGCCATATATAATGAATGAAATTTTGGATACAGAAAATTCCGGTAATTCTATTACAACATAATCTCCAATTGAAGGCATTTTTTCAAATTGAGATTTATTAATTTTCATGGTTCTTTGTGAACTTCCAGCACTACATGCTCCATTTAGAGTACATGTTTCACATGCGGAACTCATGTTGCTAATAAGATATACATTATTGTCTTCTATGTTTCCAACCATAAATACTTCTCGCATATTATTCCTCCGCGTCAATGCTTACTATTATTTTTGAAATAATAGTACTTTTATATTTTTCTGTAATAATATAACTTTCCTGAGTTAAAAAATAAGCTCTTACATATGATTTGTATTTTGCAATATCCTCTTCTAAGTTTTCATCAAAGTCCACATTTTCTCCATCTAATATCATATTAATTAATTCTAATTTCTTTTCGTCTATCATAAGAGGCCTTCCTCCTTGAGAAGTTTTTGGAATTTCTTCCTTGCATAATGCAAACGGCTCTTTACACTTCCAAGCGGTTTATTTAATTTCTTGGCAATTTCATCATAACTAAGACCGTCAATATCTCTTAATTTAATAAGGGTTTTATCTTCCTCAGATAATTTATCCATGATTTTAATGATTTTGTCCATTTCCATTTCATCAAAAACTTCATTTGAGACGTTTACATCAGAATGTGGTTGGATTCCAACGCCTTCTGTATAATTTTCAGTAAGATCAATATTTTCCACAGGGTTTTTAATTTTCTTTCTTATGAAATCCTTTCCAACATTAATAGTGATTTGATAAATCCATGTCGAAAGCTTTGAATCCCCTCTAAATGTATGGATTCCTTTAAATATCTTGTAAAATACCTCTTGAAGAGCATCTTCAATCTCATTTGGTCCAACATAATTTTTGAGGGTTACATATATTTTGGGTGCATATTGATTGTATAACTCTTCAAAAGCTTCTTTATCTTTAGCTTTTAATCTTTCAATTAATTTTTTTTCTGTCAAAAAAGATCACCTCTTTGTGGTTTTTAAATATTATACCACAAAAGAGGTTTATTCCTTATTATTAGACTTTTAATTTTTTATTTTGTTCAAAAAGTTTAATATAATTTATTTTCTGATTTCCAATATTACGTTTTGAAGATATAAATTACCAAGATGAGATAAAAATACAGGTTTTTCAGGATCTGAAATATCATAAATTAATAATCCATTTTCTCCGTCTGCAACGTATAAATAATTTTTATAAATATATCCTCCATAGCAGAATCCTTTTGTGTCTATTTGAGATAATAATACAGGTTTTTCAGGATTGGATACATCTATTAAAGCAAATCCTTTTTCTCCTTTGGCATAGAATACAATGTTATTATCATAAAATACTCTTCCCCATTCTGATTTTATAGTTAGTTTTGAAATTAATTTTGGATGTATTTTATCTTTTACATTTATAATCTTTAACCCGTGATCGCCATCAGCAAGATAAGCTATGTTATTATGAACTACAATATTATATGCAAAACCATCAGCGTCAAAGAAGCTTACTAATTTTGGGATTCTTGGATCAGAAACATCAACAATTACAAATCCATCATATCCCATTGAAATATATGCATAATTATCCTCTACAAAAATTCTTCCAGAAGTTCCTTTTAAATCGAGATAACTTAATGATTCTAAAGAATAATCTTTATTTATTTTTACAACTTCCATTCCAGAGTTTCCTTCAAGAATATATGCAATATCTCCTTTTACAAATATTGAATATACCTTTCCAAAGGTTTTTAGTTTAGCAACTTTTTTCGGATGTTTTAAATCGGTGATATCTGCAACAACAAAACCATTTATCCAATCTGCTATATATGCATGTGTTTCTTTTACATAAAGTCCTACAGCCCAGCCTTCTGTATAAACATGATTTATAATTTTTGGATTTTTAGGATCTGTTACATCTATAATAAACATTCCCATTCCGCTACCTGTTGTATGAATATATTTCTTTTCAATTATTTCTTTTTGTATTTCTTTTTGTGGAATAGTTTCTAATTTTTCTGTTGCTTCTGTTGTTTCTATTATTTCTAATGTAGAGGTGGGTTCATTGGTTATAATAGTGGTGCTTTCAATGGTAATATCTTCTTCACTTTGTGTTTCTGTAGCATTTTCGGTAATTATTTCAGAGTTTTCCAGAGGTTTGGTTGTAAAATTCCAGATAGAGCTTTCTTTTTCTTCATTATCAGATTTTGCAATAACTTTCCAGTAATATGTTTTTCCTGGATCTAAAGATAATTCATAGAATTGGTATCCTAAGTTTTGAGCTACTGGTGTAAAATCGTCTGGGTTTAATCCCATATAAACGTCAAATAAAGCTTCTTTACCTGCGTATTGCCATTCTAATTTTACATTTGTTTCTATATTAGTTGCGTTATTTGTTGGTTTTGGGTTGAAAGGTGTTCCTAATTCTTTTAAAGATTTTGTCTGGAAAGCCCATACTTCCCCATAGGTAATTCCGCCATGTTCATCTTTGGCGACAACCTTCCAGTAATATCTTGCATCTTCTTTTAAGTTAACTTCTAAAGAATTTTCTGTAGTGTTTGAAGCTAAAAGTTTTAAAGTATCAATTGATCTGCCAAGATATACGTCATAATATATTTTATCCCCATCAAGATCTTCGCATTGCCAGGATAAAGTGGTAATCACAGGAACATTAGAACTTCCATCTTTTGGTGTGGGATTATATGGTTTTAAAGGAATAGAATTTTCTGTTGAAAAAAACCATATATCACTTTCTGTGGAATCTTTTTTATCTTTTGCAACAACTTTCCAATAATATGTTTTGTTATAATTTAATACTCTGGAGAATGAAGTTTCAACTAAATCTGTTGCAATGGGTGTGAGATTATCCTTTTCTGTTGATAAATATAAATCATATTTTAAGGAATCACCATCAGGATCATTCCCGGCCCATGAAAAAACAATATTTACAGGCAGATCAATGGATCCGTTTTTTGGTGTGAATAATTCAGGTATAGATGGTGGTTCGTTTTTCATTATTATAGGAATAACAACAATTGCGGTCATCAATATTACAAATGCTGAAGCGGCAGCTATAATCAATTTTAGTTTCAAGTTCCTCACCCCTGGATTTTAATTTTTTTTCAATGAATTATTCTATAAACAACTGATTATTCCCTAAAAAATAAGAACTCCGGCAGTATTTACTACCGGAGTTCTATGGTCGGGGCGACTGGACTTGAACCAGCGACCTTTTGCGCCCCATGCAAACGCGCTCCCATCTGCGCCACGCCCCGAAATCCGCACATAATTATAACATATTTTATTAAATGAGTCAATAATAGAAGGTTTAAAAGATTTAAAATTCTGGTATAATTATTCAAAAGGAGGAGGTAAAATGGAAAATAAGAATATATTTTTGAATTCTAAATTAAATATATCTCTGGCTTTTATATTTTTTTCTATGCTATATATATCTTATAGTCTAGTATTGCCTAACTTCATATCTTTTGAGATCCTTGGTGAGTATAATATTGAAATGAAAAAATTTTATGTAATTAATTTTACTACTTTTTTTGGTTTTAATTTTGGAATTTTGCTGTTTAGAATTATTTTAAATATGAATAAAGTAGTTAGAAGGTTCTTTTTTACACTGGTTGTGTTATTAAATGCATTTTCTTTTTTTGCTCCTGATTACGATTATTTTCTATTTTTAAGATTTTTAGCAGGTATGGGATTGGGGGTTTTCTGGATTTATGTCAGAATAAAAACATCATTTTTATCTGAGTATTCAAAAATAAAATTTTATTTTGGAACACTTGGACTTGTTCTTGGATATGTATTTGCTGCAATGATAAACTTAATTGTTGTTCCGCAACTGGGCTGGAGTGCAGGATTTTTAGTTCTTTTTTCTGGTTTTTTGTTATTTCCATTTAATAAGTATCTTGATACAAATATTAGCTATTTTGATAACAATAAAGAATGTAAAATATGTTTAAATTTCTTTTTCTTTTTGTCCGGCTTTGATTTTTATATATTAATTTCCAATATAAAATTAATATATTTTAATGTGTTTTCTGATTTGTATCTAACAAATCTTCATATTTTTATATTGACAGTATTATTATTAATAGGTATAAAACTTTCAAAGTATATATTTCGTTTTTTTAGCGTCTTTAAGATTATTATTACGTTGAATCTTTTGCTTATCTTTTTTTCTATTATAGGATTTTATACATCTGATAAATTGCTTATAATACTTGTAACCTTTTTGATTTTTGTTTTTCAGAGTATCTCATGGAGTTTTATTTCTCAATTTGAAAGTATAAAAGACGATGTGGAAAATTATTTGTATGCCTTTCATATGAGTATTTTTGGTGGATTATTTGCTTCATTTGTTTCATATCTTTTATATCCTCAAATAGAAAGATATATGTTTGTTTTTATTATGATTATTTCTATGGTTTTTATAATAGCTTTTAAATTCAGTTTAAAAAGCAATTAGAGGAACTATCATTTCTCTATACGATAAACCACCGTGTTTCCCTTTTAGATGAACAAAAGAATTTCCATATTTAAAAACAAAGCTATAATTATCTTTAGCAATCATTGTAAAATCGCCAATTCTTTTTTTAAAATCATTATTAAGAGAACCGCCAAAAAGATTAATTTTTTCGCTTTCTTCAATAGATAAAAGATTTCCATAATCTTTATAATTTGAATTAAAATATTCCATAAATTCTTTTTTGCTTTTGGTATAAAAATACATCATTCGCATTTCTCCACCAGGTGGAGCCCATAAATAATTGGAAATTTCATCTTCGTTGGAGAATCTTATTTCTTTTTGTAAGGGAGATTCTAGCATTCCATGATCTGCAGTTATTAATATAACAGTATCCTCTCTTATTTCTGGAGATAATTTTTTTAGCAACTCTTCTTGAAGCATTTTCAAAAACCAGAAAATTTGTGATTTATATTTATGATCTCTTGCTCCATATTTATGTCCAATACTATCCACATATGCATAATATGCAAATTGAAACGAAGTATCGTTGTTTTTTCTGTATTCCTGTAACTTATCATATATCATCCCAAATAATTCAATAGGCGATTTATATCCTTTTATGTTGCTTCCTTTATTATGAATTTTACTTAATCCACTACCGACTATATCTGAATGTGTATGTGTAAAGGTTTTAACGCCTAATTTATTTAACTCTTCATATATAGTTGAAACATTAAGCAAATTGTTTATGAAATATGGTTCATATACGCTATTTCCACCATATAAAGGAGAAAAATCAATCATATTTACCAAAGAACCCAATTCTTTAAAGTATAAAATATATCCTAAAATACCGTGTTCAGCAGGTGTTTTGCCTGTGACAATGGAGGTTATGGCGTTTGCTGTTGTTGATGGAAAAACAGAAGTTGCAGGAAAAAAATGGCTTTTATTAATTAAAGAAAGTTCATGCTTTTTTTCTTTTAATACCAGTTTAAAGGTATCATAACTCATAGCGTCAATTAAAATTAAAATTACGTGTTTTTTTGGTGAAATTGGTATAGGATAAGGTTTGTGAAAAGGTTTTCCGTCAAAATTTTTAATAATCCAATTTGAAATATTAACTATTGAATAATTATTATAATGAGGCAAAATGCCTAAACCTTCTATTTTATTATTGTATATTTCCTTTAAAATATCTCTCCACATAATAGTCTCCTTTTTAATATTTTATTGAAAAATCAGGGTAATTTTCAACAGGAATGTTTTCTTCTTCTATATCTTCTACATCGGAAAAGCCGTTTCCTTTAATTATATAGTCTTTGAAGGTTTCTAATGATTCTTCTGAAGTTCCTTCAGCAATAATTTCAACGCTTCCATCTGGCATGTTCATTACATAGCCTTTTATGCCTAACGATTCTGCTGTATGATTTACAAACCATCGAAATCCAACACCCTGCACTCTTCCATATACTTTGAATTTTTTAGCTATCACTTTAATACCTCCTTGGAATTTAAATAAAATAAGCTATGGTTCCCAGAGCGATGGTACTAAAAACAGCATAAAGAGGTTTGTTTAATTTAATAATAAAGATTATAGACGATATTAATATTAAAATAGAAAATATATTTAAAGGTAATATCATAGAATATTTTACTATAAGCCTCAATAAAATTGCAACTAAAGCAGGATTAACTCCTTTTACAAATCCAACAAACCATTTTTTATCACGGATTTTTGATTGATATTTGCTTAAAACAAACGCCAATGTCATGGGAGTTAGAAAAATTCCTAATGTTCCATATAACGCTCCAAGAAAGCCTTTTAAATAATAACTGACAAAAGTTGCTGTAATCATTACAGGTCCTGGAGTTATTTGTCCAACAATTAGAGCTGTTGTGAATTCCTTTACATTTAGCCATTGTAATTTCCTAACAATTAATTCGTCCATGACAGCTATTACAGAGTAACCACTTCCAAATCCTGTTGCACCTAAAAGGAAAAAATTATAGAACATTTTAAATATAAATGGATTTTTATAAAATACATATATGCTTATTAATGCAATGGAAATTAAAAACAAAGTCACATATAGTTTATTGCTTTTTGGGACACGTCTTAAATGAATATCTTCTACATGTCCTTCTTCTTTATTTAAAATCATACCCAATAATCCAAATAATAAGATTACGTATATAACATTTATCTTTAAAAACAATAACATTAAAAATGCTGAGATGGTGAAAACATATGAGATTTTTTCTTTAAAAACACCTTTAGAGATTTTAAAAAGTGCATTGGTAATAAATACAAGAATTAAAGGAATAAACATATTTGTTAGAAATTCAATATATGGTGTATTTCCGTATTTTATATACCATTTTGCAAGTAAAATCATTAAAAGAAATGAGGGTGTTATAAAGGTTATTACACCAAGTATTGCACCCCAGAAACCGTATAACTCAGCTCCAACAAAAGTTATCATGTTCACGGCCATAGCTCCTGGTAAAGGAGAGATAGAAGCAACTGCATTTAAATAAAATTTTTGTGTGATATATTTTTTTTCTTCAACAAGAAGTTTTTTTACATAAGCTAAAACAGAAAAACCACCAAAACCAATTATTCCAAGATATAATGTGATTTTCATCCATTCTAAAATCTCTTTGTGATGTTTTTTCATAAATACCTCCTGAAATTAATATATATTTTGCCATAGTATTTTACCATTTTTAAAATAAAATCGTCAAATTTTAGCTTTTTTCTGGTATACTATATAATAAGAAATAAAAATTTTGAAAGGGGGAAGTTTAGTGAAAATAAAAAAACTAACATTCTCAATGGCGTTAATGCTATTATTATCTATACTGGTAATAGCAAATCCAACAAAACCGCTGTTTATAAACAGTTTTGAAGAAGGGGTAAGTGTAATAAACTTTGAAAATCCAATGGCTCCACAATTAATAGCTTCATACCCAAGTATTATAAAATCAAAAAATATTCCTGTTTTCTTTGATTCTAAAGTAACTACGTTTTATAAAAATGACGAATATATAATCATTGGGTTAAAATCCGGAAAAGTTTATTTTATTAATTTAACCAATGGAAATTCAGAAGTATTTTCTTTAAAGGATTATCCAACACAAATTAAGGAGTATAATGGAAAAATATATGTTTCTGTATATAAAAATGAGATTATACCTTTTGAAATAAAAGAAAATAAAGTGGTTAAGGAATTAAGAATAAATTCAATTGGTGAAACATATGATTTTGCATTTGCAGGAAATTATTTATATGTTGCTGATGGAATAAAAGGGTTGGCAATATATTCAAAGAGTAATGGTATATATAAATATATGAGGCATTTAAAAACAGGTGGAGATGTTCAAAAGATCTATATAGATGGTGAGCACTTGTATACTCTTGATGGTGCAAGTGGTATTTCAATATTTGATATATCCTTTAAATTGTTACCATTTTTAGTAAAGAGTGTTGATACAGGTGGAGGAGCTAATGCAATATTAAAACATGGAAATTATTTATACGTTACTGACAGATGGTATGGTCTTGAAGTATACAATCTAAACGATATAAACAGTCCAGCAGTTAATAAAAATAAGAAAGATAAAATTCAACCTATATATAGGCATTATACACTTGATACACCTATAGATCTTAAAATTGTTGATAATGACTTTTTAGTAGTTACAGATAACTGGGGTGGTCTTGAAGTATATAGCCTTTCCAATCCTGCAAAGCCTGAACTTGTGAAGATATATAATAATCATACAGACCTTCAAGGGCTTTATGTATCAGGTAATTATCTTTATGCATCAGATAAAAAAGATGGTTTGATTATCTTTGATATAAGCAATCCTGAAAATCCTGTTGAAATTTCATCGAAGAAGACGTTAAACCTTAAATTTTTGCCTCGACGTCTTGAAAAAACATTAAATGATGCAGTAAATGTATTTTCAAAATATAATTATGCTTATATTGCAGATAGACAAAATGGTTTTACAATTTTTGACATTTCAAATTTAAAGGAACCTAAAGTATTATCCAATTATATAGACGTTAAAGAAAATAACAATGTAATTCTTGGCTATACAAATAATTTTATCATTGAAGGAAATAAAGCATTTATAGCAGATGGATATAAAGATCTTGTAATTCTTGATATAACAAATAAAGAGAAACCTCAGATTTTATCAATTAACAGAGTAACAGGAAGAAGCATGGATGTTGCTAAAGTAAATGATTATATATTCCTTGCAACAGATGATGTTGGATTTGAAGTATTTAAGTTTGATGGTAAAGCAGCTGAAAGAGTAAAACCAAAATTTAGAATAAATGGTTTTGCAAAAGATATAGAAGTTTCAGGAGATTATGCATATGTGGCTGTTGACTGGAAATATAAATTGTCAAATTCAACAGTTATTCCAGCTGGTAATCCAGGCGTTTATAAAATAAACATTTCAAATCCTGAAAATGTATCAATTGAGAAGGTATTTTCTTTTAATAATCAGGGTGTGAATAAAGTTAGAATCTTTAATAATATAGGGTTTGCAGCATTAGGTGAAAATGGATTTGTTATTTTTGATACAGTAAATGGTAATATAATTTCCAGAGTTAATACACCTGGAATAGTAAAGGATTTATTTGTAAAGGATGATTACCTATATGTAGCAGATGGGAAAAATGGTTTAATGATATTTAATATTACAAATCCTGGTAATCCTGTATTTGTAAAAAAGATTTTCTGGATGACATTTGGTAATATAAATTAATAATTAGTTTGAGGGGGTATAACAATGGATAACTCAAAAGCTATAGTGTTATTTGAAAATGATGACCACAAATATATATATCTTGGAGTAGAAAAGAATAACCTTGAAGGGATATTTACAAATCAGTTTTTAATAATTCACAAGGGAAAAGGTGTTTTGCTTGATCCTGGAGGAGTTCATGTTTTTCCAAGGGTGCTGGCAAATGTATCAGAATATATTGATACAGATGATATTATAGGTGTATTTTATTCACATCAGGATCCAGATGTATCCTCTGGTATAGCGTTGTGGAGCTCTACATTAAATAATGCAAGATTTTATGTTTCAGCATTGTGGGAAAGATTTTTACCTCATTTTGGTGTTTTTGATTCATCGTCTCTGGTGCCTTTAGAAGATAAAGGGGGTAAAATTGAATTTCCAGATGGTGCTTATCTTGATATAATCCCTGCACATTTCTTGCATTCTCTTGGTAATTTTATAGTATATGATCCTATTGCAAAAATATTATTTTCTGGAGATATTGGTGTTGGAGTTGTTCAGCCATCTGAAAGTAAGTATTTTGTAGAGAATTTTGATGACTACTCAAAACATATGGTAGGCTTCCATCAAAGATACATGGCTTCAAATATTGCAGCAAAAAAATGGGTGTCCATTGTATCAAAACTTGATGTAGAAATGATGACACCTCAACATGGATTATTGTTTAAAAAGAGGGAATATGAGCAATTCCTTGATTGGTTTAAGAATTTAAAATGTGGAGTAGATTTAATAGATGATATATACGGGATGTGATAGTTATGTCGGATAACAATAGATCCTTAAAAAATACAATTGAAAAATTAGCCCAGGGAATATATCATGAAAATGTTTTAACATCATTTATAGAAAACCTTGACGAGGTATTGGGAGACAGATTTGAAACAGCAAAGGACGTAACTGAACAGGTTGGTAATAAGATTATAGAAACAATTGAAAATACCAATCATATTGCTCATGAGATTGAAGAAATGTCTAAACGCAGTTTCGATGAAAAAGAGGAAATATCTAAACTGAATCAGAGTATAATAGAAAAGTTAAAGAATATAGGTGGAAACCTTGAACAGGTAAAAACAGATGTAAATGAATCTATAAATATGGTATCAGAGGCATTAAGCAGTTTTGATGAAGTAATGGAAATAACAAAGAATATAAATAAAATTGCCAGAAAAACAAATATGTTATCTATTAATGCCTCAATTGAAGCTGCAAAGGCAAAAGAACATGGAAGAGGTTTTGCAGTGGTTGCAGAAGAAATTCAGAAATTATCGCAGGAAACAAATGAAAGTGCCAAACAGATAAATGAGAAGATTAATTATCTTTCTCAGGAGATAAAGAATGTTTTGGAAAAGATTAATTATATTGCAGAATTGTTTGGTGTGGTAGCAGGGGTTACCGAAGGTTCTCTTGAAATTCTTGAAAAAAATGAGAGATTTTTAGAAGAGCTGGTTAATAATCTTCAATCCAATACATTAATATTGGAGGATAATATAGGAAATCTTAATATGTCAAAAGAAGATATTATGGATCTTATAAATACTATCTCTATGCTAAACTCAGTTATAAAAAATGTTTTAATGATGCAAAAAAAGATAAAAGATATAAAAATATAGTGGCTCTCTTAGAGAGCCACTTTGTTTTTCAATATATAATAATTATTTATCCAGTTTATTGTATCTTTCAGTGAAGTATATATACTTCGAGGATTATAATGTAGAATTTTTTTTGCTTTTTCACTGGAAAATTTATAATATCCAGTTAATGTATGAACTGTATAAGGGCTAAAAATGAGGTTTTTATTGGAAAATAGATGATGCAAAACACTTCCGTATGAAATAATGTAAGAATTCACAGGGGAGATAAATTTAATTTTTTCATTTTTCTCCGTAATAGAGTTTAGATATTTAAAAAATCTTCTCATGCTTATATTTTCACCACTTAGAATAAATTTTTCATTTTTTTTATTGAGCTTTGATGCAGCAATAATCCCATCAACTACATCCCTAACATCTACAAAGTCAAATACTCCATCAACACAATATCTAATTTTTCCATCTAAAAAGTCTTTTATTACTTTTCCTATTTCTGAAAGCTTATAATCATATGGTCCAATAACGCCACTTGGGAATAATATTTTATAATTAATTTCTCCTTTTTCACCTGCTTCAATAACCTTTTGCGTAGCGATAGCCTTTGACTTTCCATATGCTCCTGTGGTTAATTTAGGCGAAATGGGTGTTTCTTCGTCTATCGTAGCTCCACGTTCTATTTCTGCAAATGCATGAACAGAACTTACATAAATCAGGTCTTTGATATTATGAAATTTCATAGCATTTAAAATATTTTCCACACCGCCTATATTTACTGAGTATACCTTTTCATTTTTCCAGGGTAAAATGGAAATTATTGCAGCAAGATGAAATATTTTGTTGACTCCTTCTGTTGCTTTTAGCACATCATCTTTATTTCTAATATCTCCATAGACAATGTCCATATCCATGTTATTAAAAATACTTATATCTTCATCCGGTAAAACGAAGATACGTATTTTTTCTCCCGTTTCATATAATTTTTTTACCAGTACATTTCCAATATGCCCGGTGGCTCCTGTAATTAAAATCATAAAATCCCCCTCCATAAGTTTAAAAACTATCTGTATAAACTTATTATTTTTTCAAATCCTTTTTCAATGATTTCAAAATCTTCTTTAGATACTTTTTTCATAAAATCTTCGAAAATTAATTTGAAATTTTCTGTTGTTTCATTAAAAACATTTTTCCCTTTTTCTGTTAATTCTATTAGTATAACCCTTCTGTCGTCTTTTGATCTGTTTCTTATAACATATTCCCTTTCTTCAAGACTGTCTATAATATTTGTAACGTTGCTTTTGGTTGTGCTGAATATTTCAGCTATCTTTGCCATTTTTTGAGGTCCTTTTAGTCCAAGAAAAACAATTATATAAAATTCTATAGTTCTTAATTTTTCTGCTTCTGAAAAATTTGATATTATTTTTGTGAAATTGGACATAAGATCAAATAACATATTTAAAATATCCTTTTCTGAAAGTTGCATATTAATCACCTCTATAGTTGTAATTTTTTATAATCAATTATTTAGACTATTAAATTTTAAAATAGTTCAAAAATTTAATAATTTAAAAATAAAAAATAGGGCATTTTACAAATGCCCTATAAAATCTTTTATTTTATATCTTTTGTTTTCCAGCGAATATATATTAGGATTCCATTGCTATATGTAATTTCAATTTTTTCATTTTCTGTTATATTGCTTATTCCTATGGGATTATTAAAGTATAATATTCCATTTTCTAAAGGATATTTAAAACCTTTTAAAGTAATATTATTGCTTTTTTCAGTAAGTGAAAGAATAGACCATGTTTCTCCAATAGAAACTGTTTTTGAGAATTTTTTGGATATTCTGGATATTTCGATAAACTCTTCTTCAAAAATAATACCAATATCCCTGTATTTTGATAATAAGAATAAAGCTCCTAATATATGGTCAAGACGTTCACCGAGAAACGCTGAAACAAAAATATTATCAGCACCTTTTTCAATAGCAAATTTAAAAGCGAGATCAATATCAGTAAAATCCTTTTCTGGCAAATATTTTATTATTTCAACACCATTTGATTCAGCCCATTCTATGCTTTCCTGAGATGCAGAATCAAGATCTCCGATTAAATAATCAGGTTCAATATGGAGTTTTTGAAATATTTCAATGCCTTTATCTACAGCTATTAATATATCCGAATTGTCTATTAATCTTTTATAATAACTTAAATCACTTTTTTGTTCTCCACCTGAAATTATAAATGCGTTAATTATCTTCACCTCTTTTTATTAGATTTTTGTATTTATTTATTGTTCTTCTTGAAACTTTTATATTTAATTCCGAATTTAATAATGATGATATTTTGCTATCAGAAAGATTCATATGTTTTTTTATAAAATCGAATATAATTTTTCTGGTGTTTTTCTGGGAGTCTTTTGTATTAAATATAACAGAAAAAGGGAATATAATATTATTTGTATTCATAAAATATTTCGTTGAAACAATTCTACTCATTGTGGAAGGTGAAATATTTAGATGATTTGCAACTTCACGTATTCCAAATTTCCTGGGATTAATATTTTTTAATAAAAATTCATTATTTGTATCAATAATAAATTGTGCCAGTATTTCCATGTATTCTTTTCTTTTTTTCAATGAGCTTTTTAATAAAGAAAGTTTTTCCATTTCTTTTTCAATATATTTTTGGGTTTTTCTGTCATTTAATTTTTTTAGATTATTTAAATATATTTCGTCAACTTCTGGAAGTTCAGGTATATTTATTTCCCAGATTATTTTATTTCCCTTCTTATAGAAAATAATATCTGGAGATGAATTAATATATGAAATATTGTCCAGATTTTCCAGAGAAGATAACGGCAATCCAATTTCACCGCTTTTTTTTCGTAATTCAATGGCTTTTTCCAATGATTCTTCTGCAAAACCTGTTGGACCTAATTCCTTTAGTGTATACAATAATAAATTTAAATCTTTTTTAGATATTTTAAGTTTTTTAAAAAGTTCTTTTTTCGTAACGGATAAAATGCCTTTGTTGTCTATATAATTAAGAATTTCTTCTCCAGCCTTTTCTAAATGATCTGGTATAATTGCAAGAAATATAGGTTTAATTTTTTCAATATAACTTATTTTTTCGCTTATTTGTTCTGTTATATATTCCATACGATCGAGACTATATAATTCCATATCGTTTTTTTCAATTTTTAAAAATACATTTTCAAGAATCAGATTATTTACCTCTTCTTCTAATTTTGATAAAGGCATCTGTATTATGTGTAAAGCTTGAATTTGTTTTTGAGTTAATAATTGTTTTTGGCCAAGTTTTTGCAATAATTTGCTTTTATACATTCAGTACCTCCGATATAGCTTTATATAGATTTTTTGCAATATCAAGAGGTGTTGTATAATATTCAGTAATCTCATCGCTTATAATTTCTGCTGTTCTTCCAGAAAGATAAGAAGCAACAATACTTGCCTCCATTACATCAAGTCCTTGAGAAACCAAACCTGCAATAATACCCGTTAAGAGATCACCACTTCCGCCTTTTGCTAAAGCTGTATTACCTGTAATGTTGAAATATGTTCGTTCGCCGTTAGTAATAATTGTTGTAGCATCTTTAAATACTATAGTGGCTCTTTTATGTTTTGCAAACTTTTCTGTGTATTCGTAATTCTGTCTTATATTAATTTCATCTGTTCTTACAATTCTTTTCATTTCACCAACATGAGGAGTTAATACTATATTTTTTCTTAAACTTAATGAATCAACTGCATATAATGCATCAGCATCAACGACAATAGGTACTCTTGAATATTCAACTACATTTCTTACAAATTGCATGGTTTCATCAGAGCGTCCAAGACCAGGTCCTATAACAATAACAGAAGCTTTTTTGAGTTCTTTAGAGATTAAGTCAAAATCTTTTAAAGAGAATTTGTCTTTCATTAATGATTTATATATAATTCCCGGTTCATGATTTAATACATATGAAGATAATGGTGTAGGAGTAATTAATTTAACAAGTCCAGCTCCAACTTTTTGAGCTCCAATTGCAGATAAAATAGATGCACCAGGAAATTCAGAAGAACCGGCTAAAATTAATACATTTCCATAGTCATATTTTTGAGAAAATTTAGGTCTTTTGGGAAGTAATTTTTTTACCATTTCTGGTGTTACTAATTCCCTATGGGAAATATTGAATAAACTTTTTGGAAAAGAAAGCGGAGCTACTTTTATAGTTCCGGAATATTCTCTGCCTGGGAAGAATATATGTCCCAATTTAACACTGCCAAAAGTAATAGTTTTATCGGCTAAAATAGCGTTTCCCATTATTTCTCCAGTATTTGCATTAATCCCGGAAGGAATATCCACAGATAATACCTTTCCACGTTTAAATGTGTTTATTATATCAATAACGCCTTTAATTAAATCATTTGTATTTCCATTTAAACCAATACCAATTAAACCGTCAATTATACAATCTGCAGTGCTAACATGATTTTTGAAATCAACATTAAATTCAAAAAAGTCTAAGAATCCAAATTGTTTTAAAGTGTTTAATTGCTTTTTAAATAATCTACTACCTTTATTTTCATCACCTATAATACATACCTCTATGTTTTCATATCCTTCATTGTGTAGAATCCTTGCTGCAGCTAAAGCATCTCCACCGTTATTTCCAGTTCCAACCATAAATAATAAATGGGAATTTTTATTAAAGTCTTTTTGAATTTCACCAACAATGGCCATGGCAGCCTGTTCCATTAATACTTCTTCTGTGATTCCAAAATCTGTTGAAGTTTTTTTATCAATTTCTTTCATTTCAGTTGAGGTTAAAACATGCATAGAAAAAGCCCCCTTTTTGGATGGTATAATTTAGGTCTCAATTTAATTTTACCACATAATAAAGACTAAAAAAAACCCGGGAAATTTAATTCCCGGGTTTTTAAACAAATGTTTTTATTGTTCTTTTTTGTCTTTGTTATAACCAGTTAAATAGAAATCTATTCCCTGAGCAGCTTTATGACCATCTGCTATACCGTGGATAATATCAGGACCATGAACAATGTCTCCACCTGCGAATAACCATGGAACACCTACAACCTGGTTATATTCATCTGTTTTAATTCTTCCTCTTACTATTTCAATTTTTTCTTTGATTTCTTCTGGTAAGTATGAATAATCAGGCATTTGACCTATTGATTCAACTACCATGTCAGCTTCTAATTCAAGAATCTGTGATTCATCATATTTTGGATTGAATCTTCTATTTTCATCAAAGATAGATAATACTTTCTTAAATCTTGCCTTTTTAATTTTGTCTCCGTCTGTTACTATTTCAATTGGACCCCAACCTGGATGGAAGATTACGCCTTCTTCTCCACCTTCATGTTTTTCATCCCAATCAGCTGGCATTTCATCTAAAGTTCTTTCCAAACTTACAACATGCACTTCTGATTTTCCATATTCTATGTTCTGTAATCTTACCATTGTTCTGGCAACGTCCATTGCAACGTTACCTCCACCAATTACCACCAGTTTCTTTGGAATATATGGTTTTGGTCCATCGCCAGTGAGATAGTATTTCATATCTTTCAATATTACCATTGCCTGTTTTACCATTGGATGATCTGTTCCAGGTACTCCTGTTGATCTTCCAAGAACAAAACCTGATGAAAGGAATACAGCATCATAGTTATCCTTTAATTCTTCAAGAGTTACATCTACGCCAACTTTTGTATTTAATCTAAATTCTACACCAAGTGATTCAATGTATTTCCAGTCTTTTTCAAATGATTCAAGAGGCAATCTGTAGGTAGGTGCACCGTAATTTAAAACACCACCAGGTCTCTTTTCTGCTTCAAATACTGTAACTTCATATCCCATAAGTACAAGATAATAAGCTGCTGATAAACCTGCAGGACCTCCACCAACAACAGCGATTTTTTTGTCAACTTTCTTGATTATCTGCTGTTTGTGCTGTAATACTCTATCATATTCTTCTGCAGGAATCTGATCTACAATATATCTCTTTAACCATCTTATTGAAACTGCTTCACCTCTATGACCAATAGTACATGCAGTTTCACATCTATGAGTACACATTTTACCACAAACTAAAGGTAATGGGTTTGTTTTATATAACCATCTCATACCTTCTTCTACATTGTCATCATATACTGTTCTTATGTAATCTGGAATATCCATATGTGCAGGACATGTTTTTGTACATATACCACAATCCACACATCTTGCAGCTTCTTCTATTGCCTGTTGTTTTGAGAATCCTTTTACAACTTCTAAGAAAGATTTCTTTCTTGTATCTGCATCAAGTATTTCCATTGGAACTCTTTCGAGATCAAGTAATTCTGATTCTTCGGTTCTCTGATATGCTTTGTCGAATTTAATATGATGTATACCATCTTCTTTTGGTAAGAAGAAGAATGAGTTTGGATCCTGAGAAAGATGTACATATTCTTTTGACATGTTTAAAGAACCTGTGGTACAGATATCAACACATAACCCACAGAAAGTACATCTACCATAATCAAAAGCAGGTCTTTCTGGTTTTGAACCTTCCTCATCTGGTAATTCAGGAATTCTTATCATTTTTATTGCTTCAGCTGGACAGATCTTTGAACATGTACCACAACCTATACATGTCTGCCAATCATTAGTATGAAATCCTCTATAATTATCTGCAGCTTCTCTTGGATTATCAATAATATTTTCTAATGGAATTGAAACAGGTTTCTTTGTTAAATATTTCCAAGCCTTTGCTGGTGAAAAGAAACTTTTATTTATTTCAGACATTTTCTCACCTCACCTACCTATCGATTTCTGGAGCACATACGCCCATAGTATCTAACCATATTGCAACGTCATCAATTCTTGTTCCTGGTAAATATTTTTCAATTCCAAGCAATCCCTGTGGATATGATGCTCCTCTAACCGCAATTCTGTATGGTTTATTTGAACCATCTGATACTATATAATAACCATATTCTCCACGAGCACATTCAATATGGCTGAATACCTGTCCTTTTGGGACTCTCCATCTTAGTGCGCTACCTCTTGAGAAACTAACTCTTACAGGACCTTCTTTTGGCATTTTATCCAATACCTGTCTTAATATTCTTATACTCTGCTGTATTTCTTTGTATTTTATTGTTAACCTTGTATATGCATCAGAATATGTTGCTGTTGGAACGTCAAATTCAACTTCATCATATCTTGCATATGGATCAACTTTTCTTATATCATATGGTTTTCCTGATGAAGACCTTAATCCAATACCGGTTACACCAAGTTCCCAACATACTTCTTCTGGAAGGATTATATTGTCTTTTGTTCTTGCCTGAACCATTGGGTTTTTAAGAATTAAATCTTCATATTCTGGCAATCTCTTTTCTAAATAATCTAAGTATTTTTCTAATTTCATTTCAAGCCCTTTTGGAAGATCTTTTCTAACTCCGCCAGGTACAATATACATATGGTATACCCTTGCACCTGTAATTTCTTCAAACATATCAAGTATTAAATCCCTATCTGATGTAGCCCAGTTAGGACCTGTATACAATCCTGTAGGACCACCAATTCCACCTAAAGCCATTAAGTGATTTGCAATTCTTGCTAATTCGAGAATTATCATTCTGATCCAGTGTGCTCTTTCAGGTATTTCTATATTTGCAAGAGTTTCAACACCCTGAGCATATACCATTTCATTAATATCTGGTTCAGGAACACAGATTCTTGGTATTAAAGCAAGATTATTCATCCATAGTCTTCTTTCCATTAATTTTTCAAATCCACGATGAAGCATACCAGGTAATGGTCTTGCTTTTTCAACTATATCACCATCTACGTATAGATGAACACTGAAGTTACCATGCATACCTGGATGGTTAGGACCTAAGAATAACTTTACCTGTCTTTTCATTCTGCTTCACCTTCTTTCGGAATAAAATCAACTTTATAATCTCTTACATCGAATTTTTTCTTTGAATATGCAAGTGGATCAAAATCTTTTCTCATAGGTGGTATATCATCCCATAATTCGAGGAATAGTTCTTTATTTGCATTTTCATTACCTTCAAAGGTTACACCAAAGAATTCATGAACGTCTCTTTCGTAATATTCTGCTCCAGGGAAGATGTCTATTATAGTTCTGAAATTAGGTTTATCCCTATCTATTTTTGTTCTAACCTGAATTGTAATACCTTCATCCCAGTTGAAAAGAAGGTATACTAACTGGAATTTATTTTCTTTTATCCAGTCTACACATGTAAGCATTGTTAATTGCTTCCAGCCTTTTGATTTTAAGTAAGATAATACTGCATGGATTTGATCGCTTTTAAAATCAAAGGATATTTGATTTTTCTTTGGTATTTCATGAAATTCTGGATTAAATTTTGCTTTTATATCTTCAATTATATTATTCATGGAATTCATCTTTTACATACACCTCCCCAAGGGCGCGAATCTGATTCTTTTTATACCAATCATAATATTTTTGATATCTTTTCCATCCTACAGCTTCACCCTTTTTAATTAAATCCATTAGTTTTTTAAATCCACTCATTACAGCTTCTGGTCTTGGCATACAACCTGCAATATATAAATCTACAGGTATATAGTAATCAAGCCTTGAAATAACTGCATATGAATCGTAATATACTCCACCATTTAATGTACATGAACCAAAACCTACTACATATTTTGGATTCTGCATCTGTTCATATGTATATATAATTCTTCTTAATGTTTTTACACTTAGATATCCTGTAATTAATAATACATCTGCCTGTCTTGGTGTTGCCATTGGTGCCATACCAATTCTTTCCATATCGAATCTTGAAGTCATAGTTGGAGGCAATTCCATAGCTCCACAACCTGTACAGTAGTGAAGCATCCAGATTGATTTGCTTCTGAATATATTTCCAAATTTTTCCCAGAAAGTTAATGTATCAGTACAATCCATTTCATTAACGTCTATTTCATTTATCTTTTCATTTTCATTTAAAGCCATATGCTCACCCCCAAACCGGTGAAGATTATAATTGCTGTTTGAATAAAGGCTAATGCAAGAGGTACTTTATAGTAAAATGCAACTAATTGATCAATTTTAAACCTTGCTACTACTGAAGAAATCATTGTTGCAAAAATATATACTACAAAATATTTGATTAAAAATTCTACAATTGTTCCACCACCAAGGAATAAATTTACAAATAATCCAACTTCAACAAATGTTGCAAAGTCGTGTTGAAGCATAAGCATACCAAGATGTTTTCCGCCATATTCTACCAATGGACCTGAAGCAATTTCTGCAGGTGCAACAGGTGTATCATATGGTTTTTTACCAAGCATACCCATTAATGATATAAATCCAACTATTGTTCCTAAAGGCATTCTAAATAAATTCCAACCTAAAATGCCCATACCTTGTTGTGCTGCTGCAATAGCAGAAATAGATGCAGTTTTATTTGCAAAAATAATTCCAAATACTGTCATTATATATGGTAATTCATAACCGAGCATCTGAGTTAAAGCTCTCATAACACCTATTGAAGCCCATGGGTTTCCAGAACCAACAGCACTCATAGCCATACCCAATGAACCAACTGCTAAAAGATATACAATAACAAAGAAATTATCGAGATTTTTAAATACAACGATATTTCCCGCTGGAACGAAAATTAAAGTTGCTATTGTTCCTCCCAAAGCCATTAAAACACCGAAATCATATATAAAACCGTGTGAAATTGAACTTTTACTGAAAGCTTTGAATAAATCAATAAAGTTCTGGTACCATGGAGAACCAACTCTCATGTGTATTTTAGCAACTACTTTTCTTTGAATACCTGAAAGGGTTACCTGCCAGAAGAAGGCTAATAATACTAACCCTGTGGCCATAAAGAATGTTGTCATATTTTATCACCCCACATAAATATTGCAGTTATTACAATTGAAATCCAGAAAACAGTAAATGCTGGATTTTCATTGAAGAACCATGTTCTTACCAACTGTCCAAGTTCTTTTACCCTTAATGCAATTGCATCATAGAACTTTTCAACAGAAGGATGATTTGCATATAATCTTTCAAATGGGGCATAGTAATTTGCTGAATAGTGATATAAATCTGGATCATGAATAAATTCTGCTGATGTATAAGTATCCATTAATCCTACGGACTTTGATTTTGGCAATACAAAATAAAGTATTGTAGCTACAATAAATCCTGCACCAAATACCAATGTAACTATCCATGAATCCCACATACCATTTGGAGTCATAACTTTAAAACCATCAATTACAATAGGTTTAATTCCTACAACTTCCTGAATTTTAGCTATATATCTTAGCATTAATCCTGGATATACACCATATAACAATGTTAAACCGGAAATGATCAACATTGGTATTTGCATTAAGAAAGGAACTTCTTTTACATCTTCATGTTTTGGAGATAATTGTCCTAAAAATGCGCCTGCTAATGGTCTGAATACATACATAAATGATCCAACACTTCCAAAGAATGCTGCAAATGCAATGAACATGTTTCCTTTTCTAATTAATCCCTGGAAGATTAACCACTTTGATGCAAATCCACTCATAGGTGGTATACCTGCTAATGAAATAATTGCAATAAGATATGCAGCAAATGTTACAGGCATTTTTTTGATTAATCCACCAAGTTCTGAGATCTTTGTTGTTCCTGTTCTGTAAGCTACTGCTGCAAAAGCAAGGAACATTGCTGCTGAAGCCATAGCATGATTAAATACGTGCATCATACCTCCAGCAAATGCTGTTTGATCTGTTAATGCAAGACCTATTAATATATAACCACTATTACTTACTGTTGAGTAAGCAATTAATCTCTTTGCATCGTCCTGTTTTATAGCCATTAATGTTCCAATTATTATACTAATTCCACCGAGTAACATTAAAATATAATTTTCAAATGGGTGTCCCATAATCTGGAAATGATTTGAGAATACTTTAAATGTTGGGAATACAGCTGTCATTAAAAATGCAACAAAACCACCCATTTTTACAAGACCACCTGACAATACAGGTGAGAATGTATGTGGAGCATTACCGTGTGCAATTGGTAACCATGTATGGAATGGGAAAATACCCAATTTTGTTAAACCAGCCATTACAATTAAGAAGAAGAATAAAACTGCAAAGTTTGGATCTTCAGCCATTTTTGATACTGTTGTTGAGATATCAAATGTTCCGTATTTTGAATTTAATAATAATATTGCATATAACATTGAGAATGAACCTATTGTACTAATTCCATAATATACAACTGAAGCTCTTCTGGATTTACCTAAAGGAATAATAAACATTGATGACCAAACTACTAATTCCCAGAAGATGAATAAAGTTAAAAAGTCTTTTGAATAAAATACACCTATAGTTCCACCTAAAGATAATACATAGAAAAGATTATATGCTGCTGGATGTATTACCTTTTCCATCCAGTATGGATTAAAGAATGAAACCATTGCATATACAATAACCATTACAATTGAGAAGAACCATGCATATGATGAAGTTACAAGATCAAGTGAATAATTCCCGTATGTAAATACATTAAGTACTTCACCTGCTGAATCCTTTAATGTATATACAACAAATAATGCAACAACTGAGATTAATATTGTTAAATAAGCTCCTGCTTTATCATTGAACTTTGAAACTGCATATGTAACCAATCCGCCGAGTAATATAAATAAGATTAATGTATTTAAAGCCACGTCACATCCCTCCCGCTATGTTGGAAAGGTAATTGCTTATGCCTTGAGTAATAAATTCAGGATTAAAACTTACATAAATGATAAATGCTGCAACTACAACAGCTAAAAGTGCATAAGCAAATGTGTTTTCCAAGGATAATTTTGTTGTGTATTCGTCTTTTGATTCTTTTCCTTCTTCACCAGGATTCCAGAGTTTTACCAACATTCTGATGTAATAAATACCTTCAATTAAACTTGCAAATAAGATAAATGCAGGAATCCAGAAACTTTTTAATGTAAATAATGTTGATAAAGCAAATACCTTTACGTAGAAACCGTAGAATAGAGGTAATCCTACCAATGATAATGCTGCAACACTAAATCCAAAACCAATTAATTTATGTTTTTTAAATAATCCCTGTAATTTTTCTACATTATCTGTTCCAGTATATACAAACATTGCACCGGCTATTGTAAACATTATTAATTTTGCTAATGCATTATTAGCAACCTGCATCATTGCCCCGCCAGTTACACCTGATAAGAACAATGTTGCAATTAAACCAGCCTGTCCAACACTTGAAAATGCAAGAATACCTCTTACATTTCTTTGAGCAAATGCTGCAATTTCTCCAAACACAAATGTCAATACTGCAATTGTTAAGAATATTGTTTTAAGTGTTCCATCGACAACAAGGATTTGTGTAAATAATCTACCAAATACCATTATTGCCGTTGTTGCATATGCTGAAGCAAAAATAGCGCCATTTAAGTCATTTGTGTTTCCATAAACCATTTTTACCCAACCGTTAAATGGTAATAATTTAGATTCTACTGCAAAACCAGCAAAGATAAATGTAAGTGCTAATAATAATACATCGCTATTTATTCCAGAGAGTTTTGCGTGCATGTCAGCCATATTTAATGTTCCTGCAGTGGCATAAAGGATAATTATACCTAAAAGGTATAAATTTGAACCCAATGCACCGAGGATAATGTAATTAAATGTTCCTTTGTAATTTTTTGTCATTGTAGAAAGAATATATGCTGAAATTGATGCAATTTCAAGGAAAACGAATAAATTGAATAAGTCACCTGTCATGAGCAAACCGTTTAATGAAGTTAATGAAACCAATAATACAGTTGAATATTTTTTAATTGATGACATTGAAGTTAATACTGCAAGTGCAAATACAACATTTACTATCATCAATCCATAAGCTGCATATTGATCAACAACAAGATTAATACCGAAAGGAGGCTTCCAACCACCTACGATAATAGTTCCCTGTTGTAAAGCAAATGAAGCAAATGCATTAAATAAAACAGCAATTATTAATAATGTTTTATCTAAAGTTTTAAACATTACAGATAAAAATGCGAATAGTAATGGTATCGCGATTAATAAGATAGGATTAATCATTGCTTTCACTCCCCATCTCGTCCAATTCTAATGTGCCGTATTTTGCGTATAATTTTCTTACAACTGTTAATGCTAATGCTGTTACACCAACACCAATAACAATAGCTGTAAGTACCAATGCTTGAGGTAATGGATCAACAAAAAGACTGTTTGTTGTTTTTACACCGTTGAATAATATAGGAGCAACACCATCATTTACATAACCAACTGAGATTATGAAAAGATTAACTCCTACTTCCAAAACATTTAAAGCTACAACAAGCTTTATTAGATTTTTTTGAGTTAAAAGACCATATATACCAATTAATATTAAAATTATAAATATGTATTGTATCATTTATTTCCCCTCCTCTGAGAGAAAATCTGAGATCAAGTTTGAAAGCTCAGATCCTACTTTTAAACCAACAAAGATGTAAATAATTGGAACAATACCTGCACTGAACAATTCACCAACAGTTCCTGTTGGAAGGAAGTTATAAAGGAAGTATCCTCCATATGCTAATCCTAATAAACCGAATATAAGATATAAACTTCCAGCAGTTCCTTCTAATAATTTAAATGATTTCATCTTTGTTTTAAATTCATCATCTGATAAATAGAATAATAATACTGCTGAAGCGATCATAGAACCGCCAGGAAAACCTCCACCAGGGGTAAGATGCCCATGAATGAAAATGTAAACACCTGTAATTAATATTACTCCAGCAATAACCCTAACTGCAGATTTTAAAATGAAATTAGGCGGTGTTTTAAATTTCATTCTTGATTTTCCGCTTAATAATAATCCAACACCAAGAGCAGAAACAAATAATACAGTAACTTCTCCTAAAGTATCAAAAGACCTGTAATTTACGACAATAGAAGTAACCATATTTGCTGAACCACTTTCTGGGTCTTTTGTTTCTTTATAAACAACTTCACCGTTATCACCGGTTACATTCTTTTTTACAAATTTGTCTGAAACCCTTTCACTTAAATTTGCCTTTCCAAATTCTGGAAAGAATTTTCCTTCACTGCTTTTTGGAGCATAAAGGCTTGTGAAGATAAATATTCCTAAAACTATTACAATTAAACCTGCAATAACTCTTTTCATCATTCTTTATCACCAGCCTTTTTCATGGAAAAGAGTGTAAAGATAAATACAGCGGTTACAAGACCTGAACCAATTACTGCTTCTGTAATTGCAACATCAGGAGCCTTCATAAAGATAAATGAAACAACAGAAAGCATACTTAATATTGATAAATAAATAACTGAAGTAATAATCTTTTTTGATTCAATTGCCAATATTGCGAATACTATTAATGTAATACCTACTAATAACTCAATTATCTGCATTTTCATCACCTCTACTTTTGTTGTAGAGTTCGTCTAACTCATTTTTTACTAATTTAAAAGGTTTTGCGCCGTAAATATATGAAGCCTTAGCTAATACAGAACTTCCAACAGGGTTGGTAATTGTAAGAAATACAACAATTAACAAAGTTTTAATAAACCATGCTGGTTGAGCTATACCTACACCTAAAACCAATGAAAATGTTCCAAGAGTTGTAGCTTTTGTTGCTGCCTGAAGTCTATTGTAAACATCAGGCATTCTGTATAAACCCAAACCACCTAAAACATAAAAGAGCGCACCTATTATCATTAATATATATCCTATAGCACTCATTTTTTCCCCTCCAAATAACGAGCAATTACCACTGTTTCAAGGAATGATAATGCTCCATAAACTAATGCAATATCAAGATATAACTCACTTTTGAATAAGAAAGCAAGGAAAACTATTGATCCTGTGATAATAACGTTTAAAGTGTCGATAGCAACAACTCTATCAGGTGTCGTTGGACCTTGAATTAATCTGATAATAGAGAAAAAAGCTCCAATTGCGATTAATAAGCCTATTAATGTATTCATTCATAAATCCCTCCCAAAATCTTTTCAAATTTTCCAGAAACATACTTCTGATATTCTTCGGGAGTTTCACCTTTTACATCAATCCAGTGGATGTAAATATAATCGTCATCAGCATCAATAGATAATGTACCTGGAGTTAATGTAATGGAATTTGCAAGAGTTAATTTTCCAACGTTTCCTTTTAATTTTGTTGGAACCTTAACAAATCCAGGGTTTAATGGTAATGCTGGATTTAAAACCCTTGCTGCAACGTCGAAATTCGCCTTTACCATTTCAACAATAAACACAGGAACATAGATGAAAACAAACTTTAAAACCTTTGGAATTACAGAAAAACCAAATTCATAATCTACAGTTTTAGCTATAATTCCAGCTAAAACTAAAGATACAACTAGCCCTGTAAGTAATTCTGGAGTGCTGAAATTTGTTAGAGCAATCCAGATAACCCATAGGGTCAAAAATGTGGAAATAAATTTTTTCAATGTACTCCCTCCTTTAGGAAAAATTTGTGAAAAATATCTTTATTTTTGATAAAACCACTTTTTATTTCACAAAAAGCAATCAGGAATTCTTTATGATATCATGAGCTTCATTCAATTCTTGTGAAATTATTCTTTTTCCGTGGGATAAAAGTTCCAGTACACATTGATATTTTAGAATACAATATACAGAATTTCCTCGTTTCTTTTTTACAATGATACCGTTTTCTTCAAGGATTTTAAGATGTTGTGAGATACTTGATTGACTTGTTCCTAACCTTTCAACAATTTCATATACAGATAGTTCTTTTTCACTTAATAATTTTACGATTCTTAAACGAATAGGATGTGCGAGACTTTTGAAAACGTTTGATATTAATTTGCATTCATCCAAAATATCATCCCCTTATAGAAAATAAAAGAATATTAGAAAATTCTAATATTATTATATTACAAAAACACCAGATATTAAAACTATGATTTTAAACTGTTATTATCTATAATTACCTATAATACATTTTAATCTGCTATATTCATAAGAAATGCTAAAAAATAAAAAAAGAGCGCAAAATGCGCTCTTTAATCATATTTTTACAGGTATTTAATCTAAGACCAGTTATATCCTAATTACTGATTTTCTTTCTCTCTTTCTCTTTCCTGAATTATTTTTTGTTGTATATCAGGTGTTACTTCCTGATAAGTTGAAAATTTCATTGTAAAGTATCCTTTTCCACTTGTAATTGAGCTTAATCTTGGCGAGAAATCAAGCATTTCTGCAAGAGGAATTTCTGCTTCAATTTTATCAGTTCCTCTACCTAATGATTGCATTCCCATTGGCCTTCCGCGTTTTGAGGAGATTTCACCCATTACATCACCGGTATATTCTGTTGGTGTGTAAATTTCAACTTTCATTACTGGTTCAAGAATAACAGGATTTGCATTCTTCATACCATCTTTAAATGCCTGTCTTGCTGCAATCTGGAATGCTATATCTGATGAGTCAACTTCATGATAAGAACCGTCATATAGTGTAACCTTAATATCAACAACTGGATATTCAGCAACAACACCTTTTTTCATAGCTTCTTTTATTCCTTTATCTACTGAAGGAATAAAGTTCTTTGGAATTACACCACCAACGATTTTATCAACAAATTCATATCCTTCTCCTCTTGGAAGTGGTTCTAATTCAATTTTTACGTGACCGTATTGCCCATGACCACCAGTTTGCTTTTTATGTTTATATTCTGCTTTAACCTTTCTTCTAATTGTTTCTCTGTAAGCAATCTTAGGTTTTCCAACTTCTACATTTACCTTAAATGTTTTCTTTAATCTTTCTATCATAATTTCAAGATGTGTAGTTCCAAGACCAGAAACAATTGTTTCACCTGTTTCTGGATCAAATTCCCATGAGAATGTAGGATCTGATTCCTGTAATTTGGAAAGTGCATTATTAACTTTGTCAATTTCATTTTTGGAAGTTGGTTTTACTGATTTAGAAATCATTGGTTCAGGGAATTCAGGTACATCAACTTTTACCTGTCTGGAATTATGAGCTACAGTATCATTGATTTTACTCTTTTTAAGTTTTGGAACAACGATTATATCACCAACTCCAGCTTCTGATACTTCTTCATTTTTATCAAATCTAGGTATATATATATGAGATACTTTTTCATTGGAATCTTCCTGAACTTCAACAAATGAATCACCTGATTTTACCGTTCCAGCAAGTATTCTAATGTATGTAAGTTTTCCCACAAATGGATCAACGGCATTTTTTACAACAAGACCTACAAATGGCTCATCTTCTTTTCCTTCTATTACCAATTCTTTATCTTCATATTTTGCATTAAATGTTCTTTCATCTGGATGCATACCAACAAGATAAATCATTTCCATAAATCTATCTAAACCAATATTCTTTTCTGCTGAAGCAACAACTATTGGTACAACTTCATCATCTTCAAATGCTACGTGTAAAGCTTTAAAAACATTTTCAGGATTTAAAGCTTCTTCTCCCTCTTCTAAATATTTTTCCATTAATGCTTCATTTGTTTCAACAACATCTTCCATTAATTCCTGATGATATGCTTCATAATATTCTTTTGCTTCGGCTGGTATTTCATCTAATTTTTTATCTTTTCCACTTTGATCGGTTTCATAAACAAATGCTTCATGTGTTAAAAGATTTACAAGTCCTTTAAATTCAGGTCCTTCGCCAATTGGAACCTGTAAAGGAACAACCTTTACACCATCTTCAAATAATTCCTTTAATTCAGAAACTACATTACCAAAATTTACGCCTTCTTTATCCATCTGGTTTATTAAAATAAAGATTGGCTTTTTATTTTCCCTTGCAATTTTCCATATTCTTTCTGTTGTAACTTCAACACCTGATGAAGCATTTACAACAAGAACAACGTTGTCAACAGCATTTACTGCAACATCAATGTCTCCGAGAAAATCTGCCATTCCTGGAGTATCAAAGAAATAAAATCTTGAATCTTTATAATCTACTGACACAATATGATTTGAAAATGTTGAACCTTTGTCTTTTTCTACTTCTTCAATGTCTAAATAGCGCTGTCCAATCCTATCTGCGCTATCAAAGTTTTTTAATATGGCATCCATTAATGTGGTTTTTCCACATCCATGATGTCCAAATAACCCCACTATCCTTTTTTTATCTGACTTGATCATTCCCATATCAATGCACCCCCACTGTAGTAATCTTTATCTATCTTTTTTAAATACCCCTAAAAAAGCAGGTATTTTACTTCTCCAGTTTTCTGATCGATAATTTAAGATGGACCCGTTGTAATAGAATATAGAAGAACTTCCCCCATCAAGCATCATAGCCTGTTTTATATTTCCTATTTTTTCAAGGAGCAATATTGCTTCGTCATAATTTATTCCAGGATTTGATTCCATGTATCCATCTACTACAATAAATAATACCATATCATCGTTATTAATTGCAACTATCGTTCGAGGTGTTTTTCGGTTAATAATGCTCCATGAATAGGCTAATTTCTCTTCTTTCATCGCTTCTGGCATTATATCATTACTTTTAAGTAACGGTCCGCTTTCAATTAACTCTTTTATAGCAATATTTTGATTTATATCTATATCAAATATTACTTCATCTCCTTCTGCGACATCTTTTATGTACTTCAGGTATTTTCTTTCAATTAATAATAATTTTTGATTATTTATGGGTCTTTTTTTACCAATATATACAATATAATCATTTTCTATTAAAAGGAATAAATAATCATCTTCACTTTCTTTTATTTTTCCTTTATATGCACTGGTATATAGCTTTACATCCCCTTTCCATGCTGTATTTATAGCTTTTATCCAGAATGGGACACCTCTTATGTATATTGTGTATTCCATATTTACCTTTTTTATATACGGAACTCCATATTCATCAACAATAAAGCATGGTCTATAATATGAAGAAATGTGCTGAATTTTTCCATCTGTAATTATTTTTCCTATTGGTTCCAGAGTTGAAACATCAAAATATCCAGCATTAATTGCAACTAATGGATTTTCTTCATTTAAATATTTTTCAGCGTCTTCAGGATTTCCAAGATTGTTGAACATAACCTTTATTTCTAATTCTTTTGGATTAATTGTGGCGATATGCACAGGAACAATTCGACCGTTTAAGTCTATCATTTTATTTTCCACTTTTAAAAGTTTTGTATCAATTTGCAATTTTTTAGAGTTTTTTTCCTCACTTGCGTTATTATTGTTTGCTTTTTTATTTTCATTTATGGTGTTAGAATTATTTACTAAATCATTTTCTTTGGTTTCAATATCATTTTTATTTTCAGTTTTTTCGTTGATATTGTTTTCGATATTTTTTTTCTCAACTACATTATTGCTTGAATTGACAGTTTTAATATTTTCAGGAGAATTATTGTTCTTCTGATTTAAAGTTAAGATTATACTTCTTCCTGAAATTTGAATATCATAATTATTAAAATCTTTTATTTCATATTCAACAACATTATCTCCCAGCATTTTAAAGTTAATATCTGATGGAACAGAATATTCATTAATAGCTGGAACTATTACTATACCGTTTTTATTTTTTATTACCATTTCTTTATGTACTATATGACTCACTGAGAAGATAATTTTATTTACCGAATAGTCTATCTTTATTATTCGAGGAATAGAAGCATAAATATAAGTATTTCCATTATAATCGAATTTTTGATATCCCATAAATTTCACAAAAGCATCAACAAGAAGATAATATTGATCATTGTTTTTTAACACTGCAGATGCAAAAGAATCATTAATATTAAAATTGATTCTAACAGTTCCGTTTATTAAATTTAGTTCAAGAACATCCATTTTACTTCCAATATGTCTGATGAGATAGATAATGTTTTTAGAAGGACTTTTCTTGAGGTTGAAGATTTTGGAAATCTCTTCAACCTCAAGATATTTGTTATTGGAAAATGTAATATAATTTAATTCTGTAGATTCTTTTGTTAAATCAACATAAATTATTTTTCCATATGAAATAATAGCAAATAATAAAATGCTTAATATAAAAAGCAATTTTTTAGGCATTATTTACCTCCTGAAATTTTTTCATATATTAATTTCATTTTATGTTCTGTTGGAGGATTGTCTGTAATTTCATATGCTTCTTTCATTAATTCAAGCGATTCTTCTACATTACTTTTATCTGATACATATAATAAAGCAATAGTATCTCCTTTTTCAACCTTTGCACCTAATTTCTTCATAACCTTTATTCCAACTGAATAATCTATTTCATCTTCTTTTTTCTTTCTTCCAGCACCTAACACCATTGAAGCAATTCCAACTTTTTCTGCATCTATATGTGATACATATCCAGATTTTTCTGCTTTGAATTCAACGATATTTTTTGAAATAGGCAATATTTCTTCTGGATTGTCAACTACTCTTTCGTCTCCACCTTGAGCTTTTATCCATTTTCTCATAATTTCTAAAGCTTTTCCATTTTTGATGTTTTCTTCTAATATTTTTCTTGCTTCTTTATATTCATATATACCTGCAAGGTCAATCATGCTTGCGGCAAGTTCAAGACATAATTCAGTGAAATCTTCAGGACCATTTCCTTTTAATGTTTCTATTGCTTCCCATACTTCAAGGGAATTACCAACCATTTCACCAAGTGGTTGATCCATATTTGTTACAACAGCAACTATTTTTCTATTATTAAGTTCAGCAATTTCAACCATTGATTTTGCAAGAGCAACGGCATCATCAAGATTTTTCATGAAAGCTCCACTTCCAGTTTTTACATCTAAAACAATTCCATCAGAATTTACAGCAAGTTTTTTACTCATTATACTTGCAGAAATCAATGAAATTTCATCTACAGTATCTGTAACGTCTCTTAATGCATATAATTTTTTATCTGCTGGTGCAATATTTCCTGTCTGGCCAGCAACAACCATTCCTACTTCATTGGCAATTTTAAAGAATTCATCTTTTGAGATAGCTGTTTTAAATCCAGGTATGGATTCTAACTTATCTATAGTTCCACCAGTATGACCAAGCCCTCTTCCTGAAAGTTTTGATACCTTTAATCCAGCAGAAGCTACAAGCGGTCCTACAGCAAGAGTTGTTTTATCTCCTACACCACCGGTAGAATGTTTATCAATTTTAATTCCTTCAATTCCTGATAAGTCTATTATATCCCCGCTATTTCTCATGGTCATGGTAAGATAATATCTTTCTTCCTTATTCATTCCATTAAAATATATTGCCATTAGCCATGCAGAAATCTGATAATCTGGAATGCTTCCATCTACATATCCATTTACCATAAATTCTATTTCTTCTTTTGTATTAATTCCACCATTTCTTTTTTTATGAATTATGTCTACTGGTCTCATTTAAACTCCTCCCTTTAAATATAATCTTTATTAACGTACCCTGTTGTTCTTCACTATCTACTTCAATATATGCTCTATGTTTTTCAAGTATTTGTTTTACAATATACAATCCTATACCGGTTCCTGGAATTTGTCTTGATCTTGATTTATCAACTCTATAGAATAGATTAAATATTTTATTCCTTTCTCTTTCTGGAATTCCAATACCTGTATCTTCAACTTCGAATATTATTTCATCTTCTTTTCCAGAATACAATCTAATAAATATTTCTTTTGGACCATTTTCTTTTATATAGGTAAATTTCACAGCATTATCGAGAATATTGTAGGCAACTTGCATAAGCCTGTCTTCATCACCGGTAATAATTAATTCCTTTTCTATATCAAGATAAAGTTTTACATCCATATCTTTTACCAGAGATTCAAATATCATATATACCTTTTTTATTAAATTGGAAATATTTAATTCTTTGAAATGATATTCATAGTCCTTTCTTTCAAGACGACTTATATCCTGTAAATCATTAATTAATCTTGTTAGTCTTGAAGATTCATCTTCAATTATTCTCAAAAATCTAATTGCCTGTGGAGACATATTTTCATCGCTCATAAGCAATGTTTCTGCATATCCATGTATAGCAGTAAGTGGTGTTTTTAATTCGTGTGACATAACGGTGAGAAATTCTCTTCTCATTAAATCGAGTTCCTTTTCTTTCGTGATATCTCGTAAAATAACTATTCTATAGTTTTGTTCATGTTCTGTATCTAAAGTTACTTTTTTTATCTCGCAATTAAAGAAAGATTTTTTAGGGCTATATATAATGATCTCTTCCTTTAAGTTCTCATTTTTTCTATAACTTTTTAAAATTAAGTCTATAAGTGTATGATCTTCAAGGATTTCTGATAACGTTTTCCCTAAAAAATCAGAAGTTATGAAAAGATTTTGAGCTCCTTTGTTGGCATAATCAAGTATTAATCTATCAGAACTTTCATTATAAAAGACGAGCATTATAGCTTCAGAGATATTATTCAAAATAGAATAGATATTTTTTCTTTTTCTTTTTTCTATATCCATTTTTTTATTTAAGTCTTTTATCTTTTCTTCAAGAGAATGCACCAAAAATTCAGTGGCAGGATCGCTGGCACTGATTGATAATACTCTTGATATAGATGATTTTAATTTCGAAGTTTCTTTTTTTAAAGACATATATGCGGTTACAACATAATATAGTACAACTAAAAAAATGGATATTAATAAAAAGTATGTCACCATTTTATCACCTATTTCAAAAAAGCGACAGAAATCCTTCTGCCGCTTTTAGTTTTTTATTAGTCTAATTTTTCCTTTCCAGGATCTCTGAATTTATAACCTTTTCCTCTAACTGTAATTATGTATTTTGGATTTGAAGGATCTTCTTCGATTTTTGTTCTTAATCTTCTTATATGTACGTCAACTGTTCTTGTGTCTCCAAAATAGTCATAACCCCATAATTTATCCAATAATACATCTCTGCTGAATACTTTTCCTTCGTTTTTAGCGAGGAAGGTCAATAATTCAAATTCAAGAGGTGTTAATTCAACAGGGTTACCTCTAATAAGAACTTCATATCTTTCTGTATCAATTTCAAGATCCTTTGCAATAATCTTCTTTGGACCTTCTTCTTTTATTTGCATTGCCTGTTGTTGTCTTCTGAAAATTGATTTAATTCTTGCAATTAATTCTCTTACGTTAAAAGGTTTTGTTACGTAGTCATCACTTCCGAGTTCAAGTCCAGCAACTTTATCAGCTGGATCATCTTTTGCACTTAAAATAAGAACAGGTGCATTTTTGAATTTTTCATTGCTCTTTATTGTTCTTATGAAATCAAATCCATCCATTGAACCAGGTAACATAATATCAACTATGAAAAAGTCTACATCCTTTTCTTCTATTACCTTTACTGCTTCATCTGCATCTGAAGCTAATACAACATCATAACCTTCCTTTGTTAAATTAAAATTCAGCATTTCGGAAATTGCTGGATCATCTTCAATGATCATAATAACCTTTTTACCCATTTTAATTTCCTCCCTTCGAATATTGAAAATTTACATTAATTTTGTTGATTTGTCGTTTGTTCTTCTTTTTAAAGCTTTGCTGTTGACTATTACACGTTTAAATTCTACTTCTGCAATTTTTTCCATTTCATCAAAAACTTCTACAAAGAATTTTATCTTATTTCCCTTTACATATACAATCTTTATTTTCATATATACTTTAAAACCATATGGTGTTGGAGCGATATGATTTATTTTAGCCGAGGATACAACCATTACATGTTCAGGAATTAAAGGACTGACTATTTCTGTAGAAGCCCTAAAAACCTCTTCTAATAATGCTGTTGTTGATAATAGATGAAAATCTTTAAACTCTTCTTTTTCAGACCATAAGAAGCTTTCATCATTAACGGAAAAAGAGTAGTTAAATTCTTTCCCCTCTAATTCCTTAACTTCTTTCCAGATCACCTCCATCGTTTTCCACCCCCTCGGAATCTTCAATAGGTGAATCTTCATTTTTGGAATTTGATACACCCAATAACTCGTTTAATTCTTCACCGCTTAATGTTTCCTTTTCAAGCAATATTGCAGCAATAGAATCAAGTTTATCTCTATTGTCAGATAAAATCTTTTTTGCTTTTTCATAAGACTCTATAATAATTCTTTTTACTTCATTGTCTATTTCGCTAGCGGTTTCTTCACTGTAGTTTTTCATTTTTGCTAATTCTTTACCAAGGAATACTTCTTCTTCTTCAGCACCCCAGGCTACTGGACCAAGTCTTTCACTCATTCCAAATTTTAAAACCATAATTCTTGCATATTCTGTAGCTTTCTGGAGATCATTTGCTGCTCCGCTTGTTATTTGATTAAATACAAGTTCTTCTGCAGCTCTTCCGCCTAAAATACCTGTTATTCTATCCAATATCTCTTCTTTTGTCATTAAATATCTATCTTCAAGAGGTAATTGCAATGTAAAACCTAAAGCCTGATGACCTCTTGGAACTATTGTAACCTTATGGACTGGATCTGCATTTGGCAATAATGCACCAACTATAGCATGACCTAATTCATGATAGGCAATAATCTTTCTGGTTTTTTCAGATATTACCCTGCTTTTTCTTGCTGGACCTGCAATTATTCTATCAATAGCCTCTTCCATTTCTTCCATTTCAATAATCTTTTTACCCTTTCTTGCAGAAAGTAATGCCGCTTCATTAATAAGATTTTCAAGATCTGCACCTGAAAATCCTGGAGTTCTTCTTGCAAGTACATCAACATCAATATCTGGAGAAATAGGTTTTCCTCTCATATGTATTTTTAATATTTGAGCTCTTCCTTTTACATCAGGCATATCAAGGACAACTTTTTTATCAAATCTTCCAGGTCTTAATAATGCCTTATCTAAAATATCCGGTCTGTTTGTAGCAGCCATTATAATTATACCTGATCTTGGATCAAAACCGTCCATTTCAACAAGTAATTGGTTAAGTGTCTGTTCTCTTTCATCGTGGCCGCCACCAAGTCCTGCGCCTCTTTGACGACCGACGGCATCTATTTCATCAATAAATATAATTGCTGGAGCATTAGCTTTAGCCTGAGAGAATAAATCCCTAACTCTTGCAGCACCAACACCAACAAATAATTCAACAAAATCGGAACCACTTATATAAAAGAAAGGTACTCTGGCTTCTCCTGCCACAGCTCTTGCAACCAATGTTTTACCTGTACCAGGAGGTCCAACAAGTAAAATTCCCTTTGGCATTCTTGCTCCAAGTTTGTTAAATGATTGTGGATTTTTTAAAAACTTTACTATATCCTGTAATTCTTCTTTTGCTTCGTCAACACCAGCAACATCATCAAATGTAACTCTTTCCTTTTCTGGATCATATTTTCTTGCAGGACTTTTTGTAAAGTTCATTCCCTGTGGTCCTCTACCGGTAAGAGGTCTTAACATTATCATCCACAGGAATATTAGTATTACAAATGGAACTACATAGCTTAAAATTCCATATATCCATCCAGAAGTTACATCCTGTTTGAAATCAACTTCCACTTTATTTTGAATGAGTTTATCAATAAAGTCGTTATCTTTTAAAACAACTGGAGCAAAAAGTTCATAATTCTGACCATCAATAGTTTTTATTTTTACTTTACCTGTATCTTCAACAATTACCTTTGAAACTTTATGGTTATCAACGAGATCTAAAAACTGTGTGTAACTAATAGTAAGATTTGTTGTATCAACTGACATACCTTTTATAATAAAGAATATAATCAGACCAATTACTAAATATACAGAAATAATTCCTATATGCTTTTTGAAATTTTTTCCATCATTATTCTTATTTTCCGCCAAGAGAATTTACCTCCTTTGATATCTCTAACTTATCTTTATTCTTTATTATTATTAATCCGTTGATTTTTCTTTTTCCTTTTGATTTCATTTTTAATAATTTTTCTGTTTCTTCTTTTGAAGGTGGTAACTTGTTTAATTTTAAAAAAATAAACCTTAGAATTTCATTGTCAATAAAGTCATTTTCTAAAGAAAGAATGTAAATGTTTTCTTTTATTTCAACTCGCGAATTAAAGATATTTTCTACGAAATTCCTGTATTCCCATGTTATTTCAGCAAATCTAAATATTGCATTTTCGTATTCTTCATTTATTTCTTTGAAATAAGGAAGGATTTTATGCCTTATTTTATTTCGGGTATATTTTGTATCAAAATTCGACTGATCAATTACATAGTTAACATTGTTAATTGTAACATATTTTTCGAGATTTTCAAAATTTAAAATTAATATCGGGCGTGTAACATTTTCGTTTATGGGAAGCAATCCTCCAATGCCATATATTCCTGTACCTTTTATCAGTCTATAAACCACAGTTTCGCTTAAATCTCTGGAATAATGAGCTATAGCTATTTTATTATATTTTTCTTTTTTTAAAATTTCCCTAAAATAATTATATCTTAAAGTTCTTGCAGCTTCTTCAATGCCAATTTTATGCGTTTTTGCATAGTTTTTAACATCTTCTTTTTTAGAATAAAATGTAATTTTTCTTTTTAATACTTCACTTTTTACAAAATCTTCTTCAGAATCTGCTTCTTTTCTGAGCGAATGATTAAAGTGCGCAACTCCTATCTCTATTTTCAAAATATCTTTTAATTTATCCATTATATCAAGCATTACCATTGAATCACGTCCGCCGGAAACCCCTAATAATACCCTATCTCCCGGAGAATACATATTATATTTTCTAATAAATTTTAATACTTTAAATTCAATTTTCATAAAATCACTCCATTTCAAAATTAATTATAACATAAAATTAACTCAGGAAAATGATATACAAAAAAGAATTATTATAATGAAAAAAACAAAAAAATCTCCTGTTTTAATACAGGAGATTCTGGAGCCGGTGAAGGGAATCGAACCCCCAACCTACTCATTACGAATGAGCCGCTCTACCGTTGAGCTACACCGGCAAGAATATTGACGAAATAATTATATATTTTAAAGATGATTTTGTCAAGTATTTATGCTTAAAAAACATAAATATGGTATAATTATATAGAAATAACATTTTTTTTGAATGGAGGCATGAAGATGGGATTCGAAAAACATAAAATCTACGATCCTACAGGATTAAGTAGAAAGGTTTTAAATAAATTTTTATTTGAATATGTAGATACCCCTAAAAATACGGTTATAAGAATTTCCGATAAGCAGATGGAATGTGAGATGCCCTACATTTTGATAAAAGATAAAGAAATACAGTTAATTAATGATGAAAGGTTTCCGAAATCAATTCCAAATTCTGAAAAGGCATTTCAACTTCTCTTATTGAGTATGTTATCTGATTCATTTGAGGAAGCTCCATTTGAACTTTTATATTTGCTTGAAGAAAAAAGAAAAGAGGTTGCAGAGTTTATAAAAAATTTAATAGTACTTCTTGAAGTTGAAGATAAAAAGACAAGTATGAGTCATACACAACGTGTAGCATTTTATTCAAAAAAATGGGCGGAATATATGAAAAAAGATCCTGAAGAAATTGAATTAATATATGATGTAGCTATGTTACACGATGTAGGAAGAATTGGTATTGAACAATTAATGCTATTTTCAAAAACAAGGGTTTTTGATTTAGAACAATGGGATTTAGAACATACAGTAGCAGGTTCTGTATTTTTAGGAAATAGAAAAGAACTCTGGTATGCCATGGATGTAGTAAGATCTCACCATGAGTTCTGGAATGGAACAGGATTTCCAGATCACCTAAAAGGTGAAGAAATTCCATATCATGCACGTTTAATAGGAATTGTTGATTGGTTTGATTGGGCCACTCACACAGCAACTTCTGAACATTTTGGAATTTTATCTCCGGAAGAAGCTTTAAATTATATTGAGTTTAATCTTGGAAAGAAGTTTGATCCAAATCTTGGACAATCATTTATAGATTTTATGAAAGATTTTCTTAAGACAGAAAAATTTATTTAAGTATTAAATATCCCCCATTTTCAAAAAGATGGGGGATATTTTTGTTAAAAAATGGGGGGATATAATGAAAATACTTATAATTGAAGATGAAAAAAGCATTCTTGATCTTATTAAAATGAATCTTATTTTAGAAGATTTTGAAGTTATTTCCTCAGAAAGAGGAGAAGATGGGATAAATTTGTTTAAAAGCGAAATGCCAGATCTTGTTATATTGGATTTAATGCTTCCTGATATTGATGGATTTGAGGTTTTAAAAGAGTTGCAAAATATGGATTATAATATTCCAATTATTATTTTAACTGCTAAAAATAATCAAAATGATAAATTATTAGGTCTGGAATTAGGGGCGGATGATTATATTACAAAACCATTTGACAGCAAAGAATTGATATTAAGAATAAGAAATATATTAAAAAGAATAAAAAAATCAAGATTTTCTAATGATGATAAAACAGCTCTTAATGTGAGGAATAAAATTTTAATTTATCCTGATGAAAGAAAGGTATTAATAGATTCAAAGGAAATATATTTTACAAAGAAAGAATTTGAATTATTCTATTTGCTTGTAAAAAATACAAACAAAGTTTTATCAAGAAATGCTATATTGGAAAAAATCTGGGGGTTTGATTCATCTATAGACACAAGAGCTGTAGATATGACTGTTCAAAGAATAAGAAAGAAGATAGGCAAATGTGGATATTTAATAAAATCTTTATATGGAGTTGGTTATAAATTTGAAATTTCAAATGAAGAATAGCATTAGAAATGAGATATTATTTTTGAATATTTCTCTCACATTTACCATATTATTAATTATATTTTTTGTTATTCTGAATATTTTTCAGAATAACATTCTGGATAATGTAATAAAAAAAATGATAAAAAATAGTCAGGAATCACAGATATATATAATGGATACATTAAAAAATTTCAGTTTTGAAGATGTATATTTTCAACTTGAAGAACTCTCGCCATTTCTTGCCGATTATATCTCTAATAAATACAATCTTCGGGTTCAATTGTATAATAACAAAAAAAGACTGTTATTTGATACTGCTTTTTCAAATAAAAAGTATTTTGTTTATCAGGATATACATTATGCATCAAATAATATGAAAAATTATATAATAAAAAAATATGGAAAAGAAAAAATTCTTTTCTTTTCCTCACCCATATTATTTAAAAATGAGGTAATAGGGGTTATCAGATTTATATATCCAATGAATAATGAATTTAGAATAATAAATTCTATAGCTAGAAAGCTTATATTTCTTGATTTCATAGCTATAATTTTTGTTATATTATTGAATTATTATTTTTCTAACAGTATAGTAAGGCCAATAAAAAAATTAAAGTTAGAAACAGAAAAAATAGCAAATGGTAATTTTGACTCAAGAATATATATAAAAAGCAATGATGAAATAAATTCACTTGTTAATTCATTTAATAAAATGGCAGAAAACCTTGAAAAATATATATATTCTTTGAAAGAAGAAAAAGAAAAACAAAAAATGTTTATAGATAACGTAACTCATGAATTAAAAACACCCATAACCTCTATATTAGGACATGCTGAATTAGTAAAAAGATTAAAAAACAAAGAAGATATAAATAAATCCTTAGATTATATCCTTTCAGAAGGACATAGACTTTTAGATATGGTAGAAGAAGTATTATATCTTTCTAAAATAAACAAAAATTCATTTGATTTTGAATTTTCATTTATAAGAATCGAGGAACTTATAAATGATGTTATCTCTTTATTGAATCCAAGATTTAAAAAGTTTGGTATTAAAATAATAAAAAATTTTAAAGAAGAATTATTATGTATAGATTATCTCAAGATAAAAGAGGTTTTATTAAATATTCTGGATAATTCAATTAAACATAGTAAATGTACAGAAATATTTATCTCATCTTATAAAGAGTTAAATTATTATTGTCTGGTAATATCAGATAATGGAATTGGTATCGATGAAAAAATAAAAAAAGAAATTTTTCAGCCATTTATTTCGTCAAAAGGGAAAAACAGCTTTGGTCTCGGACTGACAATTTCAAAAGAGATTATGGCAAAGCATAATGGTGAAATTCAAATGGAGTCTTCGAATACCGGAACAAAAATAGTATTAAAGTTTCCGCTTGATAAAAAGAGGTGCAAAGATAATGAATAAAACCATAAAAAAATATATAATAATATTTTTATTTATAACGATTTTTATAGGTTTTTGGGGAGTTATTTCATTAAATAGAGTATTTGATAAAGTTTATTTTATAAATGATTCAAATGAAGTATTAAAAAAATATATGTCTTCAACACCAATAAAAATAACGTTTAAGATTGATTATTTGCCTCAATGTGAGATTACAGAGCCGGAGATTATTTTAAATGTATGGCGAAGAATTTCAGAACTTCCTGTATATAAATATATAGAAAGTTCTAATAATCCTAATTTGACAATAATTGGAAGTATCTTTTTTCTCGATGGTTCAAAAAAAGATTTTTTGGTTAATAAAGACCTTAAAATTGGAAAATATATATATGGTTCAGATGAAGATATAGAATTCTTTAAGGAGATATTGAAAGAAAAATTATTCAACATTTCAAATATTTCAAAATTACTTTTTGACAATAGGGCTAAAATAATTTTTTTTGATAAATTAAATGGTGCTTTAATAAATGATGAGAAGCTAATAATGGAAATATATAATACAATAAATACATCGCTTCAAATATATTCTTCAGAAAAGATAGGGAAAATTCTTCAAAATAAAAAAAATTCCATATATAAAGTAAAAGTTATTTTTGACAATATAGATGTTATAACCTTTGAAATATTTGATGCAGAGACTTTTGCTGTATATTATATGGACAAATTTTTGTATCTCAGAAAAGGAAACATATTAAAGGTATTGGAATTTGGGAGTAAAGAATAGTATGATATAATAAAATGTTAAAAAGAAATAATTAGAGGTGATAGTCTTGAAAATAGCTATAACAGGAGTTACTGGTTCTATTGGCACTCAAACGCTTGAAGTTTTGGAATTTCTTAAAAATAAAGGGTTTGATTTTGAAATTGTTGGAGTAAGTGCAGGTTCAAACGATAAAAAATTAATAGAAATTATAAAAAAATGGAATCCTGGATATGCAGCAATAGAAAATAAAGAATTACCTGAAAAAATAAACAATACAAAAATATTTTCTGGCAGTGGAGCAACATTGAAAATGCTTAAAAATTCAAAACCTGATTTTACTCTTGTTGCAACTGGTGGTGCAGCCGGGATACGCCATACATTAAAAGCAATTGAAGTTTCAAAAAGAATAGGCCTTGCAAATAAAGAATCAATAGTATGTGGTGGAAATATGCTCTTAAATTATGCAAAAGAGCATAATACTGAAATAATACCTGTTGACAGTGAACATAGCGCGCTTTTTCAATTAAAAAACGGTGATGATATTCCATATAAATTAATAATAACAGCATCAGGTGGTGCATTAAGGGATGTTCCACTGGAAGAATTAGAGAACGTAACAGTTGAAGATGTGTTAAATCATCCTGTATGGTCAATGGGGAAAAGGATTACAATTGATTCAGCAACAATGGTTAATAAGGGATTAGAAGTAATAGAAGCATATTATCTTTTTGGAATAAAGAATATAGATGTTGTAATAAATAGAAATAGTCACATTCATAGCATAATTGCATATAAAGATGGGGTTATGAAATTTCATTACGGTATTCCAGATATGAAAATACCTATTGCATATTCAATTACATATCCAAAAAGAATATTTGAATATAAATTGCCAGATATAACCTTAGAACCTGTAAAGTTTGAAAAGGTGGATTATAATAGATATCCGGCATTAAAACTTGCTTTTGAAATTTTAGGGAATCAAAAGCTTCAGATAACTTTTAATGCAGCCGATGAAATTGCAGTTAAATTATTTCTCGAAAGAAAGATTAAATATACAGACATCTATAAAATTGTAAAGAACAGTGTTGATTATTTTGAAAAGCAAAATATAGTTTTAAATGACTTTGAGGATATTATTAATCTTGATAGAGAAGTTAGGATATACGCTGAAAAAATATTTTCTTAATTTGTGGAGGGGATTTAAATGACCCGATATGATTTTATTTCAAAACATTATGATACATTTTTAAGAAGCCTTGAAAGAAATACATTGGATATGTTCAGACAAAGATTTGTACCGATGATAAAAGGATATACACTCGATCTTGCAGTTGGAACCGGGAATAATATAAAATATTATCCTGAAAATTCAAAAGTTGTTTTAATAGATAAAAGTGTTAAAATGCTGGAAATTGCAAAACAAAAGTCTTTAGATAGAAAAGATCTGGATCTGAAATTTATAAACACATCTGTTGAAAATATGCCTTTTGAAGATGAGACATTTGATACTATATTATCTATAGACGTATTTTGTTCGGTAAAAAATCCATTTAATTCTATGTTGGAGGTTAAACGAGTTTTGAAAAACGGTGGAACCGGGATATTTGTTGAACATGGATTAACAGGAAATATTTTAAAAGATTTTATGTTATATCTTACAACGCTTATTACCTATCCGCTTGCAGGTTCTTCGATGGTTAGAAAACCTCTTGACTATATTAAGCATGCTGAATTTCAAATAAAGGAATATGGATATCTTAAAGGTTCTTTTTATTATTTTATTGTAAGGAAGGAGTTTTAAAATGAAATATGAAATAGTATATTTTGATTTAGATCATACGTTATTGGATTTTCCAAAATCTGAAAGATACGCATTATTTGAAGTGTTAAAATCTTTAAATGTTGAACCTAAAGAAGAATTTATAGAAATATATGTACCTATAAATGAAAAATGGTGGAAATTATTTTCTGAAGGGAAATATCCTAAAGAAGTGATTATAGTAGAAAGATTTAAAGAATTTTTTAAAGAAGCGGGCATAAATAAAGATGTGGATTTTCAAAAAATTTCTAATTTATATCTTGAAAACCTTTCAAAAGCCGGTTTTTTCTTTGATGGAGCTGAGGAATTTCTATTTAAGTTAAGAGAAATGGGACAAAGAATGGCAGCAATTACAAATGGTGTTGAAAAGGTTCAACAGGGAAGAAGCAAAATTTTAAAATTAGATCGTTTTTTTGAATTTGTCTTAACTTCTGAAAAAGCTGGAAAACCAAAACCTGACCCCATTATTTTTTATAAAGCTGCAGAAATTTCTGGTGTTCCAATTGAAAAATCAATATATATTGGTGATAATCCTGATTCTGATTATCTGGGAGCCAAAAACGCCGGAATGGATTTTATACTATATGATCCAGAAGATATTCATCAGGATTTACAATGCAAAAGAGTAAGAAATTATGAAGAAATATTAAGGGAGTTATTATAAAAAATCCTGCACATAGAAGTGCAGGATTTTTTATAATAATATCCAACACTCTCGCAAATTTCATCAGGATTTATTTTTTTAATATTTGACACACCTGCATCAATAATGTATAGAACTATGCTGAGACACTAGTTTGAACCTACTGACCTGTATTTTTCAGTAAAGATTTGAAATAATATTATTCCTGTTAAAAATAAAATTATAGCCAGTAGTGTTGAAATACATAAATAATTTATTTTCACATTTTTATTCAGTATGAAAGAAATTGGTAAATAGGATATATAAGCATATGGAATAAAATAGGTTAGCAATATCTGAATGAACTTATCAAAAAAGCTTAATGGATACTTTGCAAATCCTGTTATAAGCGTTAAAAATGATGCTGGTGATTGCCTTGTTTTCATCACAAAACTAAATGAAGTTAGAATTATTGTCAATCCAAAAAGTATTAAAAATCCTGTTATTATATTCCAAAACATTAAAAATAAAGATAATATATTTAATTTTACATGTATCATTATCCCAAATATTATTGTAAGCGCTATATTGAAAATTAATGGAATTAATCTATAGAGAGATATATTTTCAAATATTAAAAGGCTTAATGTATTAAATGGATATGCAAGTAATTTATCAAATTTTCCGCGATGAATATACATATATGGCAATGTGAATAATCCACCGCTGAATATATAATATATATCCAGTATTATACTGGTATAAGAAAACAAAAACAATAATTCATACTGACTCCAGCCATTAATGATTATATCGTTTTTATATACAGTAAATATCAAAATTAAATTCATTAATTGAAATACAAGCGTTTGCAGGGAAGAAATATATACCATATTTTTAGCTCTTTTTAACTTCCTAAATTTTATTTTTATATATTCCATAAATATTGTTGTATAATATCTTATTTCGCTATCCATTTATATACAACCTCTCTCCTATATGATTATGTATATCCATTTTACAATAATATATAAGATTACTATCCAGAATATTTGAATTCCTATAATCCTGAAAAATGTATTTTTATTAAAAGATATAAAAAGCATTATTGGTTCATATGCCATATATCTAAATGGTAAAATACTGGCTATTTTTTGCAACCATAAAGGAAAGAAATTTAACGGTATTAAAAAACCGGAGAATATTGAATATATCATTGTATATATATGCTTTACCATAAGGCCATAAGTATTTGAAAAACTTATAATACCATTTTTCCATTATAATAATCATTTTTAATTGAGGCATGTACTTCTGTAAAGGTCAATTGTGAAATCAGAAAATTTATAATAAAGTATTGTAAAAGATTTTCTTTTGTAAATCCGTTTATTACTTATTTTTTAGCATAAAAAAGATTGGAAAACAAAGCGTACTGAATAAAGACCATTGTTACATTCATTATCAGCATCATTATATATTCCTGTGTATATAAAAAATATCGCTTTAATTCTATTTTGAAATTTTCAAAATAATAATTAAAATTGGCCATATTTTTCACTTTCCTTTTTTGTGATTGAAATTATTATATCTTCAAGTTTTTTATTTGTCATTTCATTTATTCTCACCACATTATAATTCTTAAAGCAATAATTTATAAATTCAATATGGACATTATGATTATTTGATACAAAAGATATTTTATTATCGCTTGTTTTAAACTCAAGGAATTTATCTTTAAAATCTAAAAAGTTATTTATATCAATCTTCTTATCAAATTCAATCATAAATGATTCCGGTATTTTATAATTTTGTTTTAATTTTTCAACCTCACCTGAATATATTTTCTTTCCTTTATCTATTAAAATTAATTTTGTATTTACCTTTTCCACCCAGCTTATATCATGCGTGGTTATAAAGAATGTGGTTTTATTTTTCTCATTATGTTCCTTTATAAATTCGAATATTATCTCTTTTGATAATATATCAACCCCTATTGTTGGCTCATCAAGATATACAATTTCAGGTTCATGAATTAAAGCACATATCATATCAGATTTTACTCTCTCACCAAGAGATAAAAACTTTGCAGGTTTATTCAGTACATGTGTGATATTTAACTTTTCGGCCATATATTTTATCCGTTCATCTGATACTTTTTCAGGAACTTTATATAATTTCCCCACCAATTTAAGCGATTCTATAACTGGAATGTCCCATATTAAATGGGACTTGTTACCTATACTTATTCCGATTCTTTTCAAATATTCTTTTTTATATTTTTTCTTTAATTCATTATTGTTTATTAATATTTTTCCATCATCTGGTTTTAATATTCCAAGCAATAATTTTATTGTTGTTGATTTCCCAGCTCCATTTGGCCCGAGATAAAAACAGATATCTCCCTTTTCTATTTCAAATGAAATTCCTTTAAGTGCTGTTACCGCCTTATCTTTTTTTAACTTATATTCTTTTACAACATTTTCAAATTTTATCATTTTTTTCACTCCTGTTTATTAATACCATATATTAATTATACATTTTTCATTTTCACAAAGTTTTTATGTATTTTGCTATAAAGCTTTTGATTTTGAATTAATTCATTGTGTGTTCCTTTTTCAATTATTTTTCCTTTATCTATAACTATTATCTCATCTGCTAATTCTTTTATAATATTTATCTTATGCGATATTATTATTCCATTTTTGTTTTTTATATATTCTTTTAATATTTTGAGATTTTTTTCTTCAGATATCGCATCAAGACTTGTAAATGGTTCATCTATTATAAATGGCCCATTATGTTCTGGCAACAAAAATCTTGCCATACATACTCTATTTTTTTCACCACCGGATATTTTTTTACCTCTTTGCCCTAATTTTCTATTTCCCAATTTCTCAAGTTCCAATTCTTTTATTATATTTTCATATTTTTCCAGTATGTAGTAATCACGCGAGAATAATATTTCAGCCACAAATGAGACATTAATTTTGTTATCTTTTATTTTTTCAATTATTTCATATAGAAGATTTTCTTTCTCTACATAACAATCATTAATATTAAAGATTTCATATATCATATTTATATATTCATAATCAAGATTTTTTAAATTTAAAGGCTCTTTCATTGTCTTTATTTTTTTTATAAGTTTAAATAATTGTGCTTCATAATTTTTTAATTTTTCCATATATTCATTTTTAGATAGTCCAATTTTTCCAAGGGTTACATTAAAATTTAAATCTTCATCGAATATTTCCATTTCCTGTGAATAATATCTTATACTGGAATAAACAAAAGGTTTATGTATATTTCTTACATCTTTATTTCCAAATTCCACATATCCTCTAAGCGGTGAAATTTCTCCAAAAATCATTTTTAATATTGTGCTCTTTCCCTCTCCTGATAATCCAACAAGCCCTATTTTTTTATTTATCTCTAAATTAAGATTTTCTATTATTTCTGTATTAGAATATGAAAATGAACAATTGCTTATTTTTATTTTATTGTTCTCAGGTAAATCCAATTTAGGTTTCTTTAAAAGATTGTCTTCTATACGTTTGTAAAACATTTCGAATTTATTTATATTGGAATATATTTCCTGAATTGAATCTATGGGTTTAAACACTATAGGGAAATATGATAATATTGCTATAAATGCTGATAATTCAAGATTTCCTTTCTGTATTTGAAACATTGAAAGTATAAAAAATATTGTCAATACTATATTTTTTATTGCTACTATTGATGAATTACCAAATATTGATGCATATGATGCTTTTTTAAAATAATTATCTCTTTCTTCAAATAATTTATATATCCTATTTTCAAGCTTTAATATATTTCCATATCCGCTTATACTCCTTTTGTTTTCAATAAATTCCAGTACTTTTGGATTTGTTTCAAATACCAATTCTCTTGCTTTATTGAAATTACTTATATGAATTTTGTTTGTTATCTTTATTATTGAAAAAATCAATATATAAGAGCCTACAATTAATAGTGGAAATGTTAATGTCCATTTTGCAGAAATTATCAATGCAAATAAACTTACTATAATACCTATAATCATAGAAAAATAATTCTTTTTTAATAGCATAGCTATTTGTTCTGAATTACCAAAAAGACCTGTCATATATGCGCCAGGTCCTCTTTGGTCAATAATTTTATTATTTTGTCTTGTTATGGAAGTCAATAATTCATATTGTACGCGTCCCTTCAAATTTCTAAATAGTTTTTCTAATAATAATGATTCAATTATATATATCAACGAAATGGTTAATCCTGATATAAGAAAAATAAATATTAATCCATTTTCTAAATTACTCTTAACAATAGCGTCTATTATATTTTTTTGGAACAATGGCAAAATAATGGCAAGAATATTTGCAATTAGTGAGACTATTATTATTAAAAATACGTTCCTTTTTATTTTATTTCCTAATCTTGAATATATGAAATTTATAATATTTTTTATCTTTTTCATATTCAACTCCTTTCAAGAGGATATAAAAAACAAAAGCGTGTATTTGTCAGTTAATATTTGAATTTTTGTAATTTTTTTATTTCTCCTCCATTTTTTAGAGGTCAGGCCGATTTATATATTTAAAAAAATATAAAGCATTTAATTAATGAAATTTATTTAGATAATTTAAATTTCACCTCTTATTTTGAATTTTACCATTTCTGACATGACTTGCAAGTGTTTTTTCAAAAATAAAAATCCGCTTTTTATCAGTATTTCAGAAGTTGATTTTTATTACATTTTAATTAACTCATGTAACATCGAAAAATCCGGGATTTTATTTCGTTTTTTAAAATACTTTTATATTCATTATTTTGTCTTTTTCTTAATTTTTTATTATGTTACAAGAGAATGTTAATTTTAAAGTTTCTTACTTTCAAAAAAGATTAGTAAAAATAGTTTTAACTTTTTGTAAGTTGGAGATTAAAAGAGTATTTGAAGAAAACTGAAAGGAAATTATTGAATTCTGAAGATGTTGAAGATGCGGAATATAATATTTCACCATTTTATTTAGCAAGAAAAAAACTCATCACTGAGCTTTTTAAGAAACCAAAGAACTTTAAGGAATTTGTTTTTAATTATTTTAAGCTCAGCGATGAGGAAATGAAAGTTTTTGATGTGTTTTTAAGAAATTGTGTTCGATACGATATTAAATGGCCCATTACTCCTTATCCAAAAGGTAAGGTTAGGGATTTTGCCCTTAAATATGGTTTAGGTTATAAGCGTGTTGCTCTTGGTTATTACTCTTTTGAAGATGATGAAAGAGTTTTGTTTGATGAGATCATTGATAGATTTTTAAAATAACCCTTCCAGAAATCTGGAAGGGTTATCAGATTGAAGAATCCTGCACTTCTATGTGCAGGATTCAATTTTTTGATATGGAGTAGGTATATCAAGTACTTTTTCAACAGCGGTTATAGCATTATATACAGAGTTTTCAATATCGAAATTTTTAATATAATTATCGATAAAAAAAGCATCAAAAATATCTCCAAGTCCGGTGGTGTATTTTGCCTTTTTACCATTTGAAGGATATAATTTATTATTATAATAAACGCCGCGTATTCCTGCTTTTATAATATCAATTTTTTTATTAAATAATTTAGCTTCATTTTCATTTCCTAAAATAAAGACATTTTCAGAAAAGGAAATATCATTAATTAAAAAAGGTCTTGGTCCTATATCTATAAATATATAATCATAGTTTAAAGCTAATATTTTTTCAATATTTTTTATAGATATTTCACTTGTTATTACAGCAACTTCGCCATGTTTTTCAAAATCAGAAAATTCAATATCATTTATTTTTCTTTTTACTGCCAGTGGAATATCGTTTTTGGAAATGAAAACAGCTGTTTCCTGATTTTTAATTTCCTTTATATTCTTAAAAGGTGTTTTTTCTTTTAAAAAGTTTCCCTTAAAGTCATTTCCTATAACTCCATTGAAATAAACCTCATTTCCTAATTTATATAAAGTATAGGCAATATTAAAACCGGAACCTCCAGGAAATTCTAAAATCTCACTTTTATGTGGTTCTTCTCCGTAAATATAAATGTCATAAAATATAGCGCCATATACATCTATTTTCATAATTATACCTCAATTAATTCATAATTTCTTGATCCAAGTCCTATTTTCTCTCCGTGAATTAAACCAGCTTCCCAATCGGCATTTGGGTGAACAAATTTAAATTTATCCTCGCCTACAAATTCTTGTTGATGTTCGTGTGAATAAATTTTGCTTCCTGGAAGTACAGGAGCACTTTTTACCAGATCAACACTTGCCATGTCTAATGCAACTGGATCAAAAGATGCAGCAATTCCAATATCAGGAACAAGTGGATAATCATTATGTGACCAGCAATCACAATCTGGAGAGACGTTCATAATAAAATTAATATAAAATGCAGGTTTATCCTTTACAATAGCATAAGTATATTCAGCAATTTTTTTATTCATAATTTCTGAAGCCTCATCCCATACTACCTGAGCTGCATTATATTGGCAAACAGCCACACATTGACCGCATCCCACGCATTTGTCATAATCAATTACAGCAACTTTATTTTCGTTTAAATGAATAGCGTCATAAGCACAGCTATTTACACAAATACCGCAACCCACACAATTTTTGGTTTTTATAACAGGTTTTGAAGTAGAATGTAATTCGAGTTTTCCACCACGTGATGCACAACCCATTCCAAGATTTTTTAATGTTCCACCAAAACCAGCCTGTTCATGTCCTTTGAAATGGGCCATGGAAATTATTACATCACTTTCTGCAATTTCAGTTCCAATCTTTGCGGTTTTACAATATTCAAGATTTATTGGAATCTCTTTATAATTTGTCCCTTTTAAACCATCTGCAATTACAACATGACAACCAAGAGTATGTGGGTTAAAACCATTTTCATAGGCACTTTCTAAGTGGTCTAAAGCATTTGAACGTCTTCCAGTATATAGCGTGTTTGCATCAGTTAAAAAAGGCTTTCCGCCCAATGACTTTATAATTTTTACCAATCTTGCAGCGTAATTAGGTCGTATATAAGCAAGGTTTCCAGGTTCTCCAAAATGAATTTTTATTGCTACAAACTTATTTTTAAAATCTATATTTTCAATTCCAGCTTTTTTCACCAATCTTTCGAGTTTATCAAGCAAATTCATTCCAGGTCTTGTTCTTAAATTGGTAAAATAAACCTTTGATGACATATTAACACCTCCAGTATTTAAATCCATTCAATATCAATTATAACATAAAATATGTGTTGAATATTATGGATAATATACCTTGATTTTTTGTGAAATTATATTTATGATATAATATTAAATATAAAATATATTCAAATATTTGAGGTGAGTTATGAAAAAGAGTATTTTAAATACTATGGCTATAATCCTTGTTTTTTTAGGTATTTTAGCAATTTCAGGTAACTTTTTTTTACAAATCCAAAAGGAACAAAAAAGCCTGGTTATTTTAAAAAAATCAATAGAAGTTATTAAAAATACATCTAATGCGATATTTCATCTTCAAAAAGAAAGAGGATATATGAATATGCATATATGTGGAGATGAAAATATTATTGAAAAAATAAAACATGAACAAAAAGAAGTTGATTTTTATCTCAATAATATAGAAAAAGCTTTTGTGGACGATAGTTGTTGTACAAATATTGAAAAAATCAAATACTCTATTGAAAATATTAGAAAGGAGAATTTTCAGAAAAAGAGTAATATAGATATATTTGTTGAATATACCAATATCATAAATGAATTATTGAGATTTTATTATTATCCATTAAAAGAAGATTCTTTTCCTGAGACAGCAAAAACTCTTTTATCTATATATCTAATAGAGGAAAATAAGGAATTTATCGGTGAATTTAGAGGAATTTTTTCTGCTCTGATTGTTGATAAAAGGCCACCATCAGAAAGAGAATTATATATCGTTAATAAGAGCTATTATGGATTAACAGAAATAATTAATTTTATGGAATTTCCATTTAGAGAAGAAACATTAAAAAAATTAAAAAATATTAAAAATATGGATCAATATAAAGATCTTGAAAATTATTACAAATCTCTTTTTAATTTAACTTATTATCATTTAAATGCTGGAGAGGTATTTTACAATTTATCAGAGCTTATTTCTTATACACAGGAAATAATTAATATTGAAATTAAAGAACTTGAAAGTAATGTGGCAAGTATATTAAAAGAAAAACAGAAGATGATAGTTCTTGATGCGGGATTTATATTATTTAATATAATTCTATTGACATTTATAGTATATAATTATATGGCTTTAAATAAAGTAAAAGAAAATCTTGACTACACGGCAACACATGATTCGCTTACAAAATTACCAAATAGAAAATTCTTTTTTGATAATGCAGAAAAAATGCTGGAATTGGGAAAAAGAAATAATTTAAAGTATGCAGTTTTATTTATGGACCTTGATAATTTCAAATCAGTAAATGATAATTTTGGACATGATAAAGGTGATGAATTACTAATTGATTTTGCCAATATTTTAAAAGCACATATGAGAAAATCAGATTTAATAGCAAGATTTGGTGGAGATGAATTTGTTGTTTTAATGCAATATAAAGAAATAGAAGATATAACTCTTGTTATAAAAAGGATTCAGGAGAGTACAAAAAGGGAATATAAAATAAAAAATAAAAGCTTTATTGTAACTACGAGTATAGGAGTTTCATTATTTCCTGAACATAGTCAGAAAATTGAAGAATTGCTTAAATTAGCGGATATGGCTATGTATAAAGCTAAAAAACAAAAAAATACCTACGTAATATATGAAATGGAGGAGAAATAATGACATTTTTTGAAAGATGGAAAATGAGATGTCCCATAATTAGATTTATTGAAAAAATAAGGATGAGAAAAGTTAAAATAAAAGTAAAGGATATAAACTTAAAAAAATAAATTTAATATTTAATTAAAATTTTTGTAAATCTTTTTTGTTAAACTACAGCAAAAGTTAATATGTATAACGAACAAACGGAGGCGCAACCAAGAAGAGTAATCTATCTATCGCCCGGGTAGGCTTGGGATAGATGAAAGGCGAGGTTGCCGAAGGGTACAGGACTTACCCATCCTGTATGCCTGGTTATATGGGGAATACCCATGTAACTGTCGTATTTGAGAAAATGCGGAGAGCCGTTTGGAATAAAGGTTGTTATATGCTGAAATAGTATATAACATAGATTATTTCAAATATAGGGTCTTCCGTATTTTCGGAAGACCTTTTTTTATATAAATTTTTAAGGAGGAGAGAGAATGAAGGTTGGAATTGTAGGCGCTACAGGTGAGGTAGGTAGAACAATGATAAAAGTTCTGGAAGAATCGAATTTAAAAGTAGATGGATTAAGGCTATTTGCTTCAAAAAAATCAGCAGGTAAAAAATTAAAATTTAAAGATAAAGAATATACAATTGAGGAAATATCAGAAAATGTTATGAGAGAAAAATATGATTATTTATTGTTTTCGGCAGGTGGAAATGTTTCAAGAGAATATGCACCAATTGCTGCTGAAGCTGGAAATGTAATTATTGATAATTCATCAGCTTTCAGAATGCAGGAAAATATACCATTGGTTGTGCCAGAAATAAATGGTGAAATAATAAAAAATTACAAAGGAATAATTGCAAATCCAAATTGCTCTACTATTCAAATGGTCCTTGCATTATCTGAAATTCAGAAACAAATAGGAATAGAAGAAATATTTGTAAGTACTTATCAGGCAGTTTCTGGAGCAGGTAATAAAGGAATTCAAGAATTGTTAAATCAACAAAATGGAATTAATAATACAGCCCATTTTCCGGATATAATTATGAATAATGTAATTCCGCAAATTGGTCCTATATTGGAAAATGGTTTTACTGAAGAAGAGATGAAAATGGTTAATGAAACAAGGAAAATTTTTAATGATGATTCGATAAGTGTTTATCCTACTGCAGTTAGAGTTCCTGTATTATATGGACATTCAGAAAGCGTAGTTTTCAGGATAAAGAAAGATATTCCTTTAGAAACAATTAAAAATCTTATTTCCGCAACAGAAAATGTTGTATATACAGAAAAGTTGTTAACTCCTTTAATGGTTGCTGGAAGTAATATAACCTATGTTTCACGTTTAAGAAAAATGGGAAAAAATACCTTTTTAATTTGGATAGTTGCCGATAATGTAAGGGTTGGAGCTGCAACAAATGCGGTAAGAATATTATTAAAACACCTGGAAATGAGGGATTAAATGAAAAAAATACCTATACCTGAAGAAAAAATTTATGAATTATCTAAAAAATATCCAACACCATTTTATATATATGATGAAAAAGGAATCATAGATTCATTAAAAAGTCTTCAAAATGCATTTAATTGGTGTAATTACAAGGAATACTTTGCGGTAAAAGCAACGCCTACTCCATATATATTAAGAAAATTAAAAGAAAACAATTGCGGTATGGATTGTAGCTCTATGACAGAATTAATACTTTCAGAAAGGGTAGGAGCAGTGGGTGAAAATATTCTATTTACTTCAAATAATACTCCTATGGAAGAGTATAAAAAGGCATTGGAATTAAAAGCGATAATTAATTTTGACGATATTAATCACATTCAAAAGCTTAAAAGATTATATTCTCTTCCTGAAATTGGTTCTATACGGTATACACCTGAAAAAGCATATGGAACGGGAATTATAGGGAATCCTAAAGAAGCAAAGTTTGGGGTGCCATATAACAGGTTAATTGAAGGATATGAATTATTAAAACAAGAAGGAATTAAAAAATTTGGATTACATGCCATGATAATTTCAAATACTCTGGACATAAATATAATTGCTAGAAATACAGAATTGATTTTTGAAGCAGCTTTAAAAATATCCAAAAAATTAAATATAAATTTTTCTTTTATAGATATTGGTGGCGGATTTGGTATTCCTTACCATCCGCAGGAGAAAGAAATTAATCTTGAAGAATTGAGTATAAGGATTAAGGACTTATACTTTGAGTATTTTATAAAAAACAATATGAAACCACGTATTTTTACAGAAAATGGAAGATATATAACAGGTCCTCATGGTTACTTGATAACAAAGGTTTTGTATATAAAGGAAAGTTATAAAATATATGCCGGGGTAGATGCAAATATGTCCAGTTTAATGAGGCCTGCAATATATGGAGCGTATCATCATATAAGTGTGTTAGGAAAAAGCAAAACAAAAAAAGTTAGAAAATATGATGTTGTTGGATCATTATGTGAAAATAACGATAAATTTGCTATAAATAGAGAATTGCCAGAATTAGAGGAAGAAGATATTTTGATTATTCATGACGTTGGAGCACATGGCCATTCAATGGGATTTAATTATAATGGAAAATTACGTCCTGCGGAATTTATTTATGATGGTAAAGAATTTAAAATGATTAGAAGAGCAGAAACAATAGATGATTATTTTTCAACAATACAGGGAGGCGATATTTATGTTTAAAGGTGTAGGAACTGCAATTATTACTCCATTTGATAAAGATAAAAAAGTTGATTTTAAAGCATTAGAAAAATTTGTTGAATTTCAGGCAAAATATGTAGATGCAATTATAGTTCTTGGAACTACCGGTGAAGCACCAACAATTTCAGAGTATGAAAGAGAAAAAATTGTTAATAAAGTTGTTGAAGTAGTAGATAAAAAAATACCTGTAATTGTGGGGACTGGTTCAAATAATCCAGAACACGTAATTACGAATAATATGCTTGCTAAAAAGTCTGGTGCAGATGGGTTATTAATAGTTAATCCGTATTATAATAAATCCACACAAAATGGACTTGTTGAATATTACACATATATAGCCGAAAGAACAGATTTACCAATAATCTTGTATAATGTTCCTTCAAGGACAGGATCAAATATTTTACCAGAAACAGCAGTAAAAATATTTGAAAAAAATGAAAATGTAATTGGAATAAAAGAAGCAAGTGGAAATATATCTCAAATTGCAGAATTAATTTCAGTAAAACCGGAAGATATGAAAGTTTATTCCGGGAATGATGATCAGGCTTTACCTCTGATGGCTTTGGGAGGAGATGGGGTTATATCAGTATTTTCAAATGTTTTACCGGAAGTTATGAAAAAACTTACTCATGCGATAATAAAAAATGATTACAAAACTGCACAGGAAATAAATAAAAAATATAATGTTTTAATGAGAAAGCTATTTATTGAAGTGAATCCTATACCGATAAAATATGCCGTTTCAAAACTTGGATATTGTAAAAATATTTTAAGATTACCGCTTGTTGAATTAAGTGAAAATTCAAAAAAGATAATTGATAATTTGTTTAAGGAGTTAGGAATATGAAGTATGGATTAATTGGAAGAAATGGAAGAATGGGAAATGAAATATATAATTTATTTTCTGAAAAGGGACATCAGCTTGTTTTTTCATATGATAAATCAGGTGAGTTTTTTGAAGAAAAACCAGAAATATTAATAGACTTCTCTTTGCCAGAAGCTTTTAATAAAGTTATAGAATATGTTGATAAATTTAAGGTTCCTTTAGTAATAGGAACAACAGGATTAGATGAAAATCAAATTAAACAATTACATGAAATTTCGCAAAATATCCCTGTTGTTCAAAGCTATAACTTTTCAATTGGAATTCAGGTTTTATTAAGGTTAACAAAATTAGCAGATTCATTATTAAAAGATGTAGATATAGAAATTTTAGAAACGCATCATAGATTTAAAAAAGACAAACCTTCTGGTACTGCTAAAATGCTAAAGGATGTGTTAAATAAAGATGTAAATATTTCTTCGATAAGAGTTGGAAATGTTCCAGGAGATCATACAGTTTATTTTGGTACGCTTGGTGAGGTAATTACTATTTCACATAGAGCATTGTCGAGAAGGACATTTGCAGAAGGGGTTTTGAAATCTGCGGAATTTGCAATAAAAAGCATAGCAGGATTTTATACATTCAATGATGTGTTCAATCTAACAATAAATTAATAAATGAGGTGATATCTATGAATTCATATGAGATTATAGAGTATATTGCAAAATCAAAAAAAACAACTCCTGTTAAAGTATATTTAAAAGGGAATTTTAAAGATTTGCCTTTTAATGATTATTTTGGTGATGAAAAAAGTGGAGTTTTATTTTGCGAATTAGAAGAGTTTGAAAGTTTTTTATCTGAAAATCGAGAAAAAATAGAAAATTATAAAATAGAATTAGATAGAAGAAATTCCGCCATACCTTTATTGGATTTGAAAAAAATTAATGCTCGAATAGAACCAGGTGCAATAATAAGAGATCTTGTGGAAATTGGAGATAATGTTGTAATTATGATGGGAGCTGTAATAAATATTGGAGCTAAAATTGGAAGCAAAACTATGATTGATATGAATGCGGTAATTGGTGGAAGAGCAATTATAGGAAACAACTGTCATATTGGTGCAGGAGCAGTTATAGCCGGTGTAATAGAGCCGCCAAGTGCAGATCCAGTAATTATAGCAGATAATGTATTAATTGGAGCAAATGCAGTTATTTTAGAAGGAATAAAAATAGGGGAAAATTCCGTTGTTGCAGCAGGTGCAATTGTAACCTCTGATATTGAGCCTAATTCGGTTGTAGCAGGAGTTCCAGCAAAAATAATAAAAAAAGTAGATGAAAAAACCAAGAGCAAAACACAAATTCTTGATGCTTTAAGAGAATTATAGGTGATAATATGAATATAGTTGTTCAAAAATATGGAGGTTCATCTGTTGCAACACCAGAAAAAATAAAATTTGTGGCGAAAAAAATTTCTAATAGAGTTCAAGAAGGCTTCAAAGTAATTGTAATAGTTTCTGCAATGGGAAAAACCACAGATAAGCTGATAGAGCTGGCAAAAAAAGTTTCCAATTCTCCACATCCAAGGGAATTGGATATGCTTTTAACAACTGGAGAACAAATGTCTGTTGCGTTATTGTCCATTGCATTAAATGATTTAAATATTTCATCAAAATCGTTAAATGCTTTTCAGGCAGGTATTTTTACAACAGGTGATTATAACAATGCAAGAATTCAAAAATTCAAAACAGATAAAATACTTTCTCTTTTTAAAATATATGATGTTCTTGTTATTACAGGATTTCAGGGAATTAATGAAGATGGCGACTATACCACACTTGGTAGAGGAGGTTCTGATACATCTGCAGTAGCTATAGCTGCTGCTTTAAATATTAATTGTGAAATATACAGCGATTTTGCAGGTATTTATACATTTGATCCTAAAATATATCCAGAAGCAAAAAAATTAAAATATATTACATATGATGAAATGTTGGAAATGGCAAGTTTAGGAGCTAAGGTGTTACATAGTCGAGCAGTGGAAGTAGCAAAAAAATTTAATGTAAAAATATACTGTGCCTCGACTTTTTTAAATGAGGAGGGAACATACGTGATAGCAGATAATATAGAAAATCCAGTTGTTACAGGAATGAGCATATTGGAAAATCAAACTCAGGTAACAATAACAAATCTACCACTTGATCATGAAAAGGTGTATAATATATTTGATAAGATTGCCCATAAAGGTTTTAATGTGGATATGATATCTATAATAAATATAAATAATAAATTGAATCTTTCGTTTACAATAATAGAAGAAGAAATGGAACATTTTGATAGATATTTAAAAGAAGCTCTGGAAGATGTAGATGGTTCTGAAATAAATTATGAACACGGATATGTTAAGGTTTCTGTTGTAGGAATTGGTATGAAAACAGAAAAAGGAGTTGCTTCAAGATTTTTTAGAGCTTTGAGAAATATACCTATAAAAATGGTTACAACATCTGAAATAAAAATTTCATGTTTAATTGAAAAGCAATATCTTTCAGAAGCTATAAATTCTATAACAAAGGAGTTTGAATTATGATTCTTGAAATGTATGATTATTTTGATATTGAAGTTGAAAAAGCAGAAGGAATATATATATACGACAAAAAAGAAAATAAGTATATTGATACATTTTCTGGAATAGGAGTAATGGCATTTGGACATTCATACAAACCATTATTACTAAAATTTCAGGAAAAAATGAAAAAATATATGCATATTTCAAATTTTTTTCTTGATGAAGATGCATTATATGTTGCAGAAAAACTCATATCTTTTACTGGTAAAAAAGGGAAAGTCTTTTTTACTAATTCTGGAACTGAAGCAGTGGAAGCAGCTCTAAAAGCAATAAAAAAGATTTCTCATAATAAAAAGAATAAAATAATTTATTTTAAAAACGGATTTCATGGAAGAACATTGGGAGCATTATCTATAAATGGTTTTGAAAACTTAAAAGCTCCATTTAGACCGTTGCTTTCAAAATGTCAGGAATTTTTATTTAATGATGTCAACGGATTTAATGATTATATGGAACATCATGGGGAAGAGGTTATTGCAATTTTTGTAGAACCAATTCAGGGTTCAGGAGGAATTATCCCCATAACTGATAATTTTTCAAAAGCAATTAATTTTTGGAAAGAAAAATATAATTATTTAATAATATCTGATGAAATACAGGCTGGAATAGGAAGAACAGGAAAATTTTATTCATATGAACATTTTAATTTGAAACCTGATATAATTACATTGGGGAAAGCCCTTGGTGGAGGATTACCATTAGGAGCTACATTATTTCTTGAAGAAACAGCTGAAATTTTAACAAAGGGTGATCATGGTTCAACATTCGCACCTAATCCAGTTTCAATAGCTGGTGCAAAATATATTGTTGATAATATTCCTCATATGTTAAATGATATTGAAGAAAAAGGTAATTATTTCTTTGAAAAATTAGAAAATTTAAATTCATTTAAAATTATGGATATTAGAGGAAAAGGTTTAATGATAGGAATCGAATTAGATGATTCATATCATGAATTAAAAAAGATTGCATTAAGTAAAGGATTATTATTAAATATGATTCAGAACAATTTTGTTATACGATTGCTGCCAGCATTAAATATCAAATATGATGAAATAGATAAAATAATTAATATTATGGAGGGTTTGATATGCTAAATGCTGTTGAATTAAGACATATTTTACATCAAAATCCAGAATTGGGATTTCAGGAAATAAAAACTACTGCAATGCTCAAAAAGTACATATCTAATTTAGCAGAAGCGTATGAAGTCGATATAAAAATTCATACACCATTAAAAACAGGATTGATTATAGAATATAGCCCTCTGGAAAATGAAAATGAATATATTTTATTTAGAGCGGATATTGATGCATTACCTATAAAAGAAGAAACAAATGCTATATTTAAATCATATAATGGAAATATGCATGCATGTGGTCATGATGTTCATATGGCAATTTTATATGGATTGATAGATTATGTTTTGAAAGAAAAAATTCAAAAAAATATTTTATTTTTATTTCAACCTGCAGAAGAAGGTGGAGGAGGAGCTTTAAAAATTATAGAAAGTGGTATATTTGATAAATTTAATATAAAAAGAGCTTATGCGCTTCATGTTACTGATGAATATGAAAAAGGAATTATTGCCACAACAGAAGGTATATTATTTGCATCGGCTGTTGAAATAGATATTGAATTTTTTGGTAAAAAGTCACATATAGCATTTCCACAAGATGGAATCAATGCATTTAATGCGTTAAGAACATTTCTTGATAATGTAGACAGATTGAATTTAAACCCTGTTGAGCCAATATTATTTGGAATTGGAAAGATAAAATCAGGAGATGTTAGAAACGTTATTCCTTCATATGCAAAAATAGAAGGAAGTATAAGATCATTAAGTTTGGAATATACAGATAAATATATAAAAAAATTAGAAGAAATTCTTAAATCAATTAAACAAAGCATGGGAATAAATTATAAAATAACTATTGGTTCAAGGTATAAGGAAGTAATTAATAACAAAAAATTGTATAAGGATTTTATAGAAAAAGTTTCAGATGATTTTAAAGTTATAGATTGTGGATATAAAATGACAGGAGAGGATTTTGGGTTTATTGCTGAAAAGTATCCGTCATTAATGTTCTGGCTTGGTACCAGAACTAATAAAAGAGTAGGTTTACATTCACCCCTTTTCTTACCTGATGATAATATTATTGAAATTGGAATAAAGGCATTTCAAAAAATATTAGTTTGATTTTTATAAACAAATTAGTTTCAATTTTGTAATTTTTGTGATATAATAAAAATGAGGAGCGATTATAATTAAAGTTTTTATAATAATAGGCGATATATATATTTGAAATTTTTGAAAGGGGTGGTTTAAAATGAAAAGAAACATTATTTTTATCCTTACCATATTTATGGTTATTACAGCATTTTCTGCCATTAACGCATTATCGCCATGGAACCGGGAAGTGAATCCGGCTTTAATAGCATGGTCAGCAAGAAATAATATTGAATTAGGAGGAACTTTAAACTTAGGAATAGTACAGGATGCAAATTTATCCTTTGAAGAAGCAATGGACTTGAATCTTGTTGGAAATATATCTGGTTTATATGATTTAGAAGAAGCTAATATTCTTGGAAGAAAACAAATTCTTGATTTATATTCAAAACTAAAGTTAGGTGCATTAGTAGTGGCTCCTGAATTAAATATAACAAATAAGGATTTTATCGATTATAACAAATTTCTTGAAAATTCATTATGGGTAACAGGAGGAGTTTATTTTGGATTAAAAGGAAAGGATTTTTCATTTGGAGCAACTGTAAAAAGTCATGTTCCTGTGTTTGATGTGAGATGTGATAGTGAAAGCGAAAAATTTATTGTAGTATCAGCATTTAAAGGAAGAATCCATGAACTTCCATATGACTATTCCCTTTTATTTGATGATATGAAGATATTTGAAGATATTGAAGATTTATCAGATAAACTTATGAATAATGGAATAATCACAATGGACATAGGATTTGTAGCAGGTAAAAATTACCCTGCAATAGGTTTTGGATTAAAGGATATTACAATTTCTCAGGGTAGTGATATATATAAATATGATACAAATTTTGTATATGGAGAAATGGACACTGAATATGTTGAATTTACAAACTTTGAAATAGGTAGCTTAACAAATGAAGAGCCATTTAAAAGTATGCCTCCATGGAAAATGACCTTCTTCCTGACATTACCTATAATATTTGATTTTGTTCCATTTATTGAATATGCACCAGATACAGAGGATACAGTATGGGGCGTTTCTGCGGGAAAAGCTTTATTCTGGGGATTATTACCAGTATGGGCAGAAATAAGAAATTACTCATATGATGGAGGAAATATAAATTTCTGGAGATTTGATGGAGGACTTGGAGTTAATGTTTTCTTTGGTGAATTAAATATATCAGTACAGTCAGAAGCACCAGATACAGACAAATTATTTGATGGTGTAAATACTGGATTAAATATTAATTTTGCTGTAGGATTTTAATGTATAAAATAAAAGCTCCCATATGGGAGCTTTTATTTATTATATTATTCAACAGAGTTAATAATTTCCATTATTTTTTCTTTCATAAGAGCTAATTTTTCTTTTGATTTTTCTTCATTTTTATCCTTTGAGTAAATATAAATTTTTAATTTTGGTTCTGTTCCTGACGGTCTTACAGCATACCATGAACCGTCATCAAAGAAAAATCTTAAAACATTGGATTTTGGTACATCTGTTTCTTTTTCTTCACCTGAAACAAGATCTTTATCCTTTCTTTCAAGATAATCTATATATCTTACAAGTTTCATATCTCCAATTTCTTTTGGGAATTCTTTTCTGTATGTTTCCATAATTCTCTTCATCTTTTCCATTCCTTCAAGACCTTCTATAATCAATGAGAAGTTGTTTTCAAAGTAATATCCAATTTCGTTGTATAAATCGTATAATACATCTACAAGTGTTTTCCCCTGTGTTTTATAATATGCAGCAGCTTCTGAAACAAACATTGATGAAATTACTCCATCTTTATCCCTTACAAATGTACCTGTTACATAACCAATACTTTCTTCATAGCCAAATTCAAAATCATATTTCCCTTCTAATTCATTTTCAAGACCACAGATATTCTTAAATCCTGTTAAAGTTTCAAAGGTTACAATTCCATATTTTGCAGCAAGTTCCTTACCGAGATCTCCTGTAACAATAGATTTTATAATCATACCTTTATCTGATAAAGTGCCTTTTTCTTTTCTTCCTTCAATAATATATTTTATTAAAATAGCACCTGTTTGATTTCCGTTTAGAGGAACATATTCTCCATTGTGTTTAACTACTACAGCTGTTCTATCACAATCTGGATCAGTTGCAATAATTAAATCAGCATCTTTTTCTTTAGCCAATCTTTTTGCATATTCAAAAGCCTTTAAATCTTCCGGGTTTGGATAACCAACAGTTGTGAAGTCAGGATCTGGATTTTCCTGTTCAGGAACAACAAAAACATTTTTAAATCCTCTTTCTGCAAGTACTCTTCTTACAGGTTTATTTCCTGTCCCATTTAAAGGTGTATAAACAATCTTTATATCTTTATCAATTTCTTCTCTTATTGCAAGACCTTTTACTTTTTCAATATATTCGTCTTCAATTTCTTTTCCTACATATTCCAATAATCCTTTATTTAAAGCTTCTTCCTCAGTAATCTTTTTAATCATAGAGAAATCTGTTAATTTCTTTATATTTTCCATTACGGGAATAGCAACATCATCAAGAATTTGTGATCCCTGTTCCCAATATACTTTATAACCATTATAATTTTTAGGATTATGACTTGCTGTAATAACAATACCAGCAGCAGTTTTTAATCTCCTAACAGAATATGACAATAATGGTGTTGGTGCAATATGATCAAATAAATAAACCTTTATGTCATTTGCAGCTAAAACTAAAGCTGCTGTTTTTGCAAATTCAGGTGACATATGTCTAACATCATAGGCAATTACGACACCGCGTTTCATATATTCTTCGCCTTTTGATATGATAAAGTCTGCCAATCCCTGAGTAGCCTTACCAACTGTGTATATATTCATTCTATTTGTTCCTGCGCCAAGCACACCTCTTAATCCAGCTGTTCCAAATTCAAGTTCTTTGTAAAATCTTTCCATGATTTCCTTTTCATTATCCTTTATGGATAATAATTCTTTTTTTGTATCTTCGTCTACATATGGGCTATTTAACCATTCTTCATATACTTTCATGTAATCCATTTTCATCACTCCTTTTTTATGATTTTAATGGTATTATTTGTATTGATAACGTTTTCTGTTTATAATAATATTATACCATAACTTTTTAGAATTTATAATAAGAAACATTATAACGATATTTTATAAATTCTTGAAAAAAATGAAATATTATGATATAATATGCATGATTTATATATATATTCTTTTTTTAAAATAAAAATTTACACTAAGTTGTGAATAAATTCTCATTAAAAGGAGGGGATTTCATGAATAACGAATTAAAAACAGCGAAAATTTTAGCGGGAGTGGGGGCAGTATTGGGATTTGCTGGGCATTTTGGAATAATTGGAGCAATTCTTGAACTTATAGGAGTTTATAAGATAAGTCAGATTGTAAGAGATAAACGTATTTTTAATTATTTGTTATGGCCAACTATATTTATTTATGCCATTTATGCATTTGGTTTTTTAGGAATTTTAAAAGATTTTCACGATACTGTCACAGGGGTTAATTATTATAACGTGGAAACAAATTTCTTTTTTTCATCTTCCTTCAGGGTTTTGTTATTATTTATTGCATTAATGATAATTCCTGTAATTTATAAAATTAAAGCATATAATCTTTTAGGTGATTATTTTGGGAATGATTATTTTTATAAAGCAGCAACCTTTACAAAATGGGGGCTTATATTATTTGTAATTCTTATAGGGTTTGTTCTTTACTTTATTGCCTCTATATTTGTGATAATAGGTTATTTCTCTTTACCAGATGAATATTATCAACCGGAAAATAATGCAGAATTTAATTGAAGCCAGAGGAATTTCCTCTGGCTTTTTTAGATGTTAATTGACTTTTGAAGGCATTCATTATATAATATTTATAAATTATATCGAGAAGGTGAAAATATGAAAAAAAACACAAAGTCCAATATTGAAATATGCCAGACAATAGAAGTTCATGGGGATATTGTAAAAAAAGTTCAGACTAATACTCCGGATGAAGAAACATTGAATAAATTAACAGAACTTTTTAAGGTTATTGGTGATAAAACGAGAATGAAAATTTTATATACTTTAATGCAGGTTGAAGAAATGTGTGTATGTGATTTATCTTATGTTCTTGGAAAAACAATTTCCGCCGTTTCACATCAGTTGAGGGTTTTAAGACAGGCTAATCTTGTAAAATATAGAAAAGTTGGAAAAGTAGTGTATTATTCCCTTGATGATGAACATGTAAAAGAATTAATAGAAGTTGGATATATTCATATAAATGAAAAAAAATAACACTCGCAAAGTCGCGAGTGTTATTTTTTTAAAATTCTTAATGTATTAAATACTGCCATTAAAGTTACACCAACGTCAGCAAATACGGCCCCCCACATGTCTGTTTTTCCTAATGCACCAAGTGTGAGAAATAATACTTTTATTCCAAGAACTAATATTATATTTTGCCAGGTTATTTTTAAAGTTTTTCTTGAAATCATTATTGAATCAATTAATTTGGAAATATCATCGTCCATAATAACAACATCAGCTGCTTCTATTGCTGCATCTGAGCCAAGACCTCCCATTGCAATACCAACATCGGCTCTTGTTAATACAGGAGCATCATTTATTCCATCGCCGACAAAAGCAGTAGAAACTCCATTTATAAATTTTTCAAAAAGTTTTATTTTATCCCCGGGAAGTAATTCGGCATAATATTCATCAATTTCAAGTTCTTTTGCAACAGATTCCGCTACTTTTTTATTATCTCCAGTAAGCATTACTGTCTTTTTAATTCCTAAATTCTTTAGATTTTTTATTACTTCAGCGACACCAGGCTTTATTCTATCTGATATTTCAATATATCCTGCAAATTTACCCTCAATAGCAACAAATACTATAGTTCCATTGTATTTAATTTCTGGAGTTTTTATTCCATACATACTCATTAATTTTTTATTTCCTACTAATATTTCTTTTTTATTTATTTTTGCTTTTATTCCATAACCTGAAATTTCTTCATAATCTTCTATATTATCTTTAGTTATATTTTTTCCAAATTTTCTTTTTATTGATTCCGCTATTGGATGATTTGAATGCTTTTCGGCATATGCAGCTATTTCAAGTATTTCTTTTTCTTTAAAATTATTAAAAGCTTTTATATCAACAACTTCAAAAACTCCCTCAGTTAATGTACCAGTTTTATCAAAAATTATTATATCTAAATTTTTAAGCCGTTCCAGGTAATTTCCGCCTTTTACAAGAACTCCACGTTTAGACAAGGCACCTACTCCTGCGAAATATCCAAGAGGTATGGAAACAACAAGACCACATGGACAGGAAATAACAAGGAAAATCAAAGCCCTGTATAACCATTCATTAAATGATGCACCTGTAATTAATGGAGGTAATGTTGCTAAAGCGATAGCCAGAAATACAACAACAGGTGTATAATACTTTGCAAATTTTGTTATAAGTTTTTCAGTTTTTGCTTTTTTTGCTGCAGCATTTTCAACCATATCAAGTATTTTAGAAATAGTAGATTCTGCATATTCTTTATCAACCTTTATTGTAATAACACCATTAAGATTTATAAACCCGCTCATCACTTCATCATTTTCTTTTATTGTTCTGGGAACAGACTCACCTGTTAAAGCAGATGTGTCAACCATAGAATTTCCTTTTACTATAAAACCATCTAATGGTATTTTCTCACCAGGTTTTACAATTATTAGGTCACCTTTTTTAACTTCTTCTGGAGATACTTTTATTTCTTTTCCATTTTTCAAAAGATTTGCATAATCTGGTCTAATATCCAACAAAGCTTTTATGGATTTTTTTGAATTATCTACAGCCATGTCCTGTAATAGTTCACCTATTTCATAAAATACCATAACTCCAACTGCTTCAGGAAATTCACCTATTGAAAAAGCACCTATTGTTGCAACACTCATTAAAAAATTTTCATCAAAAAAATTTCCACGTATAATATTTTTAAAAGATCTTATTAATACCTTTCCACCAGAAATTAAGTATGCAATAATGTATAATGAAATCTGAAGCCAAACAGGCTCTTTTACAAACAAGGCAGTTAAAAATATACCAAGTGCAGAAATTAATCTGATAATTTCAAATTTTCTGTTAAATTCTTCATCGCCATGATTATGACCGTTTTCATTATTTTTTTCATTTTTATTGTTTTTTTCGTATACCAATACTTCTGGTTCAATATTTTTTACTAATTTTTTTATTTCTTCTATTTTATCTTCATCATCTACATTAACAGACAATGTTTTGGTAATAAAATTTAATTCTACTCCTTCAACATTTTCCAGATTTTTTACGTTTTCTTCTATTTTTGCAGCACAACTTGCACAATTTAAACCGTCGAGTACAAGTTCCTTTTTTTTCATTTTTCTCACCTCTTTTATTTGAATAATTGAATAATCATTCAAATATATTATAACAAAAAAAATAAAAAAAGCAAAGGACTTAACAATCCTTTGCTTCTTTCATTATATACATCTCCTTATCGGCTTTTTTTAATGCTTCAAGGTAGTCTTCTCCTGAAAATTCAGATATTCCATAAGAAATTCCAACTTCAAAATCAAATTCATTATTCTGAATATCTTCACAAATTTTATTCATTTTTTTCTTTATATGATTTATATCCGTTTCTGGAAAAACAATTAAAAATTCGTCACCACCATATCTAACAGCTATATCCATTTTTCTTATTCCATCATTTATCTTTTCTGCCACGTATTTTAGCACTTTATCACCAGTTAAATGCCCATATGTATCGTTTATTTTTTTAAATTCATTAACATCAATCATCACAAAAACAGAGTTTTTCTGACTTCTTTTCAGGTATTCTACATGTTTTATAATCCATTCATTAAAGAAGTATCTGGAATATAATCCTGTTAATTGATCTTTATTGGCAATACTTTTAAAGTATTCTTTTTCTTCATTATAATTTTTTATAACTCTTTTATATTGAAATGTAATATATATCTGATTCATAATTAGTGAGATTAATTTTTTATCTTCTTCCGAAATGGCTTTATTTTTGCCAAATATAAAGATTGCAGAAGCATTTTTGTCGCCGGAATGGTATAAAAATATTCTGGAATAAAATATTTTATTTTTAAATATTTCATGATTTAGTATGTATTTTCTATTGCCGATTTTTATTTCATTATTGAATATTGGCACATCTAATTCTTTCATATTGTTTTTTCTAATATATTCAAGGGCCAAATCAGGTGTGGGTTTTAGAATTCCATTATAAAACACGTTATTGTAATATATAAATTCTTCATAATAACCATTTTCTTTTTCATATTTAAAAACACCAAAAAGGTCTATCATATTTATTTTTTTCAAATAATTGTATATTATTCCTATGTCATTTTTTAGATCAAAATCTGTTGAATATGAAAGTTTAAGGATATCATTTAATATTTCTGTTTTTTCCTTAAATTCTCTTAATTCATTTTCTTTTTTTATTATTTCTGTCATATCTTTATAGATACTTAGAAATAATTGTTTTCCAAATACATCTATTTTTTGTGTATTTAAATAATAAATTTTATTGTTAATGGTTCTAAATCTATCTGGAACTTCTTTTCCCTGTTTTAACGCTTCATATGTTTCTATTATTTTTTTTCTTTCAGATTCAGGAAAGAGTTCAATATACTCTTTGCTTGTATTAATATCTTTTCCAATCATTTTTTTAAATTCTAAGTTGTTATAATGTATATTTTCTTTATCATGTATAACAATGGAAAACGGTAGCATATCAAGAATCTTATATGCATCTTTTATAATGTTGTTTAATTGTTCATGTCTTTTTCGAACAAAGTAAAGATGGAGAATAATTAGAATTATTCCAACAGATATAAAATACAATAACATCTTTAAAACTCCCTTTGAATTTCATCAGGATAGGTTAAATTAATTAAAGGATTTTCTTTAAAGATAATATAACCATTATTTCTATCTTTACTGTCAATTAATTTTGGCGAATAGATTATTGTCTTTAAAATATAATCCATGGGTAATCCTGAGAAATTTAAGATTTTTGCATCTCTTACCCAATCTGGTGTTTCAACTGGTGCATCAGAAGAAAAGAACATAGGAATATTATGATTATAAATTTCTTTAAATCTATATGTGAGAACTTTTCTATTTCCTAATCTTTCATTTAACATTTTATCATCGGATTTCATAAATTGCGGTTGCATATCTAAAATAAGTTTAAACCTTTTAATTTTTTCAATTTGTTCATCATGTAACATTGAAGCGTGAATAATTCTATGCCATTTTTCAGGTTTTAATTCCTCAAAAGAGTCAAGAATAATATCTATAGCCTTATCTCCTATTGCGTGCATTGCAAGGTGTAAATTGTTATTTTCACAAAATTCTATCACCTTTTTAAGTTCATCTTTTTTCCAATTTAATATACCGTATGTATTTTTATTATCATTATATACTTCTCTTAAATATGCGGTTCTTCCTCCAAAAGAGCCATCTATATAAACTTTTACAGCTTTATATTTTTTGAATATTTTCTTATTATTTAATTGAATTAATTCATCAAAATTATTTACAGCTATTTTTTCATATATAAATAATTCCTCATCTTGTGGAAGTTCATTTATATCAATTCCGTGTAAATCATCAGAATGTATATAACCATATCCTCGTTTTAATAGATAATCTTTTGCAGTAGAAAATGCTTTATTAATATCAGAAAAATAGCCATATTTATTATAAATTTCTTCAAGTGCTTTTTCTTTTACTAATCCGGTTTTTACATCAATATTTTCTTTATTTTTAAAATCAATATCTTCAAAAACTTTAGAATTAACTAAAGCAATATGACCACAATTTCTTATCATAATAATAGGAATATCTTTGGTAATATTATCCAGCATACCAATATTTATTTTTGTATTCATCCAACCTCTTAGAATGATTTTTTCAGGTGCTTCATTTATTTTTTTTAGAATTAGCTCAATTATTTCATTATCTTTCATATGTAAAAGGTCAGGATTTAAAAGTTTTTCACCAAATCCCAATATATGCATATGTGTATCTGTAACCACTGGAATTGCAAAGCTTTTGTTATTAAATTTAGTGTTTTTATATATGAATTTTCCATCTTCATTGAAATAATACATAATTATCCCTCTTTAACATTTGAATTTTTTTTCTTTTTTTTCATTATATACATTTTTTCATCAGCTTCTTCAAAAGAAGTATAGAATTCTTTAAAATCAGAAATACCATATGAAAAGTCATAACCAGTTTTGTTTTTAAAAATATTTCTAATACGCTCTATAATATTTTCAGCATTTTTGGCATTAATAATTAATATAAATTCATCTCCGCCCATTCTTATTACATAGTCTGATTCTCTCAGATTGTTTTTTGCAATTTCCACAAATTCTTTTAATATTTCATCGCCTTTTTTATGGCCAAATTCATCATTTATCTTTTTTAAATCATCAAGGTCTATTAATACTAATTTCCCCTTATGTGGAATTTCTTCAAGAAAACTTCTATTATATGCATTGGTAAGTGGATCCATGATAGCTTTTTTATACATTTTATTACTATGTTCAGCAAGAAGTCTATAATTAATTACCAGATGAAAACCATAGCTTAAACTTACAATTAACATACCATAATTAAAGATTACCGGTTGATTTATTTTAAATAATACTACTATAATTGATTGAAATGACGTAAAGAGCAAAAACCATGTTGAAAAATAATAAAGGTTTAAAGCGTTTTGATGTATTCTAAATACCGCTGCCAAAAGATTTAAAATAATTATTAAATTGGATATGTCATAGACCTTTTTTAATATATAAAAGTTAGGAGTGGCCCAGATTATCAAAATAGCTAAAAATGTTAATATAATTAAAAATTTATCCTTTATATAGCTGTAAATATAGAATTCTACACTTTGCATTATATATAGAGAACTTAGAAAAGAAAAAGTTATCAGTATTTTCTTTAAAATAAAATATTGCATTAAGCTTCCATTGCTTACACGTGTATGGAAATCTATTAAATATAAACCCACAAATATTAGAGATAGCCCGAGAAAAAAGAAATGTTTTCTATTAATTTCTCTATAGGATAAAAGTATTAAAATAATACCGAGAATTAAAGAACTACCAATTATTATCAGGTAAATATCTTCGTTGAATATTTTTATCAATAAATAATATTTATTGGCTACATTTTCTGAAACCAAATATGGATAATATCTTAAACCATAATCATATGCACCTTCAATTATAAGTTTTAAAGTATTATTTTCATTTAATATATTTTTGTTGAAACGTACAAGAAAAGCTTTATTCCAGAGATTTCCAGAACTGCTTCCAAAATCATATATCATATTATTATTGATAAAAACCTGTATTCTTGTTCCCGCTATTTTTGGGATTATCAAAGAATTATAATCAACTTTTTTAAAAGTTGTTTCTAAGGTTATTTTATCTGGAGTTTCAAGAATTTTATAAAATGGAACTTCAATATTCCAATCTTTTAAAACATATCCTCTTGGTAGAAATAACCATGAAACAAAAAAAAGCAATGCCATAAAAAGAAGTAAAGAGGTAAGAAATTTTTTCATAACGGGCCCCCTTATTTTAATGTTAAAATAATTATATTAATATTATTATAATAATAGATTACAATCTAAAACCAATTCTTGAATTAATTTTAGCTTTTCCCATATTATATGTTTTTCCTAAAGCTAAAACAACAGCTAATTCAACAGGTAATCCAACATTTACAATTTTTTCTATGGTAGTTTTTACATTATATTTTACTTTAATGAATTCATAAGAATAAATGCCATTGAATATATCCATAATTAAATATGTAGCTAAGGGTTCCCCGTCTTTTGTTCTTCCTACACTTCCAGGGTTAAGTATAACTTTTCCATTAATATGTTTTGCCATCATTAAATGTGTATGACCAAATACAAATATTTCTGAATTATTATACCGGGATATTTTTATGAACTTTTCTGCATTATCAGAAGGTTTTATATACTCAAATAAATTATCAAAAGGGCTACCATGGGTTAGAAAAAATCTGAGATTTTCTTTTTCAAATTCCATATATAATGGTAATTCCCTTAAAAATTTTTTATTTTCTTTTGAAGTATTTTTTATAGTCCAGTTTATCGATTCATCACCAACTTCTGTTTCTCTTCCAGGGTTATATGCACATCCGCAGCTTTCTTTTTCAAATCCTATTGCATCATCATAATTTCCTCTGACACATTTAATATTTTTATTTTTAATTATTTCAATAACTTCATTTGGATTTGGACCATAGCCAACTATATCTCCAAGGCAATAAATTTCATTTATTTCTTTTTTTTCAATATCCTTTAAAACAGATTCAAAAGCTTCTAAGTTTGCATGTATATCTGAGATAAAAGCTATTTTCATTAATTTGCTCCTTTCTATTTTAACTTTATTTTAATTATATCCATAAAAGGTTTATTTTATATTAATTAAAGTATCAGACGCGTTAAAAAAAATCAAGGATTAAAATCACGTTTTTAGATTTTTCAATGAGATATAATTAAATATGACAGATTATATCTTTAATTTTTTCTTAATAATATCTATTTATAAAAATCCATATTTTTATTTTTATTTTAATTTTTAAAGGAGTATAATGTATAACAGAAGGAGGTGTAAAAATGGAATATTCCCCAGAAGAAATAGTTAAAAAACTTGTAAATGCTGAAGTTGAACATTCTAAAAAATTGGAAACTGCTGAACAGGAATTAAAAAAGCTTTTTGAAAAAAAGAAAAAAGATATTGACAATGAAAAAGAAAAATTATTCCAAGAGATTGAAAACGAATGTAAAGAAATAATAAATTCTGCAAAGGAAAAAGAAAAAAAGCTTTTTGAAACGCTTGAAAACGATATCAAAAAATTAAAAGAAAGGTATGATAAATTAAATGATAATATAGATGAGATTAGTAATAAAATTATTGAAAAAATTATAATAAAATAAAATTGGAGATGATAGCCTTGAAATTTCCAGCCCTAATGTCAAAGGTTAAAGTCTTGCATTCAAAAATATTGACAGAGGAAGACTTTAATAATTTGATAAATACAGAAACGGTTACAGAGGTAACCGAATATCTTAAAGCAAATACACATTACAAAGAATATTTTGAAAATGTGGATATTTCAAAACTACATAGAAGAGATGTAGAAATACTTATAAGACAGGCAATTTTAAAAGATTTTTATAATATATATTTCTATCTTCCAGTTGAAGGTCAAAGATTCTTCAAATTAATGGAAAAGAGATTTGAAATAGAAAATATAAAATTTATCCTTCGTTCCCTGCATTCTGAACATCCTGAATATATTACAGAGGAGAAATTCTTCCCCTTATACCACCAGAGTATATCCACAGATACCCTGCTTACTATTAAATCTTTTGATGATGCATTAAATGTATTTAAAAATAGTGTGTATGGCTCCATATTTGAACCTGCTTACAGTAATTATCAAAAGAATGGAAAAATTCAATATCTTCTTAATGCTTTTGATTTCTGGTATTTTACCAATATGAAATCGATGTTGAGTTTAATGCCAATGTTTGGAAAAAACTTGAAATATCTTTTCTATGAACAAATGGATCTTGCTAATATACAGTGGATATATCGTTCAAGAATATTATTTAAGTTGTCTCCAGAAGAGGTTTTGAATTTTCTAATGCCTATACATTATAGATTAACTCAGGATGAATTAAGAGAACTTGCAAATGCTTCCAATACAGATGAATTTCTTGCAAAATTAACTGAAAATAAATATGGTGAATTCTTTAAAAATGTTGATCCGGAAATTTTTCCATATATTATTGAAAGGCTATGTGAAAGAATTTTGTTGAAATCATCAAGGAAGCTAATATCTCATACACAAAATGGATTTGATGTAATGAGTGGATATTTGTATATAAGGGAATATGAATATAAGGATTTAATAACATTAATTGAAGGAAAAAGATATAAATTGCCAAATGAAAAGATTAAAGAGTTTTTGTTATTAATGGGGGTGTAATAAGATGAAAAAAGAAATGATACCATTCACTATAATATCCAATAAATATGAATTGGAAATTATTTCAAAAAAGATTCTCGATTCTAATAATATAGAAATAGTTCCTCTTGAAAAGGTAATAGATAAAAAAATATTAAAACAATTGAAAACAGAAAAAGAAAATCCATATAAACAGATATATGATGATTTTATGAATATATTCAATAGTGTAAATAGAACCCCCAAACCAAAAGTTAAAGAAATAGATTTCCCTATGATTATAGATAAGGATGAAATAAGTAATTTTTCAGAAAAGTTGAATACAGAACTGGAAAATATATCAAATAAAATGTCAGAGTTAAGCGAAAAAAAAGAAATTTTGTCAAAGGAAATTGAATTATTTGAAAAATTGAAAAATATAGATATAGATGTATCAGATCTAAAAAAAATGAAACGTTTAAAATATAAGATAGGAAAATTAAATAAGCTTTATTTTGAAAGGTTTTGTGACAGTATAAAAAAGGAGAATATAATAAGCATTATCCTTGACTCGGATGAGGTAAATACCTGGGTTTTTATAATATATGATTCCAATTTAAAAATAGAAAAGATTTTATCCATAGCAAATTTTGTCGAATATAAGATTAATGAAGACTATGCAGGTTATCCAAAAGACATATTACTTTTATTATATGATGAATACAAGTCCATTGAGTATGAAATAGAAATGCTAAATATGGCAAAAAAGAAGATATTTTTCGAAAATAGAAGATTTATATACAAATATTTTGATTACATATTTGTTCTAAAAAACATATATGATCTTGCTCAAAATGTTAAGTTTACAGAAAACTTTTTTGTAATATCTGGTTGGACTACCAGAGAAACATATCAAGAACTTGAAAAACATGTAAATACAAATGATTACATATTACTTTTAAGATATGCATTTAATGATAAAGCACCAACTATTTTAAATAATAAGGGATTTTTCAAACATTTTGAATTTATTGTGAAAATGTTTGGTGTTCCATCAAGTGATGAAATTGATCCAACGCCGTTAATAACTTTAATGTTTTTGTTTTTCTATGGAATGATGTTTGGAGATGTAGGACATGGTTTTATACTTTCAGCATTAGGTTTTTGGTTATATAAAAAGAAAGGTTCCGATTTGTTTTATGTAATAGGTGCTTCAGGATTATCTTCAATGTTATTTGGAATTTTATATGGAAGTGTTTTTGGTTTTGAAGATATAATACAACCTTTATGGAAACGTCCAATGGATAATATAAATTATTTTTTACTAATTTCTGTATATTTTGGTATAGCAATTATAACTGTGGCAATGATTTTAAATATAGCCAATAGAATTAGACGTGGAGAAAAAAGCTTTTTGTTGTTTGACCCAAATGGCATCTCAGGAATAGCTTTGTACTGGATATTGTTGGGTTCTGTATTCTATATGATGAAAAATGGGGTATTTCCAAAAATAAGTTATATATTCATAATTACATTAGTAGTTTTAATATATTTAAGAAGTATTTTATTTGAAGAAGGGAAATTGGGAGAGAAAATTGTTCAGGGATTCTTTGATTTATTTGAAGTATTATTGGGATATTTGAGTAATACGCTTTCATTTATAAGGCTTGGTGCTTTTGCAATGAATCATGCAGGCTTGTTTTTGGCTTTTTATATGATGGCAAAAATGACAAATAATCCCGTATCGTCATTTGTTATTTTATTGCTTGGAAATATAATAATAATCGTTCTTGAAGGTCTTGTAGTATTTATTCAAACGTTGAGGCTTGAGTATTATGAATTTTTTACAAGATTCTTTAAAGGTGATGGAAAGGAATTTAATCCTATAAAATATAAATTTTAGTAAAATTTTTTTAAAGGTTAATATGAAGAAAATAGTACGAATAATGTTCGCTCAAACGGTAGAAAATTCTAATCCTCAAAAATTCTCGTTCCTGCCGGTCGTTGCAGACTCACATCCATGTTCGTCTTCACTCAAAATCACATCCGTGTGATTTTGACCGGCTCCACTTCGAATTTTTTCGGGAATTTTCAAGTTTTCGCTCACATTATTCTAACTATTTTCTTATAATAAATACAAACTAAAAAATTTCACTATCTAAAAGAACTTTTATTTTTAATTATTAAAAATATATTTAAATTTTAAAATCACGGAGGTGTTAGTTATGGCATATGTTATCTCATTAATGTTTTTAGTTATCTCAACAGTATGGGCAGGTTTTTACTTTTCAAAAAATCCAGAAAAAGCCAGATTATTTGCTAAAAAGGTGTTTGTCGGAAACATAGCTTTATTTGTTGCTATTTTAGTGTTTGCAGTAATAGGACTTTTCCCAACAAATGTATTTGCTGAAGGAACTACACAAGCAGCAGTAACAGATACAAATAACAACCTTGGATTAGGTCTTGTTGGTGCTGCATTGGCAACAGGACTTGCAGCTATTGGTGCAGGTGTTGGTGTAGGTATGGTAGGTGCTGCTTCAGTTGGTGCAATTAGTGAAAAACCAGAATTGTTGGGTAAAACATTGATATATGTTGGTCTTGCTGAAGGTATAGCAATTTATGGATTAATTGTTACTATTATGATTCTTGGGAGGATTTAACAATGAAATTCTTTCTTATTAGCGATAATATTGACACATCTATAGGATTGAGATTAAGTGGTGTCAATGGTGTTGTTGTTCATGAACGTGAAGAGATATTAAAAGAATTTAATAATGCAATTGAAAATAAAGAAATAGGGGTAATCTTAATAACTGAACTTGCTGCAAATAAAATACCTGAGGAGCTAAAAAATCATAAATTATCAGGTAAATTACCTTTGATTTTTGTAATTCCCGATAGACACGGTTGGCGTGGTGAAAAAGACTTTATTACCAGGTATGTTGAAGAAGCAATTGGGGTGAGAGTCCATGAGTAGTATAGAGAATAAATTAAATAAAATGATAAATTTATTAGAAAAAGATTTTGAAGTTGAATACGAATCAATGAAAGAACAATATGATGAAAAATTAGAAGAGTATAAAAAACAGATTAAAAAGGAAATTGAAGAATATAAGAATAAGAGGCTTTCAGATGTGAAATTTGAAAGTGAAAGGATAATAAAGATAGCAAAATCAAAAGTGGAATTAAAATTAAATCAAGAAAATACATATTTAAAAAATAAGTTTTTAGAAAGGATTTTAGAAAAGGTTAAGGAAGATTTATATAATCTTGATGCCAAAAGAAAAAAGTTTTTTTATCAAAAATTATATATAGAAGCAAAAAATTTAATAGATGAAGAATATGTTGTCTTATGTAATCCTGATGATATTGAAATTGTAAAGTCTTTTGTAATGGATCACGAAGTAATTGGTGATTCAAATATTGAAGGTGGAGTATTATTAAAAGGTGAAAAGGTGAATATAAGAAACACAATAGATTCATATATTGAAGAAATAAAGGGCGAAATATTCACTCTTGTTTTAGAAGAGGTAGGTGATTTAAATGCAAATTAAAGAAATAAATGGTCCTGTTGTTAAGGTAAAAGATGCAAAAACTTTATTTATGAATGAAATGGTAAGAGTTGGTAATTATAAGTTAATAGGTGAAGTTATTGGGATAGATGGAGATATTGCTACAGTACAGGTATATGAAGAGACATCTATGTTAAAACCTGGAGAACCTGTGGAATCTACAGGGAAAATGTTATCTGTAGCTCTTGGGCCGGGATTGTTAAGCAGTATATATGATGGAATACAGAGACCTTTAAATGAGTTGATAAAAAAGTCTGGATCGTTTATAGGAAGAGGAATAGATGCATTTGGATTAGATACCAATAAATACTGGGAAGTAAAGATAATAAAAAAACAAGGGGATTTGGTTGAAGGTGGAGAAGTAATTGCAGAGGTTCAGGAAACAGAACATCTTGTCCATAAAATAATGGTATCCCCAAATTTATCTGGTAAAATCGTTGAAATTGTAAATGATGGAAATTATAAAGTAACAGATATAATTGCAAAAATAGAGGATAATAATGGAAATATTCATGAAATAAAACTATATCAAGAATGGCCTGTAAAGGTCCCAAGACCTGTAAAAAAAAGATTGGAACCATCAATACCATTAGTTACAGGGCAACGTGTAATAGATATATTCTTTCCAATAAGTAAAGGTGGAACTGCAGCTATTCCAGGAGGTTTTGGTACTGGAAAAACAATTACGCAACATCAATTGGCAAAATGGTCAGATGCTGATATTATAGTGTATATTGGTTGTGGAGAACGTGGAAATGAAATGACAGAAGTTTTAGAAGAATTTCCACAGTTGAAAGACCCAAGAACAGGAGCACCTTTAATGAATAGAACTGTATTAATAGCAAATACATCTAATATGCCTGTTTCAGCAAGGGAAGCTTCCATCTATACTGGAATTACAATTGCAGAATATTTTAGAGATATGGGATATAATGTTGCGATTATGGCAGATTCAACATCAAGATGGGCTGAAGCTCTTAGGGAGTTATCAGGAAGACTTGAAGAAATGCCAGCTGAAGAAGGTTATCCTTCCTATCTTGCATCAAGAATAGGGCAATTTTATGAACGTGCTGGAATTAGCGAAAATCTCAATGGAACAAAAGGTTCTATAACAATTATAGGGGCTGTTTCTCCTCCCGGTGGTGATTTTTCAGAACCAGTTACTCAAAATACAAGAAGATTTGTAAAATGTTTTTGGGGATTGGATAAAAACCTTGCATATTCAAGACATTATCCATCGATAAACTGGTTAACGAGTTATAGTGAATATACGGAAGATTTAAATGACTGGTTTAAAGAAAATGTGAAATCCGATTGGAATGAATATAGAGATGAAGCAATGAAACTGCTTACAGAAGATGATAGATTACAACAAATTATTAAAATAGTTGGTGAAGATGTATTGCCAGATAATCAGAAATTAACGGTTTTAATAGCTAAGATGATAAAAATTGGTATATTGCAGCAAAGTGCATTTAGCGAGGTTGATTCTTATTGTCCGCTTGAAAAACAATATTATTTATTAAAAATAATAATGGATACGTATCAAAAGGCAAAGAAATATGTTGATAGGTCTATTGCATTAAGTCAGGTTTTACCACCTGAAATAATATCAAAGTTACTAACTATGAAGGAAGAAATAAAGGAAATAAAAGAATTTGAAGGTATTGAAAAGATGCTTGATGAACATTTTGAAAAACTTGAAAGTACCTATCATGATTAAGAGGTGATACAATGGCAGTACGCGAATATACAGGATTATCTCAAATAAAAGGACCACTTGCAATTATTGAAAATATAAAAGATGTAAAGTATGATGAAGTTGTAGATATAATTCATAATAATCAAAAAAGAAGCGGAAAAGTTATTATGGTTAGTGAAGATGCTGCTGTAATACAGATTTTTGAAGGTACTCAGGGATTATCTTTGGGAGATACAACAGTTAGATTTTTAGGGAAACCGCTTGAAATAAATCTCTCTCCAGATATTCTTGGGAGAACATTTGATGGTTTAGGTCGCCCAATTGATGGAATGGGAGAAATAATTTCCAAAAAAAGTGTTGATATAAATGGTTCCGCTATTAACCCAGCAGCAAGGGAATATCCAAGAAATTTTATTCAAACAGGAGTTTCGGCAATTGATAGTATGCTTACTCTTATAAGAGGACAAAAATTACCTATTTTTTCAGGAAATGGACTTCCTCATAATAAACTGGCGGTTCAAATTGCAAAACAGGCAAAATTAAAATCAAATGAAGAGTTTGCAGTTGTGTTTGGTGCAATTGGATTAAAGAAAGACGATGCAAATTTTATAATCAAAAACTTTGAGGAAAGTGGATCAATAAAAAATATGGTAGTTTTCTTAAACCTTGCCAGTGACCCAATAGTAGAAAGAATTGCAACTCCGAGAATAGCTTTAACTGTTGCTGAATATCTTGCATTTGAATTAGGAAAACACGTATTGGTTATATTAAATGATATGACAAATTATTGTGAAGCGTTAAGAGAATTATCAAATTATAGAGGTGAAATTCCAGGGCGTAAAGGATTTCCGGGTTATCTATATTCTGATCTTGCTTCAATATACGAAAGAGCTGGTATGATTAGAGGAAAAGAAGGTTCTGTTACACAAATTCCAATTCTGACAATGCCAAATGATGACATAACGCATCCCATACCGGATTTAACAGGGTTTATTACTGAAGGGCAGATAGTTTTATCAAGGGATTTACATAGGAAAAATATATATCCACCTATTAGTGTATTGCCTTCTTTATCAAGGTTAATGAAAGATGGTATTGGTAAAGGATATACAAGGGAAGACCATCCAGATATTTCATCACAGCTCTTTGCAGCATATTCAAGAGTATTTGAAATTAGGTCATTGGCAGCTATTATAGGTGAAGAAGATCTTTCTGATATCGATAAATTATATCTAAAATTTGGTAAAGAGTTTGAGGAGAAGTTTATTAATCAGGGATTTGATGAGGAAAGACCACTTGAGAAAACACTGGATCTGGCATGGGAAATGCTTTCAATTTTGCCAGAAACCGAATTAACACGTGTGAAAAAAGCATATATAGAAAAGTATTATAAACCTCAAAATGCATAAGTTTATTGCATTAAGAATGAAGGTGAAATTATGATATTCAATCAAACTATTCCAACAAAAGGAAATCTTATAAATTTAAAACAACAATATAAACTTGCCAAACAGGGGCACGATTTGCTTGAAAAAAAGAGAAATATAATAATGAAAGAGTTAGTTGATTTAATTGAACAGGCACAGGAAATACAGGAGAGAATACTTAAGATCTTTGAAATAGCTTATGAATCATTGCAACTTGCAAACCTTGATCTTGGAATAGAAAATGTAGAACAATACGCTAAGGGGGTTCCAGAATTCGATGGAATGAAAATACGATTTAGAAGTATTATGGGTGTTGAAGTACCTGAAATATATAAAAATGAGAAAAAAACAGAAATACCATATGAAATATATAGAACCGATGCAGCTTTAGATAAAGCGTATATATCTTTTAAACAGGTTCTTGAACTAATTACAGAGGCAGCAATGATAGAAAATAAAGTATATAAGCTTGCATATGAAGTAAAGAAAACAAAGAAAAGAGTTTCTGCACTTGAAAATGTTGTAATTCCACAGTTACAATCATCTATCAAATTTATTCAGGATACATTGGAAGAATTTGAGAGAGAAGAATTCTTTAAACTGAAAAAATTAAAAAAATAGTAACTTTTATCCTGTTGACAAAATATAAATTATATGATATAATAGGAATGAGATGTTTAAAAATTCGCGACCTGAGAAGAATCAGGTCGCTTTTTATTTATATCATAAATTTAAATTCAGGAGGAGAGAATGTGATTAATGTAGCATTAATAGCACACGATAAAAAGAAACTTGATCTCGTGATGTTTGTTAGAGAGTGGAAACATGTATTTGAAAGATGTAATTTATATGCAACTAATTCAACAGGAAGCTTAATAGAGGAAAAGGTTGGTTTAAAAATTACAAAATTTGCATCAGGACCATATGGTGGTGATTTACAAATAGGAGCGTTAATAACATCAGGTAATATGGATTTTGTTATATTCTTAAGAGATCCACTTACTGCTCAACCCCATGAACCAGATGTATCTGCTTTATTAAGAGTATGTGATGTTCATAATATACCTTTGGCAACAAATCTTGCAACAGCTGAAGGTTTAGTACTTGAAATAGAAAAAAAACTTAATAAGGGGGATGAAAAATGAGTACAAAAAATACTGAATACAAGGAATATACTCTTGGTGAAGAAATCGCCAACGCCATAACTCATGGTGTTGGTATTATCTTCAGTCTGGTGGCATTGATTATATTGATAATATTTTCTGCAAAAACAAATAACTTTTTGAAGACATTAAGTGTTGCTATCTATGGTTCAACTTTACTTCTTTTGTATACTGCATCTACAGTTTATCATAGCATTCAAAAACCACGAATAAAAAAATTTTTAAAAATAATTGACCACTCGTCAATTTATTTGCTTATAGCAGGAACATATACACCATTTACTCTTGTTACACTAAATGGAAAAATTGGATGGACGTTATTTATTACCATTTGGAGTCTGGCAATAGTCGGTATTATTTTAAAGATATTTTTTGTAAAGAAATTCAGAATCCTTTCAACGATTTTTTATCTGATGATGGGATGGTTAGTAGTCGTAGCTATAAAACCATTGGTTGCAAATTTACCATATGGTGGATTAATATGGCTTGTAATAGGAGGACTTGCATATACAATAGGTGCTGTATTTTATATATGGAAAAAATTGCCATATGGACATATGATATGGCACTTATTTGTTCTTGCTGGTAGTGTTGCACATTTTATTGCTGTATTTTTCTGCGTTTTACCGGAATAAAGTTTTAATATGAGAAGAAAGATTATTTTAAATATAATAATAATTTTTTCTTCTATGACATTTCCGTATAAAATTTTCATAACTCCTTCACAGGAACTCTTTTATTTTATAAAAGAGAAATCTTTTTTATCTGAAAATATAAAATTTGTTTCTTTAAGTATTTCACAACCATTTATAGATATACTCGATTCCAGAAAGACAGAAGGATTTATAGAAAATGATTTAAAGGGCGATTTAAATTATATATTGCCTGATAGAAACTATGAAGGTTATTTACACGAAAAGTTTATAATTTTTAACAATAAAAGCGTGTTATTTGGAACTGGAAATTTTACGTCAGGAAGTATTTTTGAAGACATAAATCTTTTTATATATTCTGAAGATATAAAAATTGTAAATTTATTTTTAAAAGAATTTAAAAATTTTGCATCAGGAAAATTTGGTAAGAAAAAAGAAATAATAAATGAAGAAATTTTTACAAAAGAATTTGGAAAAATAAAAATAGTTACCGGTCCTTCTGAAAACATATATAATACGGTAAAAGATTTTATTACGAATACAAATGAGTTTCTAAACATATATACCTTTTCTTTTACTGATTCAAGAATTGCGTATTTAATAGAGAAACTTTCAACAAGAAAAAATATAAAAATAAAAATATATGCAGATGATTGGAATCTGGAAAATATAAATATTCTAAGATACTTAAAAGGTGTTGAAGTAAAATTTATAAAGGATAATAAAAAAAATATGCATTTAAAAATATTAATTAATGAAAAAGGGGTATTAATTGGAAGTTATAATCTTACATATAGAGCTCGTGAAAAAAATGATGAATACCTTTTTATAGTTTTTAATAATAAATTTAAAGAAGAAATTCTTGAAAAAATTGAAAAAAGCTTACAAAAATATTAAGAATATCGAATGTTATAACTGAAATGTTTACAAATTTTATTTTTTTGTATATAATCTAAATGAAAAACTTTTTTTTGTGAGGGATTTCAATGAAAAAAAATATTAAAATACTATCTATTACTTTAGGAGCCATACTTATAATTTATGTCATATATTCAATTATGATGCCATTTAAGGTTGGGGTTATAGCCAGTCTAAATGGCAATGAAGCGTTTATGGTTTCTGATACAATAAATGGTATAGAATTGTTTAAAAAATTAAATCCTGATTCTAAAAAACTTGAAATTATTATAGAAGATGATGGGGGAAATGTCAAAGATGCGCAAAAAGCTTTTGAAAAATTAAAAAGAAAAGGTGTAAGGGTAATATTATTTGATTCATCGTCCACATTATTTGAACCTATATATAGAAAATTAAAGGATGAAAAGATTATAGGTATTGGCATTTCAATTACTGCAGATAAATTTAAAAACAAAAACGATAATTTTTTTAGGTTAAATATATCAAATGAAAATGAACAAAAAGCAATTGCTAAATATTTAAATAAAACAACAGATGAATTACTTGTGATAAAAGATTTTGAAAATCCGCTTTATATAAATAATTCTTTCGTTAATTTTAAAAAATATTATAACGGAAAAATATATTATGGTGTATTAAAAAATTCTGATATTTCAATATTGGAACAGGTTAAAAATATATACGAAGGACAGAACTTTGTGTATTTATTAATTAATTCTGTAACCAATACAGCAATGATAGCTAATTATCTTAAATCAATTAATAAAGATGTATATATAGTGATAACGCCATGGATTGATAAAAATCAACTCTCTGATTTATTAAATGTAAAAAAGAATGTTATATATTCATATTATTTAAGATATAAACCTCGAGAAGATGTAGAATTTTTTGTAAAATATAAAGAACTATATCAAAGAGAACCAACAATATATGCATGTGGTACCTACGAGGCTCTTGAAGTAATATCTAAAATTATAAAAAATAAAGGTAGAGAAGTTAATGCGATAAGAGATTCATTTTTTAAATATAGGTTTAAAACAACATTTGGTGAATTATCCTTTGATGAATATGGTGAATCTAACCATACAATTCAATTAGGGGTGTTGGAATGAAAAAAGAAATGTTTCTTTTTTTTATTATAATAATAATGGTAACGATTACGATAGCAAGACCATTGACGGTGGTTATATATAGTGCACCACCGGTTATGTATATTGATAATGGGAAGGTAAAAGGTATATTTCCGGAAATATTTGATTATATAGCTAAAAAAGAAGGAATAGATTATAAATATATTTATTTAAATTTTGCAGATGGTCTTGAATATTTAAAAAATGATCTTGCCGATATTATGTTTGGTGTGGCATATACAAAAGAGAGAGCAAAATATTTTGAATATAGCAGAGAACCTTTGCTATTTGATTGGGGACAGATATTTTCCAGAGAAAATGTTACACTTCATAGTTTTATGGATTTGAAAAATAAAAGTGTTGCTGTATTGAAAAAAGATGTATATTATGAAGGACCACAGGGGTTAAAAAAGATAGATAGTGATTTGAATTTAAATATAAAATTTAAAGAATATAATTCATATGAAGAAGTTTTTAAGAGTTTGGAAGATGGTGAAGTTGATTATGCTCTTGCCAGCAGGATTTTTGGTCTAAATACCAGAAAAAAGTATGATATAAAAGAAACACAATTGATATTGAATACAGTTGATATATATATGATATATAGTAATAAATCATTAAAACCAATTATAGATAGACTTGATTTAAGACTTAAAGAATTAAAGAGAAATGATGAATCTTATTATTATAAAATTATCAATAAATATTTATATAAAAAGCAAATTCCAACCTGGATTTTACCGGTACTTTTGCTTATAGGCATAATAACCTTTATATTAATTATTTTTATTTATCTAATGAGAAGAAATATAGAAAAAAAGACAAAAGAATTGTTAGAAAGAAATAAAGAGCTGGAGAAAAATAAAAAGAAAGTTGAAAAATTATATAACACTTTAAAACATAATATGGAAGAGCTTCAAAATACCAAGGGGAAACTCGAAGAATCTCAGGCACTTCTGGAATCATTTATAGAACATAGTATAGATGGAATATTATTTGTAAATAAGAATTTTGATGTTATACTTGTTAATAATGTTTTTAAAGAGAGGACAAGAACGGATTTTCATAAAAATATCACAAAAGGTTCTAATTTAAGAAAAATTTTTGAAGGAGAATTGTTATTTTTATTAGAATTGGAAAAAGCATATAATGAAGAAAGAAGTTTCGTTATAGAAAAACCTATAAAAAGAAGAGATGGCAGTATATATTGGGTAAGTAATAGCTATTATCCAATATATAAAGGTGGAGAAAAATATGGTGTTGCTTTAATTAGCAGAGATATTACAAAGTTAAAGGAAAATGAGATTTTACTTGAAAAACTTGCTCATTATGATTCGTTAACAGGGTTATATAATAGAAGAGCTGGCATGGAAATTTTAAAAGAACTGGCATTATTGTCAAAACGAGAAAACAAGCCTCTTGTAATAGGTTTTGTGGATGTTGACAATTTAAAAACAATAAATGATGTATATGGCCATTCTAAAGGTGATGAAGCTATAAAAAATATAGCAAATATATTAAAATCTTCTGTTAGACATTCAGATGTTGTTGCGAGATATGGTGGCGATGAATTCTTTATGGGGTTATATAATTGTACTATTGAAGATGCAGAAAGAATTAGAGATACAATAAATAAAAAACTGGAGCATTTAAATAAATATAGTTATATTCATTATAGTGTAAGTCTTGGATTTGCAAGATATATTCCAAATAGTGATATTGATGAGATTTTATTAAAAGCGGATCAGAATATGTATAGTTTAAAAAATATGAAAAAGAAATTAAAAGATAAAAGTTAATATAACAATGATTAATACCAGGTTTTAATGGTTTTGCATTAAAACCTGGTATTTTTGTTGTTTCATAAAATTAATATATCAATGATATATTAATTTTTATAAAAAATGTGATATAATATTAATAAGAAATTATATATATAATTTTTGTATATATGAAAAAGGGAGTGAAAGTATGAAAAAACTTAAATTTCATCAAACGTTAGGTTTTAAAGTAATTTTCTATGTAACAGTGGTTATAGTTCTTGGATTTTTAATAAATGGATTTTCAACACATAGAAATATTAAAAATCTAACAGACAGATATGTAAAAAATGGAATTTTAAAACAGAGTGTTGAGAGTATAGCAACAACAATGGAAACATACAGAGTTGGGACACAGGAATTACAAAATGAAATGATGAAAGCAGCTATTGATAGACTGGAAACATTAAATGATATAGCTAAAGATATAGTGAATGTATATATTGAAAAAATGAAAAAAGGAGAGATTTCAAGCGAAGAAGCAAAGAATATTATAAAGGAACAGATAAGGATTTTAAGATATGATAATGGAACAGGATATTATTTTATTTTTGATGAAACTGGAAAAACGATAATGCATGCGGCTTCACCATCTCTTGAAGGAAAAAATCTGTCTTCTTTACAATCTAAAGATGGAAAATATATAGTAAAAGAAATGATAGAGTTATCTAAAAAAGCATATGAAAAAGGGGATAATACAGCAACTCTTCAATATGAATGGGGAAAACCTGGAGAACCTGAAGATAAAAAGTTTCCAAAAATAAGTGTAATATTCTGGATTCCTGAATTTAAATGGTTGGTTGGAACAGGAGTATATATAGACGATATTGATAAAAAGTTAGCTGAAAGAAAAAAAGAATTTTTAAATAATTTGTATAATGATTTGTATACTGCTTCATATGTAGGAGATAATACATATCCTATAGTATATACCAGAGATGGTAGGTATTTTATATATAAAGATAAATCTAAAATAGGAAAGCCAGCAACGTCTGTTGATCCAAAAACAGGTAAAAAAATAGTTGATCTGGCTATAGAAAAAGGTGAAGGTTTTTATGAATATTATTATCCAAAGTCAAAAGATTCTGATAAATTGTATAAAAAGATAGCTTATGTAAAAAGGATGAGTGGGGATTTATATGTTGTTTTAGCAGCATATGAGGATGAAATATATAAACCTTTATATGATTCAACCATGCAAAATGCAGTTATTTTAGTTGCTATACTGGTTATTTTGGTTTTTGTTATTTTTTATATAATGAAGATATTAATTACAAAGTCAATAAATATGCTGGTATTAAATATTAAAAAAATTGAACAAGGAATATTAAATGAAGAAATTAAGATTACATCAAAATCAGAAATAGGACATCTGGAACAATCTCTTGAAAATATGAGAGTATCTCTTAAAAATCTTATAGAGTCAATTATAGCCGGTAATAATGAATTAAGTATAGAGAAAAACAATGTGTTAAACGCATCTAATAAATTGAGAGAAGTAACTCAAAAGGTTGAACAAACATTAGACATTGCATTAACAGAATCAGATAATGCAGCATCTTCCATTGAAGAAACAACATCAGGAATTGAAGAGGTTGCATCAGCAGCTCAGATGGTAAGCTCGGCCGCACAGGATTTAAGTCAGAAAAGTACAGATGTAGAAGAATCAGTTAAAATTGGGGAAAAAAGTATAAATGAAATTTTAGAAATAGCATTAGAGGCTAAAAATGCAGCGATAGAAAATACAAAGAGTGTAAAGAGCTTACAGGAAAAATCAGCAAATATTGGTGAAATTGTTGATACAATTATCAGCATTGCAGAACAAACAAATCTTTTGGCATTAAATGCTGCAATTGAGGCTGCAAGAGCTGGAGAAGCTGGTAAAGGATTTGCTGTTGTTGCAGATGAAATAAGAAAGCTTGCAGAAGAAACACGAAAGGCTACAGAAAACATATCAGATCTTTTAAAAGGAATAAAAGATGAAGCGGATATGGTAAGTAAGAAATCAATGAATGTTTCTGAAATAATAGAAAGGGTTTCTTCAAAAAGTTCAGAGGTTTCAAATGAATTTACAGCAATAAAAGATGCTGTTGTAAATATAGTAAGTATGGTCGAAAGTCTTGCTTCAAGCTCCGAAGAACAGAGTGCATCATCTGAAGAAATGGCAGCTGCTATGGATCAGGCATCGAAAAATGTATTAAACGTAAATGAATATGTAAGAGAGTCAAAAGAAGAATTTATTCATATAGAGAGGAGTAGTGAAGAACTTTTGAAAACTTCTCAAACATTGGAAGACTCAGTTAAAAAACTTGAAGATTTAATAAAAAGATTTAAAATTTAAATAATAAAAAAGGGACGTTTTAAACGTCCCTTTTTTATTATCCTTCGATTATTTTTACATAAAATTTTCGCATTCTTGGACCGTCAAATTCGCAAAAATATATTCCCTGCCATGTTCCTAAAAGCAATCTGCCATTTTCTATTATAACAGTTAAAGACGGACCTATTAGTGAGGATTTTATATGAGAATCAGAATTTCCTTCCATATGTGTAAATTCCTTTAAATTAGGAATAAGCTTGCTTAAAAATGATGTCATATCATATCTTACAGAAGGATCTGCATTTTCGTTTATTGTTATTCCAGCAGTAGTATGTGGAACATGAATAATTGCAATACCTTCTTTAACATTGGATTCAGAAATATAACTTTCAACTTGAGAGGTAATATCTATAAATTCATTTCTTGTAGAAGTTCTAATATGAAATTCTTTAAGCATCTAAATCACCTCTTTTACTTGAAAAAGATATTTGTTACTATTGTATAACCATTTTCATCTTTGCTAATATGAATTTTGACATTTTTCTTATCAATTTTAGCTTTTTTATAAACATAATCCCTTATCATTTTTGACATTTCATTTACATTAATATTTACATTTGTTCTTTCCATAACAGCAACATTGCCTCTGCTTTCACTTGAGACAACCCTTGTTACCTTTTCTCTCCTATTTCCAACGAGATTTTGCATTCTTTTTAAAGCAATATCTCTACTTGCTTTTTTCTTTCCGAAATTAAACCAGCCCATTCATATCACCTGCCACCAAATATCTTTTGCAGGAATCCTTTGAATCCGGTTTTTGAGGATTCTTTTAATAAAGCAAGGTCGTTTTCAATAGGATTCTCTTCACCTGAGATTCTTTTTGCTATATTCATAAAGATTTTTGAAATCTTTGATTCATCTTCCATTGTAACAGGGATTCCTTTATTTGTTGCAATAATTATTTCTTCGCTATCCGGAACAATACCTAATAATTCAACAGCAAGTCCAGACCTTATATCTTCAGGAGATAGCATTTCATTTCTATTTACCATGTGAAGTTTTACTCTGTTTACAATTAATGATATACTATCTTCATCATATTTTTCATTTTCCAATAACCCAATTACTCTATCAGCATCACTAATAGCTGTTAATTCAGGAGTTGTTACAACAATTGCGTGTTGTGCAGCAACAACAGCATTTTTAAATCCTCTCTCAATTCCAGCAGGTGAGTCAACAATTATATAATCAAAATGTTTTGAAAGTTCATTTATTATCATTTTCATATCTTCTGGAGAAATCATATCTTTATTAGCTATTTGCGAAGATGCAAGTAAGTTAAGCTTTTTTAATTGTTTGTGTTTTACAACAGCTTCAAGAGGAGATTTTCCGCCTTTTACAACATCAAGGATAGTGTAAACTATTCTATTTTCCAATCCCAATACAAGATCAAGATTTTTTAATCCAATATCCGCATCTATTAAACATACATCATATCCCAATAAAGCAAGAGAAGTGCCTATGTTAGCGGATATGGTGGTTTTTCCTACTCCTCCTTTTCCAGATGTAACAACAATTACTTTGCTTTTTTTCATATTAGCCCCCTCCAGATTGTAATTAACAAAATTTCAATTCTTATTATACAACATTTTTTCAAAATATCAAAATCTATAATTCGCAAAACATGCATTTTGCAATTTATTGAATAAATTTTATATAAAATTGAATAAAAAAGACCAACCTTTTCCAAGGTTGGTCTGTAAGAGGATATTATTCTTCAATTGAGATAGCTTGTGTTGGACATGAATCAGCTGCGTCCTGTGCGCATGGTAAATCTGTTTCTTCCATTAATGTTTCTGCTTTACCTTCGTCATTGATTTTGAATACATCTGGACAAAGGTTTTCACAAACACCACAACCGATACATGCATCTCTATCTACGAATACTTTCACGGTTAACACCTCCATATTTTAAATTTTACAAGTATATTATAACTCAAAATATAGCAAAAATTATTAAAATAATTTAACAAATTACATATTTTTTACTATATCAACAATTTTATCTACCAATTCAAGCCCTACTCTTTTTTGCGCTTCTTTTGTTGTTGCGCCAATATGAGGGGTTGCAACAACCATTGGGTGATTTAATAATTTCATTTGTATTTCTGATGTTGGAGGTTCAGTTTCAAACACATCCAATCCAGCACCAAGAACCTTTCCGTTTTCGAGGTATTTTAATAATGCTTCTTCATCGACAACTCCACCTCTTGCTGCGTTGATAATTACAACATTATCCTTCATCATTTCAAATTCTTTTTCTGAAATGAGATGTCTTGTTTTTTCTGTTAAAGGTACATGTAATGTAATTATATCAGAGTTTTTAATTAATTCTTCTAAGGATACCTGTTTTACATTATGTTCTTTTTGAACTTCTTCTGGAATTTCGAAAACATCAAAAACAAGCACTTCCATATCAAAACCTGTTACTAATTTTCTTACTAATTTTCCAATATTTCCAAATCCTACTATACCGAGGGTTTTTCCTGTTAATTCAAAACCCTTTAATTTTTTCTTTTCCCATTTTCCTTCTCTTAATGTAACTGTTCCTGTTACTAAATGTCTGTATACTGAAAGCATGTATCCAACAACTAATTCAGCAACTGATAATGAATTTGCACCTGGTGTATTTATAACCTTTATTCCTTTTTCTTTTGCTGCTTCAAGGTCTACATTATCTAACCCCATACCTGCCCTTGCAATTAATTTTAAATTAGTTCCATTTTCGATAACTTCCTTTGTTGCTTTAGTTGCACTTCTTACAACCAAAACATCAAAATCTTTAACCTTTTCAATTAATTCATCTTTTTCAAAATGTTCTATTGTTATTTTTGCTTCAGGTAAAGCAGCCTTGAGCTTTTCTGTTGCTTCACTATCAAGAGGATCATTTATATGAATCCACATATTAAACACCTTCTTTCATGAATACTTCCTGTGCTGCTTTAACACCTACACCTAATTCAACATCAAATCCGAATTTCTTTAATGCCATTTCAAGAGCACTTATTCCAACAATTACATCGTATTTTGACATATAACCAAGATGTGCAATTCTTATTATTTTACCTTTTAAGTGATTTTGACCACCAGCAAATGTTACTCCTTCTTCATCTCTTAAATATTTTAATATTTTACCTCCATCAACACCTTCAGGAACTTTTACTGAAGTTAAAACATTTCCAGGATTTTTAGCAAATAATTCTAATCCCATTGCTTGAACTGCAGCTCTTGTGGCATCAGCCATAATTCTGTGTCTTTCCCATACATTTTCAATACCTTCTTCTTCAATCATTTGAACTGATTTTGCTAATTGATATACTAGGTTAACTGGTGGTGTGTATGGTGAATCTGGATATTTCTTTTTGTATGCTTTTAAATCAAAGTAATAATGATAATTTTTATTTTCGTCGATTACTTTCCATGCTTTATCGCTAACTGATATTAAAGCGATACCTGGAGGCATCATAAATCCTTTTTGAACACCTGTTACTACAATATCAAGATTCCATGCATCCATTTCTAATGGTTGAGCTAACATACCACTAATAGCATCTACAACCATTATTGCATTTGTATCTTTAACTATTTCAGCAATTTCTTTTATTGGATGAACTGTACCTGTTGATGTTTCACTTAATGTTGTAAATACAGCTTTTACATCAGGATTTTTTTCTAATAATTCTTTTATTGTTTCTGGTTTTACATAATCTCCCCATTCAAGGTCAACTACTATTGGATCTATTCCATAAGCTTTTGCAATTTCCATCCATCTTTCTCCGAATTTACCTGCTACAACAACTATTGCTTTATCTCCTGGATTTAAGGTATTTGCAACAGCTGTTTCCATAGCTCCTGTACCTGAAGAGGATAAAATAAATACAGGATTTTCAGTTCTGAAAATATATTTAGCACCATCTAAAGCAACCTTTTGAATTTCTAAATACTGAGGTGTTCTGTGGTGAATTGTATCCTTTGCACCTTCTAATAATAAATCAATTGGAACTGGTGTTGGACCTGGTGCCAACAAATAATTTTTTCTTATCATCTTTGCCATTTTTATATCCCTCCTTATTGGATTGTAATTTTCCATCTTATTATACCATACTTATTTTACCTCAAAAACTTTACAAAGCAACGGTTATTCTCGAAATTTATCAAATAATGAAAAATTTTTCATTATATTTGTCTTTTTTGCATTTTTCCTATTTTTTAGTATAATTAAAGATGAATTAACAAAAAGGAGGTTTTTTATATGTATGTTGAAAAAATGAAAGATTTAAACTATGATATTAAAGATACTGCAATTTTATGTGTTGATTGCCAAAATGGTTTTACTCTTAGATGTCCAGAAGAATTGCCTGTAGAAGGTACGGATGAAAAATGGATAGAAAAGGTTAATGAATTTATAGCGGAAGCAAAAGATATTGGTTATACCATTATTGCAAGTAAAGATGATCATCCTGAAAATCACAAATCATTTAATGAATGGCCACCTCATTGTATAAAAGGAACATATGGAAATGAATTATTTATAAAACATTATGATTTCCTCGTAAAAAAAGGAACAACAGAAAATACAGATAGTTATTCAGCATTTTACGAGGATATGGAAACAAAAAATGAAACAGAACTGGATAAATTTCTTAGAGAAAATAACTTTAAAAAACTTATTATTTTTGGACTTGCTGGTGATGTATGTGTCCTTGCAACAATTAAAACTGCAATTAAAAAAGGATATGATGTTGCTGTAATTGAAGATTTCATAAAAAGTGTAAATGGAAAAAGTATGAAAGAAATTTTGGACTTAGAAAAATTAAAGGTTAATATTGAAATTATTTAAATTAAAATCATATAATAAAATTATTTGAATATGGATTTTTATTTTTTTAATAATACCACTTGACTTTTTTAAAGTTAAGTGGTATTATTTATTATGTAAATAAAAATTTTTAAATTCCTGGAGGTGACATGATGAAGAAAAAACGTTTAACCAGATGTCCTGTATGTGGTGGTGATCTTGTTATTTCTGAATTTAGATGTCCAACATGTGATATTACAATAAAAGGTAGTTTCCACCTTGATGATTTTGCAAAACTTTCAGATGAACAATTATATTTTTTAAAGATATTTATTAAAAACAGAGGAAATCTTTCTGATGTTCAAAAAGAAATAGGCATATCATATCCAACAGCAAAAGCAAGGCTTGAAGGTGTTGTAAGGGCTATGGGATTTGATGAGAAAAAGAATACAGTTGATACCTTGAAAATCCTTGAAAAAATAGAAAAAGGAGAACTTACTCCTGAAGAAGCCAAAGAAATCTTAAAAGGAAAGGGGAATAAAGAATGAATGGAATCTTAACGCGGGATGGAGTGAAGAAGATTGTTATTAAAGCAGTAGGTATTGATCTTGATGTTGTTTCATCAAAAAATGAAACAAATATTTTTGAGTATGATGATCTTCCATCGGATTGTGAAATTGTTGAAAACGTAAAAGGAGATACATGGATTATCGAGGTAAAAAAAGAAGAAAATTCCTTTTTAAAGAAATTTTTTGGATTTTCAGGTGGAGTATATGGTGATGCAACATTAAAAATTTCTAAAGATATTGAAGAACTTTCAATTAATAGTGTTACCGGTGATTGTGACTGTAACGGCATAACTTTAAAAAAATTTGATATAAAAACTGTTTCTGGAGATACTGACATAAATAACTCTTCCATTGATGTAATCAATTTTTCAAGTACCAGTGGTGATCTTGATATTTCAAAAACTCCATGTAAGGTTATAGACTTTAAGAATGTTTCTGGTGATTTAAGTGTGGATTATTTAATCGAAGACTTTGAAAAGGTTTATGTAAAGAATGTTTCTGGTGATTGTGATTTAGTTATTGCTGGAAATGAAAAGGTTTATGTAAATAAAAAAACAGCAAGTGGAGATATATATTTAAAAGGTATAGATGTGGAATTTAATCAAAAAAGAGAAAATAGAATAATTGATTTTATAAGTGTTTCTGGTGATTTAAATATTGAATTAAAAAGAATTGAAAATGTTGAAAAAATAAACAAGGAGAATAATAAAGTTAATGAAAATTTAAAAGACTCTTCTAATTTAAAGGAGGAAAATATGGTATTAACAATTGAAGAAAAGAAGATTTTAGAGTTATTGCTTACTGAAAAAATAACACGTTCTTTTGCCATAGAACTTCTTGAAAGTATAGGTTATACAGAAGAAAATGCTGTTAAATTCCTTGATGAAATGCTTGGAGGGGGAAATAAATGAAAAAGGTATTACTGATTATTATGGTTATATTATCTTTTGTGATAGTATTTTCAGCAAAATATACAATTGATTTAACCTTTCTTCCTGATGAAGCAGCTGTTTGGGGAAATATGACTGTTGAATTGGAAAATGGCGAAAAACCTCAATTTATATTATATCCAAATTTGGATAGCAAAGACAATCCATATCTAAATGCATTATTTGAATCTAATAGTAAAACAAAAATGGAGATTTTAACGGTTACTGATGAGAAAAATGAACCTCTGGATTATACAATTGGAGATTATAACTCTAAATATTTGAGAAAATATCAATTGAAAAATAGCGTGTTACTTGTAAAAACAGATAAAAGGAAGATACATATCAAGTTTAAAACATATTTTGTAAAAATGAACGGTGCTGATAATGTTGCATATCAGGACATATTTATATGGCGTTTTGGATGGTATCCAATGATACTTCCAGAGAATGGCGGATATGTATTAAAAGCGCATAATATAAAAGTTAGGTTTAATTCTATTAATAATAAAGATTATATTCCTGTATTTTCTGGCAAATATATAGATGGTTATTATGTTTCAGAAGGAAAATTTCGTTCTTTTCCAATAGTGTTTGTGAAAAAAAACGTTTATAATGAATTAAAGCTTAAAGCCAGAGATTATGAAATTTCTATCTGGTATAAAAAAGGCCAGGAACAAAGAGCTGCTGTAATGGCAACGCATGTAATAAAAGCGCTTGAAATACATACAGAAAATTATGGGAAATTAAAGTATTCTCATATAAATGTAGTTCAGGATCCATATCCGGGAATGTATGGAATGGCAGCAGATGGAATGTTTTTGCTTGGGGATGGATTTTTTACCACAGCAGATTTATTATTGCCGGGATTGACTGAGCCACTTACATTTTATGTAGTATCACATGAATTGGCACATCTCTGGTTTGGAATAGGTGTTGGCGTTGATTTTTTTGACAATAATTTCATGAGTGAGGCTTTTGCAGATTATTCTGCGCATATTTCCATGTTTGAAAAGTATGATAATGATCCATTAATGAACTTTTATTTGCCAGATTTTTTAACAGAATCTCTTGTTAAAAATATGCCCAAAACATTTTCAGAAATGGATCAAAAAAGTATATTTTATTTAGAGTATTTTGATATAGAAAATGCAGTTTCTGATAACATTGATGAAATTCCATATAACTTTGCTTCCTCAATTTATTATATAAAAGGAAAAAGAGCATTATTTTCTTTAGAAGAACTATTAACCAGAAAGAAATTCACAGAACTACTTGCGAAGTATTATAAACAATATAATGAGAAAGATCCTTCAGAGGAAGAATTTTATGAATTTCTTATAAAGAATGGAGTTAAAAAAGAAATTGTATATGATTTATTTGAAAGTAAAGAGAATTTCGATCCATCAATAAAATATCAGGATAATCATTTCGTTATAGATTTAGATAATAAGCATGTTCCAGTTAGAGTTCAGGTTATAACTAAAGAGGCTACAATAGATTTTGTAACAACAGATAGTACCGTATTAAAATACGATATTTCCAATATAAAAAGAATAGATATTGATCCTGATATGCATACATTTGATGTGAATAGAAGAAACAATCATTATCCTGTAATAATAAAATCAAATTTAATTCCTGAAAATTCAAATTATTCAGATTATGATTCGTATTCTATAAATTTTGAAACAGATTATGAACCAATAAATATTTTAGAATCAAAAAGTACGGCTTATTTAGCATTTGAAGCATATCCATATTATTCTTTAGGTGTAGGATATTTTTCATTAATGAAAAAACCAAAAGATTTCTATTCATGGTTTGATAAAAAACTAATATATGAAGGTATTTATTTTATTGGTAAATACAATCCGTCACCATGGCTTTCACTTTCATCGGACTTTTCATTTGATTATATTAATAAATTTCAGGAATTTAATGTTGATTTATTATTTGCATTACCTCAAAAACTTGATATAGGATTACCTTCAAAAATATTAACAGGGAATAAAGCTTTTTATGGTGGTTTAAAACTTTTTGATTTAGAAAATTATTATGTATATACTGGATTTGAAGTTTCTGAATTATTTAATTCAGGATTATATACAAATGGTAGTTATTATTTTATGAATGAAGATAATGAATATAATTATGGAATTATTGGAAATGCAGCATATTTCTTTGATAATTATTCAAAGTTTTTTAATTCTTTCAGTATAGAAGTTGCATATTCAAATGCTGAGATGTTTAATGCGCTTAATGGCAGGGAAGTAATATTTGATGAAGAATTTCCAAATACATTTACTTTTGAATTTAGCAAGGTTAAATATTATTATGGATTGGATGTTGAATTGTTTCATCAGACTTTTTATGCTGAAAATCGTTTAAATGTATATAATCTATTTTCTTTAGGTAATGTAAATATATCATTGAATGCTTTATATAAATATACCGATGAAAAGAATTTATTAGGGACATCAATTGTATTATCGCCAAAACTTTATTTCTTAACCGATTCAATGATTCCTTTAAATCTCGAACTTGCAGGATTCTATTCTCCAGAATTAAATAAATATAATCTAACCTTATCATTAACAACAACATTGAATGTAGCTATAAGAAATTTAATACAGTAATAAATTTAATTACTTTTCTCTAATGTGGGTATTTATTATATTTAATACCTGCATTAGAGTTTTTTATTATTATGATGTATTATTTGTTTTTATTATTGATTATAAGGTGATATTTTTAATTTTTGTATATTAACTTTTATTTTCTATCTTTTTAAAATTAAACTAAGAATTATATAATTTCTATACTTAAAAAAAAATAACATCTTTTATGAAAGGAGAGGAAAAATGAAAAAGTTAGTGGTAACTTTTGTTTTTATGTTTTTTTTATCTTTTTTTTTCATTTTAAATGGATGTGTTAACCAAACTCTGAAAACATCATATCATGAAAAGAAACAAATTTTAAAAGAAGTTAAAAGTGAATGGGGGAATGCATATTTTAGAGGCACACCAAACAATTGGGGAATTACTCATATGTCTAAAATAGGTCCTCATACATGGCAAATTATAATTAAATTTAATAATGGAGATGGTTATGGAAAACCAAGATTTAAGATAGATCATTTTGGTGATTGGAAAGAAAGTTATCCCGCTAATGATTATGAAGTTGAACCTTACACCACTTATAAAATAACTTTTTATGATGATACTCATTATATAAAAGTTGAAAAATATATAAAAGCTGTAAATGGTGTAATGCTACAGGCCTTTCAATGGTATTTGCCAGAATATAATGAGAAAACCAAAAGCGGATTATGGGTAGAGTTATCAAAAAAAATTCCAGATTTAGCCTTAATGGGGATAACGGCATTATGGCTTCCACCAGCATATAAAGGGCAGGCAGGAAAAAGTGATGTGGGGTATGGAGTCTATGATTTGTATGATCTTGGAGAATTCAATCAAAAAGGTACTATTTCAACAAAATACGGAACGAAAGAACAATATTTAAAATTAATTGAAAATGCCCATTTATATAATATACAGGTTTATGGCGATATTGTATTTAATCATAAAATGGGAGCAGATAATACAGAATGGGTTAATGCAACAAAAGTTTCATGGAATAATAGGAATATTGAAATTGAAAATAAAACAATAAAAGCATGGACACTTTTTAATTTTCCAGGACGAAATAATAAATATTCAGATTTTAAATGGAGATGGTATCATTTTGATGGTGTAGATTGGGATCAAAACACTGGTGAAAAAGCTATATTCAGGTTTAATGGAATTGGAAAGGCATGGGATTGGGAAGTGGATGATGAAAATTTTAATTATGATTATTTAATGGGTGCAGATCTTGATATGGATCATCCTGAAGTTGTACAAGAACTTAAAAAATGGGGTAAATGGTATGTTAATTTTACAAAAATTGATGGATTTAGATTAGATGCTGTAAAACACATAAAATTTAGTTTTTTTAATGATTGGCTGGATTATATGAGAAATGTATTAGGAAAAGAATTATTTACAGTTGGAGAATATTGGAGTACAGATATTAATAAACTAGAAAATTATATATCAAAAACAGAAGGTAGAATGTCTCTCTTTGATGTTCCATTGCATCAACATTTTTACGAGGCATCGAATTCTGGGGGCTATTATGACATGAGAAATATTTTTAATGGAACACTTGTTCAGAAAAATCCTATAAAAGCTGTTACTTTTGTTGAAAATCATGACACACAGCCTGGTCAGTCTTTATCTTCTCCTGTACAGGATTGGTTTAAACCTTTAGCTTATGCAATGATTCTATTGCGAAAAGATGGTTATCCATGTGTTTTTTATGGGGATATGTATGGTGCTCCTGGAATAAAAGAACAATATGGGACAATTAAAAAACTTATTGAAGCAAGAAAGTTATATTCATATGGAAAGCAATATGATTATTTAGATCACCAAGACATAATTGGTTGGACAAGATTGGGAGACGAAGAACACCCAAAAAGCATGGCAGTAATACTTTCGGATGGTCCTGGTGGAAGCAAATGGATGTATGTTGGAAAGAAAAAAACAAAGTTTATAGATTTGCTGGGGAATATAAAAGAGGAAATTTGGACAAATGATTATGGATGGGCAGAATTTAAAGTTAATGGAGGTTCTGTCTCTGTTTGGGTAGAAGAATAAAATTAATATGGTCACCAAAAAGGTGACCATATTAATTTTAAAAAATAAGGTTTATTTACCAAAATAATGGATAACAAAATTTATACTATATACTATGCCAAAAAATATACCATAATACAATTTTTTATTTTTTAATTCGTCAGAAAATAAAATAATCATTATCAGTATTCCAATAAAATTTGTAAATACAAGTAATATATAAAATTTTATTTTTATTTTTAAAAGGAAGATACCTATCAATATAGAGAAGATGTTACTTATTAAAATACCTATTGCTAACTTTAATTCTTTAATTTTCAAATAGAAAAAATCAAAAAATAATTTATTTAACCATATCTCTATTACAAATGAAAAGAAAAAAATAATAAAAGAAATAACTATAATTATTTTATCTAAATATAAAATATTTATATCTATATTTTGAGCTAAATCAACAATATTTTTTTTCATTTCAGGATTATTTTGAAAATATTCAAAAATAAAAGAAATAAATATATATAATGCACCAATATAAGTTAAAAGAAAAATAATGTGTTCTTTTTTAATCACAAAATATCCCTTCCTTTTTTAAGGTTAATTCTATAAATTTATGACTATTTAAAATTCCGTGATAAGTAAATATTATTATTGTTCCTTCAGATACTCTTTTTTTTAACTCATTAAATATAATATTTTGTGTTTTTATATCAATATGAGAAAGAGTTTCATCAATTACAATTAAACTCCACACTTTTGGTATAAAAATTAATGAAAAAATTGTTTTTAAATTTGTCCCCATAGACGCTTTATAAGGAAATATGGAAAAATCATTTATATTTAATTTTTTTAAAATCTCTTTAAAGGTATTTTCTGTAATTTTTATATTATGATAATACATAAATAATCTTATATTTTCTTCTAATGTTAGCCAGTCTTCATTAAGTGAAAATTCTGGAATATACAAAATTTTTTTAAAATTATTTTTATATATTCCTTCACTAAATTCTTCTATATTTGAAAGGCATCTAAGAAATACACTTTTTCCTATTCCGTTTTCTCCTTTTAACCAATATATATTATTATAAAAAGTATAGGATACATTTTCAAAAATAACTTTATTTCCATATTTCTTAGAGCAGTTTTTAAGTTCAAGCATTTAGAATTTTCCTCCTATTATTTATTAGGATATTAAACCTTCTACAAACCCACTTATTATAATAGAAAAAATATTTATTAATAAAATGCTCTTATATTCAGAAAATATTTTTAAAATCACATTGTATTTAAATCTATAAAAATTAAGCATAAGGCAATAGGATATATAAGAATAGATAATATAATTTGGAAATTCTATAACAATATGTGGAAAAAGTTTATCAAAAGTATTATATAAACCTACTGATTTTATACCAATATAAATACTCCAGGTTGTTGAAAATAGATCAATTATCCAGAATACTGGCATTAAAGGAAATAAAAATATATAAGATATAAAATTTTTTAAATTATTTAATATAATATCAATAGCTAATTTAAAGCTATGTTTTTGTGGTATTGCATATATTTCCCCGGATAAACAAAATATCTTATCATAAAAATATATTAATTCAAAACATAAAAATAGGTACAATATTAGATAAATAGAAATATGTCTTTTTCTTGGCATACATTCACCTTTTTTTAAAAATATAATCAGATATCAGTTTATGGATATTAAATATATTTAAAATCATCAAAAAGGTAATTTTAAAGAATTCTCCATATATTTTGCGATACCCTTGGATTTTAAAAAAGATTTTACTATACATATCAGGAACTTGAAAAATTATTGCCACAAATATTATAAATGCAAACAAAAAATAATGATTTATTTTTCTTTTATTTTCAAGAGATTTGTAATAAACGAAAATATAAGATTTTACTATGTACACCATTAGTAAAAGAAGATTTATAAAAAATAATAAAATGTAAAAATTTAATCCTTCAGAAAATACTATAAAAAACAAAAATAAAAATATAATAACGGTAAAAATAATTCCTATTTTCAATTCATATGAATTAAGAAACCAATTTTTATATGGACGTATTGTGGTTTTAAAAAATATATATTTACTATATTCTCTGTCAAAATTTAAAAAATTTTTTTCAAAAACTATCTCTAATTCTGCTAGTAACAAAATTATTAAAAAATATTCTGCTGAATATAATCCAAAAAAATGATAGGTAATAATTGCTCCAAAACAAACGAATATGAATTCAGCATACTCTTTTAATGGTAATCTCTTAAAAAAAAGTATTAAAGAGTGACATGAAGTAATTTTTTCTGAATAAAAAAGGTATTCTGAAAACTTTTTATCATTAATAATTATATTTTTTAATTGTGAAAACCATGTGCGATATAAAAATATAACATTAATAATAATAACAGGAATAAAAAATAATATGTTTATTTTTAAAATATACAATAAATAAAGAAAAACAAAAACTATAAGTATATACTTTTCCTTCTTTGTATATATTTTCACAAAAAATAAGGTAATTTGAAGTAAAAAATTAATTAACAAAAATAATAGTTTTTTATAATCATTGTAATATAATAAAAATAACAATATATTTGAAATAATAAATATACTGCTAAAAAGATTCAATCTTAAAAAAGTAAATATAACATATTTAGCAGTAACTTCCCTGGATACTAAATAATGTACATTTCTATACTGTTTTAATAGTGAAATAATATTAGGAAAATTATAGTCAAATAATAGAAATGAAAAAAAATAAATTATTAAAAAATTATTTTTATCTAGAAGAAAAATATATAGAAAAAAAGAACTTAAGATCATGAAAATATATACGAACAAAAAAATAAAGGAGTTTATAAATGTATCTTCAACTATTTTAAAATTATTTATCCAATATTTTATGAGTAATTTGATATTTATCTCCTCCTTGAAAAGGGAAGAATGATTAAATCATTCTTCCCTTTTTAATTAAAAAAGATTACCACATAGTTGCATATCTTTTGCCATATTTTTTTATCATTTTTTTTTGCAACAGCAACAAGTCCTGCTGTAATTGCTCCTGCTCCAATAACTGCTGTAATAATTGAAATAATTGTTGTTACCGTTGAAAATGTATCAATGATATCTATAACCTTTTCAGCTGCATGTTTTGAGATTCCAAGCATAGATGCTAAATTAATACTTGAAAAAGTAAAAAAGACACTAAAAAGACTAAGGGTTATAAAAATTTCTATAAAAAATATATTTTTATTCTTCATAAGACTCCTCCTCCTTTGATTAAGTATTATATTAAAGTTTGAGAAAATGTTTTCAAAGAGTTTTTATAATATAATTAAGAAAGTTCTATCGTATATTTCATCTGGTACCAGAAGAACTCAGCCGACTGAATGCAAATGTCAACTAATAACTTTTGACCCCCTGGGGTAAAAAATTGACCTCTTACTTATAATATTGATTTGAATAACGGTTTTTAAAGATTTTTTTCTGTAACTATATCCATTTATACCAGCTATTATAATAATATCATTGATAATATTGTGAAATTTATAACTAATAATTCATAATAAAACCTAACAAATATATATTTTTAATATTTGTTACACTATAATCAAAAGATATTAGTTTTTAATTATTTATTTCACAATCATTATATCAAAAAGAAAAAAAGATATCAATATATAATGTGAAATCCGAGTAAAATTATAATTAATTTTTCTTTTTTTGTCGCATATTTAGAACAACAAACCTCTTTGCTTGATTTAGCAAAGAGGTTTGTTTTCAGTCTATCAGACACATAATATATGGCTGTTTTCTTTTTATAACTTATTAATTAGTTCTCTTTCTATATATTTAAAGCCTTTTTCCCAGAATTCTTTTTTAGTAATATCAATATCCAGTTTTTCAAGTAATTTTTCTGGAGCTGCATTTCCACCGCTGGATAATAATTCTTTATATTTCGGGATAAATGCTTTTCCTTCTTCAAGATATTTTTCATATAATGCAATTACAAGAAGATTTGCAAAGTTATATGCATATACATAGAATGGTACTGCAAGCATATGAGGTATTGTGCTCCATTCGTATTTGTATTCTTCAGGGATTTTTACAGAATCACCAAACATTATTTTTAATTCTTTTTCATATAATTCTGACAATTCTTCCCATGAAGCCATTCCATTTTCATCAATCATTTTGTGTGACTGTATTTCGAATCTAGCAAACATGTTTTGCCTGAACATTGTTGCGAACATATCCTCTATTTTTGAAGCTATAAACATCTGTTTTTCTTCGCCTTCTAATTCCTTTAGTAATTTGTCCATTACGAGCATTTCGCCAAATACAGAAGCTACTTCTGCCATTGTTAATGGTGTATGATAATTTAATAATGACTGTTTTGAAGATAATGTCCCATGCACACCATGTCCTAGTTCATGTGCTAATGTCATTACATCTCTCATGTTTCCTGTATAGTTGAGTAATATAAATGGTTTGTAGTTAGGAATATTATATGAACAGAATGCTCCACCACGTTTTCCAGGTTGAATTTCAGAATCAATTCTGTTTTCATCAAAGAATGATTTTACAATATCCCCAATCTCTTTGTCAAATTCATAGTAGGCATCAAGTACCAATTTTTTTGCATCTTCAAAGGATATTTCCTTTTTTACCGGTTTTAATGGTGCATAGATGTCAGCAAGGGTTATATCGTATCCAAGGAAATCTCTTTTCCATTTATAGTATTTATGAACAATAGGTGTTTGCTCTGTGGTTACATCTATTACCATTTTTACAATTTCATCTTTAACCTCATTTGCCATATTTCTCATGGAAATTGGTTCTGGATAGTTTCTTAATTTGCTTTCTGTATCGTAATATTTTGCAACTGAATTAAATGTGCTTTCTAATATGATTTTATCCTTTTCATATCTTTCAAAGAACATTTTCATTGCTTTTTGTCTTAAATCTTTGTCAGGATGTTGTCTTAATGAACGAATTTCAGCACCTGTCATTGTTTTTAATTCACCGTCAATTTCAATTTCAAATGTATATGAGGAAACTAATTTTTCATATAACTTGCTAAATGCTCTTCTTCCAGCAGGTTCTAAAGCAGATAAAGCTTTTTCAGCGTCTTCACTTAAAACATGAGGTTTTTCTTCAATTAATACTTCAAGTACATGTTTATACTTTTCTAATTCAGGTGAATTTTTTAATTCTTCAAGCTTTTCAAGTGAATGGCTTAATAATACAGGTTTCCAGAATGAAAGTTCCATTTCTCCTTTTGTAAGGTAATCCTGTCCCATAGCAACTAATTTTTGAGCTGTTTTATCCTGAGTATTTGCAGAGTATAATAAACTTGCATATTGCATTGCAAAATATGGTTTTTCAATAAGTTTTTCCAATTCTTCAAGAAAATTTTTAACCTCTTTAGCTGATAATTCTTTTGAAGAAAGTATAGGATAATATTTTTCTTTTAACTTTTTTGCTCCTTCAAGCGCATTTTCAAAATCCTTTTTAATTTGTTCATTTTCTGGTGAATCATAGAAAAAAGTTAAATCCCACTTCATTTTCACACCTCCTGAAATTTAATTATTAAATCTTTTTTTATTTTTATAGTATATAGGATATATTATACCAAGAAATATGGAAAATATGCTAACGCTATATAAAACAAAAGAGACGTTATTTCCAAAAATTGCAGCATATCCACTGGATATGAAATTTCCTATAGCCCAGGCAAATCCCATTGATACCGATGAAGCAAAACTTTTATTTTTAGGCATTAGACTCTGTGCCTCAACAATATTTGCTGACATTGTTAAAAATCCAAAGGCATCAAATAATGCAAAGGCTATTATTCTTAAAAATGATGTATCAACCATTAATAATAATATACCGGCAATACCCATTCCAAGGAAACCAATTAAATTTATAAACCTAATACCTATTTTTTCCATTAATTTTGTTCCATAGAAATTGGTAAACATTCCGATAATCATACCAATACTTAAAGTAGCACCACCTACAACAAGACTGGCACCGTGCAAATTAACGTATATAGGTACAAATGTATGGAATATATCCATTACAAAACCTCTTAGGGTTACCATTAAAAAAATAGGAATTAATGTAAGTGCTTCAGAAAGTTGAGGGAATCTTTTTTCTGCTATTTGTTGTTTTTCATATTTCCATAATTTTTTATATAAATAAGGAATAAATAATAATGCTATAAGCCCAACGTAATAGATTTTTTCAAATCCAACTATGCTGAGATACATTGTAATAAATATTGGTCCCATTGCAGCTCCAAATGTTCCAAATACTGAGAACCAGGCAATATGATGTCCTTTGTTCTCTCTTCCTGCAAAACTGGCACCAATAGGATGAAAAGCAGAATTAAACAATCTTGTAAAAAATATTACTACCAGTGAAATCCAGAAGCTGTTTACAAATCCTAAGATAGAAATCAATATTATTTCCATTATCAATATAGAAATAATATATACACCATCGCGTTTTCTCCTATCAAAATATAATCCAAAAAATATTTGCAAAATCGATGACAATGCACCTATTAAAGAAAGTAAGCTTGTAAATGTTCTGCTGTCAATATTATATCTTTCAATGAAGTATGGACCTAACGGCTTGAAGAAAGAGTTTAAAAAGTCGGCTAAAAAATGAGCAATTGAAATGGCGAAAGTCACTGTATCACCCCTTTGTTAGTTTTACGAACAAAATTATATCACAAAAATTAAAAATTGTCCAATAATTTATTATATAAATAATGCGGCTACATTTGTAGCCGCATTATAAACAGTGTTATTTTATTGAATAATTTGGCGATTCTTTGGTGATGGATATATCATGAGGATGACTTTCTTTCATACTTGCAGCTGTGATTTTTATAAATTCTGCTTTTTCATGCAATTCTGCAATATTTTTTGCGCCTATATATCCCATTCCAGCCTTTAATCCGCCAAGCAATTGATAAATTACTTCTTTTGCTTTTCCTTTATAAGGCACCATTCCTTCTACACCTTCTGGTACCAGCTTTTCTGTTTCTTCTACATTGCTCTGGAAATATCTATCTTTACTGCCTCTTTTCATTGCTCCAATTGAACCCATTCCTCTATATGTTTTATATTTTCTTCCCTGATAAAGTATAGTTTCACCGGGTGCTTCTTCTGTTCCTGCAAATAAACTGCCAAGCATTACGGTATTGGCACCGGCAGCCAATGCTTTTACTATATCTCCTGAATATCGTATTCCCCCATCGGCTATTACAGGTATATTATATTTTTTTGCAACGCTAACTACATCCATTATTGCTGTTAATTGTGGAACTCCAATACCAGCAACTATTCTTGTTGTACAAATAGAACCGGGGCCAATTCCTACTTTTACAGCATCTGCACCGGCTTTTATTAAGTCTTTTGCTGCTTCTGCTGTTGCAATGTTTCCAGCAATAATAGGTACTTCAGGATATTTGCTTTTTATTTTTTTCAATGTCTCCAGTATATTTTTTGAATGACCATGTGCTGAATCGAGTACTAATACATCAACACCGGCTTTTATAAGAGCTTTTGCACGTTCTAACCCATCAGAAACCCCAATTGCTCCACCAACTAATAATCTTCCCTTTTTATCTCTTGAAGCATTTGGATGTTCAACTACGGATATTATATCTTTTATTGTTATTAAACCAATTAATTCATTATTTTCATTTATAATAGGTAATTTTTCTATTTTATTTTGATGAAGTATTTCTTTTGCCTCAACTACTGTAATGTGTGGCCCTGCGACAACAAGGTCTTTAAAAGGTGTCATTAATTCTTTTGCCTTTTTTGATGTGTTTTTTTCAAAACGCATATCTCTATTTGTCAATATTCCCAATAATTTATTATTTTCATCTACAACAGGTAATCCCCCTATTTTGTATTCAGCCATTAATTTTTCCGCTTCGTATATTGTTGTGTCTGGAGTTATTGTTATTGGATCGTATATTATGCCATTTTCCGCTTTTTTTACCTTTTCTATTTCATGAGCCTGTTCTTCTATAGTTAGATTTTTATGAATTATACCAATACCGCCTTCATGGGCTATTGCTTTTGCCATTAAGCCTTCAGTTACTGTATCCATTGCTGCTGAAAGAAAAGGTGTGTTTAAATATATATCTTTAACAAGTATGGATTTTGTTTCAACTTCCGAAGGAATTACTTCACTGTATTTTGGTAATAATAATACATCATCAAATGTCAATCCTTCTCTAAACATTTTATCGCTCCTTTCTATTCCCATTCAATTGTTGCCGGGGGTTTTGAGGTTATGTCATATACAACTCTTCCAACACCATTTACTTCATTTACAATACGACTTGAGGCTTTTTCAAGTATTTCAAAAGGGATTTTTGACCAATCAGCAGTCATTCCTTCTACGCTATCTACAGAGCGTATTGCAAGCACATAATCATAACTTCTTTCATCGCCAACAACTCCAACACTCTTTATTGGAGTTAAAACAGTAAAAGCCTGCCATACTTTGTTATACCAGTTAAACTCTTTTAATGTTTCTATAAATATATGGTCCGCTTTTTTTAATATATTTAGCTTTTCTTCTGTGATTTCTCCAATTATACGTATTGCCAATCCTGGACCAGGAAATGGATGTCTGTATAATATATGTTCAGGTATTCCCAATAATTTTCCAACTTCTCTTACTTCATCTTTGAAAAGATTCCTTAAAGGTTCTATTATTTTAAATTTCATATCTTCCGGCAATCCGCCTACATTGTGGTGGCTCTTTATTTTTGCCGTATTTTTTCCTGATGCGGCACTTTCAATTACGTCAGAATATATAGTTCCCTGAACGAGAAATTCATATTCATTAGTTGCTTCGTTTTCAAATACGCGTATAAACTCTTCTCCTATTATTTTTCTTTTCTTTTCAGGATCAGTAACACCGCTTAATTTAGATAAAAATCTTTTTTGTGCATCTACAACTGTAAGATTTATACCTAATAATTCATTGAATATCTTTTTTACTTCAATTTCTTCATTTAATCTCATTAATCCGTGGTTTACGAACACTGCTTTCAATTGTTCCCCTATGGCTTTGTGTACCAATACTGCAGCAACAGAAGAATCTACTCCGCCAGAAAGTGCAATGATGGCTTTTGAATTACCAACTGTTTCTTTTATTTCTTTTATTTTATTTTCGATGAGATTTTCAAGAGACCAGTTTTTTTCCAGTTTTGCAATTTTAATGAGGAAATTTTCAAGTATTTCAAATCCAAATTCTGTGTGTTTTACTTCTGGATGAAATTGAATCCCGTAAATTTTTTCAGAAAACTTTACAGCAGCATTTATACCATTATAAGTAGTAGCAATAATTTCGCTTCCTTCTGGAAGTGCAACAACAGAATCGCCATGGCTCATCCAGGTTATAATCTTTTCCGGTATTTCTGAGAATAATACGTTATTGCTTACTTTTATTTTTGTTTTTCCATATTCAGAAACTTCTGTTTTCTCAACTTTGCCCCCAAGTTTTTTTGCCAATGCCTGCATTCCATAACAGATTCCCAATATTGGAACATCTAAGTCAAATATCCAATCAGGAATTTCTAACGCATCCTTATCGTTAACGCTTTTTGGACCTCCAGATAGTATAATAGCTGTTATATCTTCTAAATTGGTGATTTCAGCGTCATGTGGAGCAACTTCAGAATAGATTTCCATTTCTCTAATACGTCTTGCTAATAGTTGTGTATATTGCGAACCATAATCAATAATCAATACTTTTTTCATAGGCACCTCCTATAAAAATAATGCACCTCTTAGGAAAAGAGGTGCATTATATATTATTATATATATTAAGCTCCCCTTTTCCTATAGTCAGATGGTTTACGGCCATCTGGTAGAGACTTCCGGACCATATTACCGGAATTATATAGGAAAAGAAAAATTCCAGAATATTTAATTTTTTCTGTATTTTAACAGATAAAAACGTTATTTTTTTTGCTTTATAATTAATACTCTGTTAATTGATTTTCTTTATATAGACCAGATATTCAATATTACCGTCTTTACCTCTAATTGGTGATTCTACCATTCCTTTTATTTCAAATCCATTTTCAATTAATGAATTAAAAACCTTTTTTATAGCTTCTTCTCTATATTCTTCCTTTTTAACTATACCTTTTGATAATTTTGATGGTTCCAATTCAAATTGAGGTTTTATGAGTATTATTCCCTCTGCATTATTAGCAGTAATTTCTTTTATTGATGGAATAATTTTTGTAATTGAAATAAAAGAAACATCACTGGTAAAAAATTCTACAGATTCAAAATCTTCTTTTCTAAGGTATCGAGCATTTGTGTTTTCCATTAAAACTATTTTTTCATTATTTCTTAAGCTTTCATGAAGCTGATTTGTTCCTGAATCTATACAGTAAACTTTTTTTGCACCATTTTCCAGTAATACCTGAGTAAATCCTCCTGTAGAGGAACCAATGTCTGCACATATTTTGTTATTTATTTTAGGTTGAAATTCTTTAATAGCCTTTAATAATTTATATGCAGCTCTGCTTACGTATTTTTCTGTTTCTGTAATTTTTATTGTAGCATTTTCATCTACTTTTTTAGATGGTTTTGTAATTTTTTGATTATTTACATAAACCTTTCCTTCTTTTATAAGCCTTTGTGCTTTTTCACGTGAATCAACGTATTTATTATTAACTAAAAATATATCCAATCTAATTTTTCCATCACCCTTTCTATAAAATTCAAGATTTTTCAATAAGCCTTTTATTAAATTATATCATACCGTGCTTAAAATGAAATGAGGCTTTTTATTCAAAGCCTCATTTGCAATAATTTTATTATTCCTTAAATACCTTACACAATTCAGGGACAATGTCTATAGAAACTGCAGCACCTTCCGGGAAAATCTTTTTTTGTCCAGGATTATCAATTTGAACCATTATTTCACCGTATTCTGTATCAATAAATGATTCTACAGTATTTCCGAGATATACATTTATTTTTATCCTTCCTTCTATTAACCCTTCTTTTTCTTCTTTTAAAATTAGAGACTCTGGTCTTGCCATTAAAACACCTTTATCTCCGCTATTTAACTCTTTATCATACTTTTTCATAATTAATTTTCTTCCTTTAAAATCAATTACTATATTGTCATTTTCTTTTCCTATTACATCAACTGTAAAAAAGGCAACCTTCCCTATAAATCCGGCTACAAATTTAGAGATTGGATCTTCATATATTTCAACAGGTGTTCCAATTTGCATAATTTTTCCATCTTTCATTACTATTATTCTGTCAGACAAACTCATTGCTTCAACACGATCATGCGTAACATATATAGCTGTAATTCCTAATTTTCTCTGTATTTTTTTAATTTCAATTCTCATTTGTTCCCTGAGTAAAGCATCTAAATTGGAGAGTGGTTCATCAAGGAGCAATATAGCCGGTTCTACTATAATTGAACGTGCCAGCGCAACCCTTTGTTGTTGTCCTCCTGATAGCCTTGATGGTGCCCTTGATGCTAAATCCTTTAATCCAACCATTTCAAGCGCTTCAAAAACACGCTTTTCTATTTCTTCCCTGGATAATTTTCTTAATTTCAAACCATATGCTACATTGTCAAATACTGTCATATGTGGAAACAATCCATAACTCTGGAAAACAGTTGCAGTATCTCTTTTATTAGGAGGTAGGAAAGTTACGTCTTCATTTCCTATATATATTTTTCCTTTCGTTGGTAATTCAAATCCGGCAACCATACGCAATGTAGTAGTTTTTCCGCAACCAGAAGGTCCAAGCAATGTAATGAGTTCTCCTGGTTTTATTTCAAAGGTAGAATTGTTTACTGCTATTACCTCTGTATTATTTTTCCTGTCCTTGAATATTTTAGTTACATTTTCTAATCTTAAGGATACCTGTTTTTTCTTCATAATTTTCACCTCTCACCGGAAACGGTTTTTTCAAGTGTTTCACTTTGTCTTACTATTAATCGCATTAATCCAAAGGCTATAAGCACTATAATGATTAATGTTGTTGCAAGAACACTGGCTAAACCAAATCTCAGATTTTCTGAGAAATTATATATCAAAACAGTAATGTGATACCATTTTGCTGATATTAAGAATATTACAGCACTAACAGCTGTCATTGACCTGACAAATGTGTAGGATAAACTTGAAATAAATGCAGGCCTTAATAATGGCAATACTATAGTTTTAAATACCGTTGGTACATCGGCACCAAGATCCTGAGCAGCCTCTTCTATTGATGGATCTATTTGTCTTAATGCTGCAACTCCGCCTTCAACGCCAACTGGCAATTCCCTGATAATATAATTTATAACTATGATAGCTCCTGTTCCTACTAATATTAATGGTGGTTTATTAAATGCAAGAATATAACTGATACCTATTAATGTTCCAGGAATAGCAAATGGAGCCATTATAAGTATTTCAAATATTCTCTTTCCTTTAAAGTTTTTTCTAACAAGAATTAATGCTGTGAGCATTGCAAGAATTCCAGCAAGAGGTGTTGCAATTGTTGCAAGCGTTACAGTGTCTGTAATTGCATCTTTACCTCTTTGAAGAGCCTCTTTGATGTTTTCGAGTGTAAATGTATAATCAATACCCCAATTTCTCACGAAACATCCAGCTACAATTGTACCGTATAATGAAATCAAAAATACCACTATTAATACCATTAAGGTTACCAAAGTTACTTTAACAGGTTTTGATACCAATTCAGTAATACGTGGTGAAGGTTTTCCTGTTACGGTAACAAATGATTTTTTTGATACCCAGAATCTCTGAACAAGAAAAGCAGTAATGGTTGGCATTAATAACAACAATGATAATGCTGCACCATTTCCCAATCTATTCATACCAGTAACTTCAAGATAAGCCTCAACAGAAAGTACTCTATAATTTCCAGATAATATCAATGGATTTGCAAAATCAGCAAGTGAATTGGTAAATACAAGAAGCCAGGCGCTTAATATTCCTGGTACTGACAACGGTAATGTAACCGTTAAGAATGTTTTTAATTTTGATGCGTTTAAATCAAGTGCAGCATCTTCCAATGTTGAATCTATTGCATGAAGTATTCCTGCCATAGTTAAATAGGCTATTGGGAACATTCCCATTGTTTGAACAAGGGTTAATCCCGTTAAACCGTATATACTAAAATTTTGCAAATGCAATATTTTTTTTGTGATAAGTCCATTGTTTCCAAATAGCAATAATATGGATAATGTTAAAGAAAATGGTGGAGAAATAACAGGTAATGTAGCCATTGTGCTGAAAAATTTCTTTCCTTTTATAGATGTTCTTGTTAAGGTAAATGCAAATAGAAAGCCTATTAATGTTGAAAGTGTGGCAGTTGAAATACCAAGTTTAATACTTCCCCAGAAAGCCTTTAAATATTGATCAGTGGTGAGTATTTTTTTCCATATTTCCATGGAAAACTCACCGTTTTTTATAAATGTAAGCCTTACTGCTTCGAAAAGAGGATATGCAGTGAATATACCTACAATAACAAATAATCCTAATATAATAAAATTCATTACAGGATCTCTTGAAAAGAGGATAATCCCATATACCAAAATAAATGCCACAATTATTGAAACAGCAAAGATATTTAATAGTCTATAGAATTTTAAATATCCTTCCATATTAAAAAACATTATTCCTATTCCCACTATATCATACTCAGAAGTTAATATTGGGGCAAAAACTATCTTATACTGCGAATTATCTAACGAATACATATTATCCGTTAAAAAGTATTCGCTATATACAGCACTTTCTAATCCTTTTTCAAAAATAGGATCGGAAAGTTTAGATTTATAAAATTCATAAAATTCTTTATCTTTATAAAACTCTGTAGTTTCCTCAAATTGAGGAAGACCTTTTATATATATAATTCTTATATTTTCATAATTATTTTCGACGTTAGAAATCCATGAATCAATATCCTCTGTTTTATCAGAAACAGAAGAAAATATTATCTTCCCAGTTTCAAGAATATTATCATTTATTATTTTTGTATATGAATCCTTTATGCTGGAGAATATCCATATATCTGCAGAAGCAACAATGATTAAAAATAATAGAAAATACATTATCTTCTTTTTTGTGAACATATTTTCAACTCCTGAATATTATTTTAACCAGACGGCTATTTAGCCGTCTGGTAGGTTTAATTTTTACTTTGCACCAATTTCTTTATTCCATCTTTCTACTAATCTTTCTCTGTTTGCAGCATCCCATACAAAATTCTGATTTACAATTCTTAAATCGTCAATGTTTAAAGGAGCCTTATCCTTTGGAGCAAGTTTTGATACAGGAATTACAAACCATTTTGCTATCATAGCCTGTGCTTCTTTTTGAAGCATCCAGTTATATAATTTCTTTGCATTTACTGGATTTGGTCCGTTTTTAATTAATGACATTGAAGCAAGTTCAAAACCTGTTCCTTCTTCTGGTACTGTAACCTTTAATGGAGCACCGTTTGCGATTAATTTAAATAAATCATGTGCATAACCTATTGCAAATGGAATTTCACCTATAGCAGCCTGTTTTCCACCAGCTGAACCTGATTTTGTATATTGGTCTATACTTCTATCAAGATGATGTAAGAACATAAATGTTAATTCTTCGTCTTCATGGAATAAATGATAAATTGTTGTAATAACATTATATGCTGTTCCTGAGGTATTAGGATTTGCAACCCTTACAAGTCCTTTGTACTTTGAATCAATAATATCAAACCATCCTTTTGGTGCTTCTAAACCTAATTCCTTTGCTCTTTCTTCATTTGTAGCAAATGCAAGTACACCTATATATAAACCAATCCAATAATTTTCTGGATCTCTAAACTGTGCAGGTGTATATTGTGCAAGAGGTGATTTGTAAGGTGTGGTTAAACCCTTTTGTTTTGCTTCAACGTGTCCAAGACCTACTCCTCCTACCCAAATTGATGCTTGTGGATTTTCTCTCTCAGCTTCAAGTCTTGCTACTGTTTCACCTGTGGATAATCTTACCCATTCTACTTTTATCCCTGTTTCTTCTTCAAATCTGTCAAATAATTCCTTGGCAAGCGGTTCTTCAAGCGTTGTATAAGCCTTTACCACATTTGCTGAAAATGCCATAATGCCAACGATTAACAAAACTACCAAAAAAATACTCTTTTTCATAAGAACACCCCCTGTGATGTGATGGTTTAATTATTTTTTATTATCCATGCAGCTTTTTTGCTGAAATATAATTTTATTTCTTTACCAATTGGTGGGATTTCATTTTCAATAGGATTAAAGAGTACTATATCTATTGTTTGACCATCTTTTAATTCCACTTGATACTCTACATGCGCACCAAGAAATACCAATTTTTTTATAATTCCGGTTATATTGTTTTCCTTAGGCTCTGTATTTATAGCTTCAGGTCGTAAGGCAATTAATACGGAATCATTTATACTGAATTCTTCACCACCAATTCCTGTAAAACTTTGATTAAGCGATTCATTGAATATGACATATTCATCATCTTTTTTTTCTATAACCTTGCCCTCTATAAAATTAACCTTTCCAATAAAATCTGCAACAAACTTGTTTTTGGGTTTTGAATATATTTCAAGAGGATTCCCAACCTGCATAATCTTTCCCTGATTCATTACAACAATAACATCTGAAATGCTCATTGCTTCTATTTGATCATGAGTTACGTATATACTGGTAATATTGAGTTCCTTTTGTATTCTTCTAATTTCAGAACGCATACTTTCACGAAGTTTGGCATCAAGATTTGAAAGTGGTTCATCAAATAACAATACCTTTGGTTCCATAACAAGACTTCTTGCAAGTGCAACACGCTGTTGTTGACCACCGGAAATTTGGTCAGGTCTTCTGTTTTCCATGCCTTCAAGATTGGTTAATTCTATTATTCTTTTCACTTTTTCAGTTATTTCATTTCTTGATAATTTTTTTAATTTTAAACCAAATTCTATATTTTCTTTTATAGTCATATGAGGAAATAACGCATAGCTTTGAAACATCATAGAGATATCTCTCTTGTTTGGTGGCATATTGGTAATATCCTCTCCATTGAGAAATATCCTTCCATTGGTAGGAATTTCAAATCCTGCAATCATCCTTAATGTAGTGGTTTTTCCACAACCTGAAGGCCCTAAAAAGGTTACCAATTGCCCTTCTTCTACTTTTAGATTAAAATCATTTACAGCAACTGTTTCTGTCCCTTCGCTTTTAAATATTTTATAAATATTCTTTAATTCTAAACTCATGGGTTATACACCTGCCTATTCTGAAGCAAAATTTTCATTCATCAGAGAAACTTTATTTTTTAAGAATACCTTTAATAGGGAAATAAATATTATAATTATCATTATTAAAATTACAGAAAATGCACATGCTTCTGATAATCTTCCTGAATCCGTTTGGCTTAATATTTGAACAGTCATTAAATTCCAATCCGCAGAAACAAGGAATATAGCAGCACTAATTGCCGTCATTGCCCTCACAAATGAATATACAAGAGCTGAAAAAAATGCAGGAACAATGAGAGGTAAAGTAATCTTTGAAAATACCTGTCTATCATTAGCTCCAAGTGTATATGCAGCCTCTTCTATTGCCGGATCTACCTGATTTAAAAGTGAAATTCCAGATTGAATACCTACTGGCACATATCTAAATATAAAATTCAATACAAGTATCGCAAAAGTCCCTGTTAATAACAATGGCTTTGAATTAAATGCTAATATATATCCAATACCAACTACAGTTCCCGGAACTGCAAAGTTTAATAACGAGACAAACTCCAAGGTTCTTTTACCGGGAAATGTTTTTCGTACAATTAAGAATGCAATAATCATTCCAAGTAATGCAGAAATAGGAGTGGAAGTTAAAGCAATTGTAAGCGTATCTTTAATAGCTTCTCTTCCAACGTCAAATACATATTTAAAGTTCTCCAATGTAAATTCATTATTCATACCCCATATTTTTGTAAATGCACCCCAGAAAATGGTTACATAGATTAATAATATGAATAATGAGACTATCATGCACAGGGAAAATAATACCCATTTTGCACCTTTGCTAACGCTTTTTAATTGAGATGTATTTGGTTTTCCGGTAACGGTGATATATTTTTTCTTTCCTATCCAGTATTTTTGTATGATAAAGGCTATTAAAGAAGGTAATAATAACCATACAGCAAGAGCTGCACCGCTTCTCAAATCGAACATGCCGGTTATTTGAAGATATGCCTGAACAGAAAGAATAGGAAATCTTGAACCAGCTAATATTAAAGGATTACCAAAGTCTGCAAGCGATTCTATAAATAATACAAGCATTGTACTGGCTATTCCCGGAATAGATAATGGAAGAACAACCTTAAGGAATACCTGTAATCTTGTTGCTTTTAAATTAAAAGCAGCATCTTCCAGTGTTGGTGAGATTGTTGAGATTACACCATCTAAGGTTATAAAGGCTACAGGGAAAAAAGTAATTATTTGTGCTATTAATAATCCCCATAATCCATAAACAGGGAAGGTTCTTATACCAAAGATTTTTGCAGTAATTAAACCATTAAAACCAAAAAGCATTATTATTGACAATGCCCCTATAAATGGTGGGAAAACCATTGGAATTACTGCAATTGTTCTGAAAAACCGTTTAAAAGGTATATCTGCCCTGTTTATTGTATATGCATATAAATATCCTATTAATGTTCCTAAAATAGCTGTTAAAGAGGCTACAAGAATACTGTTTCTAAATCCCTGTTTCATATAATCATTGGATAACATATCCTTATATGTCTGCAATGAAAAATTGTTTTCATTATCTGTAAAGCTTATTATAAAGACCTTCAATAATGGAAAAATTATAAATATAAATAGCGATATAAATATTAGAATAAGCAATATAATTAATGAAGGGTTCTTCAGCATATTTTTGAATTTATTTGAAAACTCTTGATTAGCGATATTCATTAAAATCCCTCCAAAAAAAGGGGGAGATTTCCCCCTTTTTATTAAATTACTTTACAGGTAATACCTCTTTTATCCATCTATCTACAATTCTCTTTTTATTCTGTGCAGCCCAGTTTTCATCAACACTGATTAATTTTATAGTTGATAATGGTTGTAATGCTCCAAAATCAACGTCTGGTCTTACAGGATAGAAAAATGTTTTTGTATCAACAATTGTTTGTTGTCCTTTCTTTGAAAGTAACCAGTCAACAAGTACTTTTGCTTCATATTTGTGTTTTGCACCTTTTACAATTGATACACATGCTGCCTCATATGGAACGCCTTCAACAGGGAATACAACTTCTATAGGATACCCCTGTTCTTTAAACTGGAAGAATGCAGGTGTAAATTGAATTCCCAATCCTGCCTGACCTACACCTACTGATTTTGAAGGACCTGTTCCACTTTGTGTATATGACTGAACGTTCTTTGCTAATTTCTTTAAATAATCAATCATGCCATCTTCTCCATAAATTTCAATAAGTCCTGTGATAAATGCATATGCAGTACCTGAAGTCTGAGGACTTGGATATTGAATCATATTTCTATATTCTGGCTTTAATAAATCCTGCCAGCTTTTTGGCATATCTGCCTTTATCTGTTCCAAAACCTTTAAATTAATTCCAATACCAAGAGGATTCATATAGAATGCGTGATAATAACCTTCGATATCATAGAAATTTGGAGCTATTCCATAAATGCTGGTTGTTTTATAAGCTTCTGTAAGCCCTCTTTCTTTTGCAATAATATGATTTGGCATTGGAGCTCCAAACCATACGTCTGCCTGTGGATTCTTTTTTTCTGCTTCAAGTCTTGCTAATGCAGGTCCAGAAGAAAGGAATATATATTTTACTGTAATGCCTGTTTCTCTGGAAAATGCGTTTAAGATTTTTCTTGCATTTGCCTCATCAACACTACTATAAATAATCAGTTCAGCAAATGAAACAGTTAAAGCGAAAATCAAAAATAATACTAACATCAATCTTTTCATCAGTAATACCCCCTTATGTAGAATATGAAATAACATTCTACTATTATATTAAATAAAAAAATCATCAAAATATCCACAAAATTGTATTAAAAATGTAACAAAATTTTATGTGATGAATTTTGAATATATAAATTAATATTTATATACATATATATATTTTTGTATTAGATTTCTTTGCAATTGTGTAATATAATTAAGAATATGAGAATATTAGAAATATTTAAAATTCTAAAGTAAGGGGGAAGATAATTATGGATATAAAAAATGTAACTATTATTGGTGGAGGTGTTTTAGGTTCCCAAATAGCTTGGCAGGTAGCATATAAGGGATTTGATGTAATTGTTTATGATATTAATGAAGATGCTTTAGAGAAATCAAAAAATTTTCATAAAGGATATGCACAATATTTTCTAAAAAATAAAGGGGCAACTTCAGAAGAAATTGAAGCAACTTTTTCAAGGTTAAAATATACTACTGATCTTAATGAAGCAGTAAAGGAAGCTGATCTTATTAGTGAATCTGTTCCAGAAGTATATGAAATAAAAAAGGATATTTATCAAAAACTTGCTGCTGTTGCACCAGAAAAGACTATTTTTACAACCAACTCTTCAACTATGTTGCCTTCACAATTAGTGAACTTTACAGGAAGGCCAGAAAAATTTCTTGCTTTACATTTTGCCAATCCGGTTTGGGAAGCAAATATTGGAGAGGTTATGGGTCATGAAAAAACATCAAAAGAAGTTTTTGATACGGTAGTTGAATTTGCTAAAGCCATTGGAATGGTCCCAATTCCATTGAAAAAAGAACAAAGTGGATATGTTTTAAATTCGCTTCTTGTACCTTTATTACATGCAGCTGAAACATTGTATTTTGATGGAGTAGCGGATTATAAAAGTATAGATAAAACCTGGATGATAAGTACCGGCTCTAAGTTTGGACCATTTGGAATTATTGATTTAATAGGAATGAACACACTTTATAATATAATAAAAATGCGTGGTGAAAAATTACAGGATGAAAAAATTTTAAAACGTGCAGAAAAAATAAAGGAAATGTTTATTGATAAGAATAAATTAGGAGTAAGTACAGGCGAAGGGTTCTATAAATATCCAAATCCAGAATATTTAGATCCAGAGTTTTTAAAATAAGGCTGTCCGTATGGGACAGCCTTATTTTATATTATAATATTTAAATACACAATCTTTAAATATTTTCAATGTATCAACCATATATTTATTTTTTAACCATGAAAATCCTATTGTCCATTTAAATTTTGGTTCTTTGAGTTTTAATGTTTTTGCAGGGAAGTCTGAATATAATTCAACTATGGATTTTGGAACAAGGGCAACTCCAACACCTGATTTCATTAATTTTTCTAATAAAGATAATTCACCCTCAAAAACGATATTAGGTGTAAAACCTGCTTTTTTATAAATTTCATCGGTTACTTTTCTAAAGTCATAATGATCTACAAGATTTATAAATTTTTCATCTTTTAATTCATATAGACTTATTTCCCTATTTTTAGAAAAACGATGATTTTCTGGAATTACAAGCATTATTTCATCTTCAAATAATATAACAGTTTCTATGTTTTCGGATTTCAGTGGAGGATAAGTAATTGCAAAATCTATTTCCCCTTTTTCTAACAGCTCAATAGCCTCTTCATTATTTGAAATAAATTGTTTTAAGTTAATATCCTTATTTTTTTCTAAAAACTCAATAATGAAATTTGATAAAAATATGGTTCCGGTGGTTGCTAAAATTACCTTTTTATGACAGGCTTTTTTTGCTTCTTTAATTTCTTCTCTGGCATATTCCAGTTCATTAAATATAGTATCAACGTGTTTTAAAAAAATTTTCCCATATTCATTTAAAACAATTCTTCTACCAATTCTATCAAATAATTTTACTCCCAATTCTTCTTCGAGTTTTGAAATAGTAATACTTAAAGATGGCTGAGAGATATGTAGTTTTTCTGATAATTCAGTCATGTGCTGGGAGTATGCCAATTCCCTGAAATATTTTAATTGTAAGAGGTCCATTTCCTCATCTCCAATTATCAAATTTTTAAAATTTATGATATAATTAATATCGTCAAATTTTGGAGTTTAGATATAAAAAAAGCCGGCTTTCGCCGGCTCTGGCTGGGGCGGATGGATTCGAACCACCGAATAACGGAGCCAAAATCCGCCGCCTTACCGCTTGGCCACGCCCCAATCACAATACTTATTATATCATAATTTTTGATTTTGTCAACACCAATATGTTTCTGGATTTAAATAAGATTATTACGAAAAAATAAAAAATGGAGGAGGTATTTTTATGAGATACGAATTGAAGATAAAAGATAAAATTTTATATGCAGAGAAAGGAACAAAGTATATAGAAATTATTAGAAAGATTCAAAAGGAACATCCTTTTAAAATTCTTGCAGTAAAACATAATAATAATATAAAAGAGTTGCTTAAAGAAATAGAGGATTCTGGAGAAATAGTACTTTTGGATACTTCTACGCTTGATGGATTTAGAATTTACCAAAGAGGTGTATTATTTTTATTGTATATGGCATTAAAGGATCTTTATCCAGAAGATAAATTATATGTTCATCATAGTATAGGAAGCGGCTTATACTGTGAATTAAGAAGTGGAAAACCTTCACAGAAAAAACTTGAAATGTTAAAAGAAAAAATGTTAGAATATGTAAAGGAAGATCTCCCTTTTGAAAAGAAAACAATTTCTAAATTTAGAGCTATAAAGATGTTTGAAAATGTTGATTTAGTAGATAAATCTAAATTATTTAAATATAGAAAGAAAGATAAGGTTAATATTTATATATGCGATAAATATTTCAATTATTTCTATGGTTATATGCCACCATCTACGGGATATGTTGATTTATTTGATTTAAAATCTATAGATGATGGATTTGTAGTATTGCATCCAACACCAAAATCTCCTGATAAAGTTCCTGAGTATAAACATTATCCAAAATTATCTTATACCTTTAACGAATATAAAGAATGGTTGAAAATATTAGAAGTAAGTACTGTTGGCGAATTAAACAGTTTAATTGCTAAGGGACCAGAAGAGGCAACTGAATTAATTAGGGTTTCTGAAGCTTTGCATGAAAAGAAATATGCGCAAATTGCAGATGAAATTATTAAAAGAAAAAATATAAAGGTTGTTTTAATTGCAGGACCTTCTTCATCAGGTAAAACAACAAGTGCTAAAAGACTTGCTTTGCAACTAAAAGTAAATGGATTAAAACCTATTCCAATATCATTGGATGATTATTTTGTTGATAGGGAAAAAACACCTCGTGATGAAAATGGAAATTATGATTTCGAATCTATATATGCACTTGATTTAGATTTGTTTAATACTCACCTTTCAAAATTATTAAAAGGTGAAGAAATAGAATTGCCAAAGTTTGATTTTGTTCATGGAAAAAGAGTTTGGAGTGGAAATAAGATTAAAATGGAAGAAGATCAGGTTTTGATTATAGAAGGAATTCATGGGTTAAATGAGCTATTAACAGAAAGTATTCCAAGAGAATTTAAATATAAAATTTATGTAAGTGCGTTAACGCAAATGAATCTTGATTCAATGAATAGAATTACCACAACTGATACAAGGCTTATTCGAAGAATTGTTAGAGACTTTAATTTTAGAGGACATTCCGCTTTAGCAACACTGAAAATGTGGCCAAGTGTTAGAAGGGGTGAAGATAGAAATATTTTCCCATTCCAGGAAGAAGCGGATATTATGTTTAATTCAAATCTTATTTATGAATTATCTGTTTTAAAGATATTTGCAGAACCATTATTATTAATGGTAGATAATTCAAATCCAGAATATTCAGAAGCAAAAAGATTATTAAAATTTCTTGATTATTTCTTGCCAATTACTGTATTGGAAGAAATACCAAGAAAGTCTATTTTAAGAGAATTTATTGGAAGAAGTACATTTAAATATTAATAAATTAATTTATGAGGTTGAAAGGAGAGATTTTCTTTGAGTAAAAAAATGAAAAGTATTATCACAGTCGTTCTAATTATTTCCTCTTTTGTTTTGTTATTAGCTAACACAAAAACTGATACAAGAGATATAGAAAAAATATATCTTGAAAAATTTCAGAATCCTATATATAGTCTTTTATATTATATTGAACATATGTACTATGAAAGAGATAAAGTTGATTATGATAAAGTTTTAGATTCAACATTAAAAGGGTTAGTTGATGGTTTAAATGATCCTTTTGCATGGTATCTTGATGCTCAGCAGGTTAAAGAAAGTGATATTGAAGAATCTGGTGAATATGGCGGCCTTGGGATATTGGTAAGTTATGATTCAAAATTAGAGGCAATCAGAATAGTCAGTCCAATGGTTGGAACACCTGCATATGAAGCAGGATTACAGGCTGATGATTTAATTATAAGTGTTGATGGATCACCAGTTTCTGAAATTGGATATATGGGTGCAATTAACAAGATGCGCGGAACACCAGGAACAACAGTTGAAATAGAAGTGTTTAGAGAAGGTTGGGAAGAAGCTAAAAAAATAACGCTTGTTAGGGCAAAGATTGAAACTATTACAGCAAAATATAAAGTTTTTGAAGATAATGGATTTAAGATAGGATATATAAAATTAACCAATTTTGGTGAAAAAAGTGCGTCTGAAATGAGAAAGGCATTAAAGGCTATTGAAAGGGAGCATGTAGATGGAATAATTTTTGATTTGAGAAATAATCCAGGTGGATATTTAAATGTTGCAATAGATATAGCAAGTATGTTTATTAAAGATAAAACAATAGTTACAGTGCGTTATTTTGATGGTTCTGAAGAAGTGGTTAAGCCAAAAACATTTGAGCATTTTGATTTTCTTGATAAATTACCAATAGTATTATTGGTAAATAAATCCTCAGCATCAGCCTCTGAAATTATGACAGGTGCTTTGAAAGATAATAAAATTGCTACAGTAATTGGAACCACAACATATGGTAAAGCCGCTGTTCAAAGACCAATTCCTCTTGAAAATGGTGGAGAAGTTTGGTTGCCAATAGGACATTATTTCACACCAAATGGAAATGATATACATTTAAAAGGTATTGAGCCAGACATTAAAATTGAAAATCCCAAAAAAGAACTTAAGAATGTTGAAAAATTAGAAGCTAAAAATACAACTACATATGAAGCTGTTATTGATCCAGAAAATGATGTACAACTTAAAAAAGCCATAGAAGTTTTAATAATGGGGGGAAAATAAATTGAGAATATATGGAATGGTAATAGTTTTTTCTATTACCATTCTTTTGTTGAGCTCTATTGTATATTTTCTTTTTGCAAATATTGACGTTGAAAATGTTGTTAGAGAACCAATGCCAGTATATACAATAAATACTTTTCATCAGGGAATAAAAGATTCCCTTGTTAATATTACTATTAATTCCAAAAATTTATCTACTATGTTATTTATTATTGAGGATCTTGGTGTGTTTATAGGGAAAATTAAAATAGATTATCTTAATAATCATATTACTATAGCAGTTATTAATGATGAAATGTTTCAGGAATTAAAGACATCTTTAAAATCCTTTGATTCAAACATAAAAGAAATTCAAAAAAATGTTTTTTATTATGGCTTAAAACTAAAAAAAAGTATTGTTTATTCAAAGAATTTTACTTTATTAAATTATCCCACAATAGCCATTATTGATTTAAATAATCTAACAAATGAAGAATTGACATTTTTAAAATTAAAATATTATGTTATGGATAAAAAAAGTTATAAATCTTATTCATTTAAAACCAAAGTTCTTGAAGCTTTGAAGAATGAAAATGGGGTTATTATAGATAAAGAAATACTTGATTATCCGGGAATTAAACCATTACTTGATGTTTTTGAAAATCTGGGTTTTTCTGTGGTCTATGATATGAAAGTTTATACCGGAGGTTTACACTGATGCTTGAAAATATTTTTAAAATTATTTTTACTCCTCATAGAATAAAAAATGTGAAATATGAAAATATATTTGTGGGAATAATTACATTTATTTTTTTATCGTATTTTCTTTTAATACGTAATTTTTCATATTATATATCATTAAAAAAAATCTTTTTCCTGTTTTTGTTTTTATTTGTAAATAATGCAATAAGAGCATTTCTTTATCCTATTGAAGAATTTAGAAAAATTTTTCCTTATTATATATTAACCTCTGCTGTATTTTTAATGATGGGATTTTTTTCGTTTTATAATAATTTTTATTATTATCCATTTATATGGTATGAAATATTAAAAGGAGTTAAGGACATTAATGAAAAACGATTTTATGCATTGATAGTAGGAATTGTGATTGATATTTTACTATATTATATAATCTGGAGTTGAAAGGTATGCAGAAAAAGTATTTGAAACTATCAAAATTTTTGACAGATCACTACAAGATTATATTATTATTATTTTTAATATTTTCAGTTCTTTCTATTTTAAATTTAAAGAATTTGAAAATAAATTCTGATTTATTGACAATACTTCCGGAAGATGATCCTATAGTTCTTTCTTTAAAAGAGGAAGAGAAAACCAAGAGCAATTCCTCAGTATTGATAACAGCATTTTTTATTGATGAAAATACAGATTATAAAAAAGTTGCGTTGGACTATTATAATAATTTGAAAGAACTTCCGGATTTTAATGGGTTGGCAAAGACAGATCTTTCACTTTTGCTTTCATATGGTTTTTTAAACGTTTCAAATTCAAAATTAATAGATGATCTTGTGAAAAACCTTGAAAGTACGTTTGATTCGTTTTCGAAATTAAATCCATATGATTTTAAATCATTTGAATATATAAATACTACACTTTCGCTTCTAAATCAGGTTGATACAAATTTTAAAGCATCAAATGAGAATGATCCTTTATTAGGTTATTATACTTTGTCTCCTGATAAAAAGGTTATGGTTATGGGATTAACCTTTTTAAAACCAACTTCAGATCTTAACTTTGTTAAATCGATAATTCCCAGGGTAAAAAAGATATCTCAGAATATTTCTCAAAAATATAATATAAGATCTGGTTTAACAGGTTCTTATATATATGATTATGAAGCGAACGAAACTGTAAATTTTGATTTTTCAATTACAACATATCTTTCAATGTTTTTGATAATTTTAATTTTTTATATTACTTTTGCCAATTTACCTTCTACAATAATTGTTTTTATTTCTTTAATTTTATCGACAGGAATTTCTTTAGGTATTTCTACATTAATATTTAAAGAATTAAATATTATTACATCATTTGTTGCGGCTATTACATTAGGTCTGGGTATTGATTATGGAATCCACATTACAAGCCGTCTTATTTCTGAATATAAAGAGAGAAAAAATTATATTGAAGCATTGTCTATAACTTATGAAACTGTATTAATTCCTTTGTTTTATGGCGTGGCAACTACAATTCTTGTTTTTCTTTCTTTAATTTTAATGAATTTGCCGGGATTTACCCAGATGGCGATCATAAGTAGCATAGGACTTATTGTGTTTTTTATAAATATGATTTTTATTGTACCTGTTTTATTTTATCCATTTAGAAATATGATTTTAAAATCATATAAGGAAAATAAAATAAATTTATGGTTTCAGAAACTTGGAGTTTATATACCTAAAAAAAGAAGGTTTATTCTTACGCTTTTGCCATCAGTAATAATTTTCTTTTCAATATTTGGAATAATTAATTTCTCAAATTTTTCATATACACCACCAGGATTGGCTCCGACTAATTCAGAAAGTATAAGGGTTTTCAATGAACTTGCAGAACATTTTGGTGCATCATTGTTTAATGATTTAAAGTTTATTGTTAAAATAGATGAAGATTCTGACAAAATTATTAAGGAGTTAAAAAAATCGCCTTATATTGAGAAAGTGGAAAGTTATCTTGATGTTTTAAAAAAGCAAATTGGAGATTTTAACAAATTAAAATTAAAGACACAGGAAATTTCAAAATTGGTAAATGATCCATTTTCTGTTTCTGTATTGAAAAAATACAATATATATTCTGATACCCTTAAAATTATAGATCTTGCATCAAAATCAAAAAATCAAAAGGATTTTATTCTTGGAATTACATCACTTATACCAGAAGAGTTAAAGCGAAGTATTATGATAACAAAAAATAATCAGGAATATTTTATTATCTATGTTACACCTAAAATTTCCCTTGCAAGAGATAACGGATTAAAATATTTTTTTGATTCAGTTGGAAAGTATCGAGAGAGGTTTTTAGGAGAAAGAAAAGCTTTATATTATATAATGAAATTAATAGAAAAAAAGTTCCCGTATGTTATAGTTGTATCAATTATTTTAATAGGAATATTGACATATATGTCCAGAAAATCACTTAATGAAACCTTTATTGCAATATTTGGATTGTTATTCTCGATTTTAGCTACATTTGGTATTATTTACTTTTATAATATTAAGGCAACCTTCTTAACAGTAATTTCATTTCCATTAATATTTGGTATAGGTGTAGATGGTTACATACATCTTTTCCATGCAATAGATGAAGACAAAGTGCATTATTGGCACACTTTAAAAGCTACAACTCTTTCGTTCTTAACAACCATGTCTTCATTTATAACATTTCAATTATCTCGTGGTGAACTGCTAAAACAGTTTAGTTTAACTATGGTTTTAGGAGTTTTTATTGTGTGGCTTATGACAGTTATTTATATTCCAGCTTTAAAAATAAAGAGATAATTTTAATTTACATTACTGATTTTTTTGTTACTTAGAAAATTCACAATTAATATAAAGGTATTGAAAAGTAACATTTGATTTTGTATACTATAGATGTAAAAAGAAAATCCCCCTATCCCCCCCTGAAATAGATGGATAGACATTTAGCGGATCCGTTGGATCCGTTTTTTTTATTTGTGATATAATAAATGTGTATTATATTTTTTGGAGGAAAAAATATGAAAAATTTCAAAATATTTTTTTATTCAATTTTTTTATTAATTGTCATTACGTTATTTTCATTTTCTATATATATAAAAAATGAGTTGAATATTTTTGTAGCAGATCAACATCAAACAGCGATAAAAAATGAATTTTTAAAGCTTAACAATAAAATAGAAAGTGGAATATCTTCTTATTTAAAAAATAAGAATTTTACATTTAAAATTCTTGATATTATTATCTGGGATGAAAATAAACATATTGTGTATAATGATTTTTATATAAACTCTATAAATGAAATCAATAAAAAACTTTTTATAATAAAATCTCTTATTATTAAAAATAAAAAGTATTTTTATGCATATAGAGTTTCAGATTTAATAGATTTTTTAAATGCATTTACACCTCTTCCAATAATAGCAGTTAAAAAAGGAATATATATAAATAAAAGTGGTGAAATTAATGAGATCTTTTTTGACAATGATTTAATAAAAATCTTAACCTTTAATAATATTGATTTCTATTTTCTAAAAAAAGTGCAATTTCTTGATATATTTGAACCACATATAATATTGATTTATGTGCTGTTGCTTTTCTTTGAGTTATTAATGCTATATTTTCTTATTAAATATACAAAAGAATATACTACTATTGATTTAAAATTTTTAAATGAAAACTTTGATAAATTAGAGGAAGTAGAACCAAAATTAGATGAAGCATTAAAATTAAAAAATAAAATAATAAAAACTCAAACTGAATTGAAAAATAGTTTGGAAGGAATAGAAGAGTTAAGAGAACAAATGGAGACATTATATGTATCATACAAAAGTTTTATTAATGATTTTTCCCATATGATTAATAATCCACTCCAGAATATTTTAGATTATATATTTTTAAATGGCGGTGATGAAAAAAGTATAAAAATAATTAACAATAACATTATAGAAATTAGAAATATTGTTCGAAAATTTCAGGATATTTCAAAATTTGTATATCTTGAGAACGATAATACATTATTTATCTTTTTTAAATTAAATGGATTGCATAATGAACTAATATATTCAATATCGCCAATTTTAAATAATAAAAACATAAAAATTATTTCAGAAATAAAAACTGAAAAGGAATATGTTTTTTCAAATAAAAATGCAATTTTTAGAATAATGTATGAATTGCTTTCGATGTTACTTCAAAATTCAGATAATTGTGATATTACTATTGAATATATAATGCTAAAAAATAATTTAGAGATAAAAATAACTACAACAGATACATTATTAAATGATTTCTTGTTGCTGTTTAATAATAAAAATATAACTAAGATAATAAATTTCGAAGTTTATGGAGTATTGATAATAAAGGAATATTTAAAAATATTGCGAGCTACATATTATATAAATCAAACTTCTGAAAATACATCTATATTATTTAGGATACCGATTAATTATAAAGAATTTTTTGATAAATTTGATTTTGAAAATTTAAAATCAAGGTATATTGAATATCTTGTTGAGAAGAAATACACAGTTTTGCAGGCTGAAGAATTAATAAATGAAATATTGGAATTATACATAGAAATATTAAAAGAAACGAATATTAATAATTCAAAAGAAGTAGGGAGATTAAAAGATTATCTAAATAATTATGAATTTACTGAATTGTACAATTGGTTGAATTATATAGAACAAAATCCAGAAGATAAAGATGTTTTATTTTTTAAAAAAATATTATTAGAAAAACTTTCTTAAAAAATAAAAGAGGCTTGAATCATCGATTCAAGCCTCTTTTAACATTAAAATTTTTCTTTTATTTTATCTGGATCTTCACCAATTTCTTCCCAGATTTTTTCTAATTCTTCATCAGACATTTTTGCAAGTTTTTGAAGTTTTTCAGGCACTCCCTGTCTTTTTCCAGGTAAACATCCATCAGCTTTTACATCGCCATTTACAAATCCTTTTGCGAAACCAGGACATCCAGGATATCCACAAGCACCACAGTTAATACCGGGTAATAAATTTTCTGCGAATATTACTCTAAGATCTTCTTTAACTTCAAATTTCTTTTCAGCAAAAGCAAGAAATGTTCCTGCTAAAAACCCCAATATAGCAAGCAAGATTACTGCATTTATGATTATAGACATTATAACTCCTCCCTTATATTTTTATGAGACCGGAGAATCCCATAAATGCCATTGATAACAATCCAGCTGTAATTAATGCAATTGCTGTTCCTTTAAATGGTTCAGGAATATCATAATAATCCAATCTTTCTCTCATAGCAGCAAAAATTATTAATGCCATACCAAAACCAAATCCTGCACCTAAAGCATTTATAATTGTTTCAACAAGTGTATATCCATTCATTACATTAATTAATGCAAGACCTAAGATAGCACAGTTTGTTGTAATCAAAGGAAGGTAAATACCCAATGCTTCATAGAGATTTGGAGATACCTTTTTTATGTAAAATTCTATAAATTGAACTAATGTGGCAATAACAAGTATAAATACAATTGTTGTTAAGAATTCAAGGCCAAGTTTTACAAGCAATAAATTCAAGAACCATGTTATAGTACTTGCAACAACCATAACGAAAATAACAGCCATTGACATACCTGAAGCTGAACTAATTTTTTTAGAAACTCCAAGGAACGGACATATACCAAGGAATTTAGATAATACAAAATTATTTACTAAAATTGCTGATAAAAATATAAAGAAAAGCTTCATTTCTTATCACCAGCCTTTGCCTTTTTTCTGTTATTAATTGCAATAGCATTAAACATTGCAAGTAACATACCTAAAACTAAGAAGGCTCCTGGTGGTAATATCATAACATATAACTTCATAGCATCTCCCCAAATTGGGAAACCGAAAATAGTTCCATTACCGAGTAATTCTCTTACTGAACCAAGTAATACTAACGCTCCTGTAAAACCTAAACCCATACCTAAAGCATCGTATATAGAATCGAGAATAGAGTTTTTTGAAGCAAATGATTCAGCTCTACCGAGGATTATACAGTTAACAACAATAAGAGGAATAAATAAACCTAAAGTTTTCCATAAATCATATGTATAGCCATGCATTAATAAGTCAACCATAGTAACAAATGATGCGATAACTACAATATAAATAGGAATTCTTATGTTTTTAGGTACCCATTTTTTAATTATAGAAATAACAATATTTGATAATGTTAAAACTGATAATGTAGCAAGTCCCATACCTAAAGCATTTTCTGCATTTGTTGTAGTTGCAAGTGTTGGACACATGCCCAAAACCTGAACAAATACAGGGTTTTGCTGTACTAAACCAGCTTTAAAATTTTTAATATCAGCCATTATTGAATCACCCCTTTAGATTTGAGGTACTCAAATCCAGCATTTATTGAATCTGCTACTGCTCTTGGTGTAATAGTAGCACCTGTCATAATATCACTTGTTTGAACAATACCTTTTTCTTTTCCTTCTTTCATTTGTTCTGGTGTAGAAAGAATTACTCCAGCATCTTTATTAACCTTTACACCGTTTAATAATCCTTCATAACTTATAGGATAAAATCTCTTTTTTACCTTATCTAAAGCTATATTGGCACCTAAGCCAGGAGTTTCCTGTGAGTATGAAATTACTTCAAGATTATTGAAATATAATTCTTTACCATCTTTTACAAAAGAAATTACAGAGATAACTTCACCACCGAATCCTATACCTGAAACTGTTAATACATATATATCTTTACCATCTTTATTGGTATATTTATATACAGGTGAATAAACCTTTGTACTTTTTCCTTCGTATAATATGCCTGTATCTGATGAATCCCATTCAGCACTTTGTAATTGTTGTAAAGAAGTTGGGATTTTATCTTCAGAAAGCAATAATCCACCGTTTCTTGAATCAATTAAAACCTTTTTTATAGCTTTTAATTTTGCATTTAATTCTGCATTGTCAATTGCAGGTTTTGTAGATACATAAACTGTTGCAACAATAAATCCAGAAATGACTATAAATAACATTAATATAAAACCTGTTTTCATATATTCCTTCATTTTTTACCACCTCTTGTTGTGCCAAAAATACGTGGCTTAGCATATATATCAATAAGAGGAACTAGAGCATTCATGATTAATATTGAGAATGAAACTCCTTCTGGATAAGCTCCAAAAAGTCTAATAACCATTGTAATAATACCTAAACCTATACCAAATATAATATGTCCTTTTGGTGTCATAGGACTTGTTACCATATCTGTAGCCATAAATAATGCACCTAACATTATACCTCCACTTAAAATGTGGAATAATGGACTTGCGTATTTTGTTGGATCAATTAAATAGAATATACCAGAAATTACGAATACAGTTGTTATATATGAAACAGGAATCAAAATCTTTATTCTCTTTTTATATACAAGATATGCAAATCCTAATAATAATGCTGCTGCACTAACTTCACCAATTGAACCAGGAATTGTACCAATAAATAATGTTTTTAAATTTATTGTATAATCAGCCCAATTGTTTAATGAGTCTAACCCTTTTTCTTTTAATATAGCAAGTGGTGTTGCTGTTGTAATAGTGTCATATTTGTAATAAAATGGTCTATACCATGTGGTCATTGCAACAGGGAAAGAAATAAGCATAAACACCCTTCCAACTAATGCAGGGTTAAAGATATTTCTTCCAAGACCTCCATATACATGTTTTCCTAAAACAATAGAAACAAATACACCTATTAATATTTGCCACCAGGTTACTGCTAAACTTAAATTCATTGCCAATAATAAACCTGTGACTGATGCACTAAAATCAGGTTTAAAGTCTTTTTTCTTTCTTAAAACTCTCATTATATAAAATTCAAGAGCTTCTGCTGCAACCATTGAGAATAACATAATCCATACAGCCCTGAATCCAAATACCCAAGCTGATACGAGGAATGATGGGATGAGGGCTATTAATACATCAACCATTACCTTTCTTACACTATCATCTGTCCTTAGATGTGGACCAGCTGCCATATTTAACTTCATTTTTTGGCCCTCCCTTTTAAAGCTCTTGCAACTTTTTTACCTGTTTTAAATGTTTTTACAAGATCAATATTTGCAGGACATCCATATGAACAAGAACCACATTCTATACAATCCATAAGACCATATTCCATAGCTTTATCATATTCTCTCTTATCAATTTGCATTTTAAGCAAATAAGGTAAGAGATTAATTGGACATGCTTGAACACACTTTGAACATCTTATACATGGATATGTTTCTCTATTTGGAACTACATCTTTGGTCATTACAGTTAATGCATTGTTTCCTTTAAATGTTGGTAATTCAATGTTAGGAAGTGGGATTCCCATCATTGGACCACCATATAATATTCTATCGATTTTATCTTCTTCAACAAGACCTACATGATCCAATAAGTCTTTTGCTAATGTACCTATTCTATATATGAAATTACCTGGTTTTTTAACGCCTTCTCCTGTTAATGTAATTCCTCTTTCAACAAGCGGTTTTCCTTTTTCAACAGCTTCGTAAATAGCATATGCTGTTGAAACGTTAAAAACAACAGCTCCAACATCAAGAGGTAATCCCCCTGAAGGAACTTCTCTATTGGTTATTGCATAAATTAATTGTTTTTCAGCACCCTGTGGATATTTGGTTTGAAGAACTTTAATCTCAATAGGTTCACCTGAAGCAGCTTTTTTCATTTCTTCAATTGCATCAGGTTTGTTGCTTTCAATTCCAACATATGCTTTATCAACGCCAATAGCTTTCATAATAATTTTTATACCTTTGATGATGTCTTTTGATCTTTCGAGCATCATTCTGTGGTCTATTGTTATATATGGCTCACACTCTGCAGCGTTGATAATTAAAAACTCTGCTTTTTTCCCTTCTGGAATTGACATTTTTACATGTGAAGGGAACATAGCTCCACCAAGCCCAACAATACCAGCTTCTTTTACAATCTCAACAATTTCCTGAGGTGATTTCTTTGTGTAATCACCGTGGTTTGGAATTAATTCCCATTCATCTTCTCCAGTTCTTTGAATAACGATAACGTCATTCTTTGTACCAGTAGCAGCGTTTGTCATTTTTGTAATTTCCACTACTTCACCGGTAACAGGAGAATGAATGTTTGCTGAAATAAATCCGTTAGCTTCACCAATCTTCTGACCTGTTTTAACCTTCTGACCAACCTCAACAATAATCTTAGCAGGTGCTCCAATATGATTTGTAGTATAAACATATACCTTTTCTGGTAAAGGTAATACCTTAATTGGAACATGTTCTGCTAATTCTTTTTTTTCTGGTGGATGAACCCCACCTTTAAAGGTTAAAAATCCCATCGCCAGCCTCCTTTCAGAACTTCCTACTTTCTGGAATATTATATAATACCTTATTTGGCTTTTCGTTATAATATGGTCGTGTACAATAACTACATCCACTGGTTTTTATTGCTTCTTCTACATCAAAATCTATGTGAGGTAATCTTACTAATTTTTGATTTTCATCAAATACAAAATCTTCTATTGAAACATCGTTTTTTTCTATTATTTCACGAGCATATTGTATAATTCTATATCTTTCAATAGAAGGAGGCTCAAGATTTTCCAATTTAGTGCCTTTTATTGGAGTGAATGAAAATAAAGAAACCAGTACATTTATTTTTTTCATTTCTAGCATTAGTTCAACTAAATCTTTATCACTTTCACCAAGACCAACAATTATATGTGTTGTAATCTTATTAGGATATTTCTTTGATGCATCTGTCAACATACCAAAGAGGAAGTCAAAACTTCCTCCTCTAATTTCAGAATACAAATCTTTATTAGCAACATCAATGGAAATACCCAGATTATCTATTCCATATGAAAATATTTCATCTATTTCGTGAAAATCTTTTGGCCTTAATGAAACTGCTTTTAATACATTAAAATCTTTAATTTTCTCCAAAAAACTTTTTAATTCTTCAAAATATCCAATAGAATTTACTACTTGAATACATAATCTTTTAAATGGATTAAGTTCTTCTAATTTGTTTAAAAATATTTCAACATCATATTCTGGCCATTTTATTCTTGATAAATAATCAACATCTGATTTTGCATCTTTTGCCTGAGCACAAAAACTACAATTATATTGACATTTTTCACCAAGCATTAAATATGCAGTAGGCATTTCAAAGTTGATTTTTCCTTTTTTTAATCCCAAAATTGCAGCTGTTGCATAGGATAATTTTATTTTCATTTTATTCCTCCTGAATTTTTATCCCCTCCACCCCATTGTCGAAAATTAATTTTATTAATGTAGCCTCTTTTGAAGAATATATTATAAGCGTTTTATAATCGCCATTTGAAAACATTTTTTCTGTTTCATTTATTTTTTTTAATCCATTTTCAAATTCTTTATTCCTATATACAGCATTTCTATATATATAATTTACCATATATAAATTAAATACAATACCTATAATTATTAAAGAAATTATTAAGAATAAAGAGTAAATTTTCACTAAAAGACCCCCATCCAGATTCCAAGGAGCAACGCTCCTACAATTAATCCTAATGAAAGTCCTAATATTATAAGAATATCAGATGTTCTAACCTTATTTTCTGGTAAATTTGCTTCTTTTTTTAAACCTGCAATTGAATCTTTTATAACATCGCCTATTATTTTATCTTCTGGTGGATTAAAATATTCTTCTCTTTTTTTATGCATTTCTTCAATTTTTTTTGCATCGACCATCATTTTTAGATTTTTTGATATTACAGCTTTTCCAATAAGCCCACTTCCCAGATCGACCTTAATGAAGAAATAGTCTGTTTCAGGAATCAATTCTTTAGCTACAAGCTGAGATTCAATAGGCATTATATTTTTTCCGCTATCATCAAATTTATCTGGATAAAGTTCCTTTAATTTGTTTACATTTGCAGGATCTATTGGATCAATAACCAATGAATAAATAGGGTCTCCAACATCGAGATTGTTAATGGTTAATCCGGTTAATGGATCAGATAAAGGTAAAACTTCAGGTGAGTTTTGAACATCAATTCTATTTAAATATGATTTTTCTTTATCAGTAAAACTTCTATTTTGTGTCATTAACCATACTAAATCCTGATATGTAAGTTTTTCAGCAACAACTTTTATGTTTACTTCTCCTTCCCATTCTTCCAGGATTTCAGAAAGTATAGCTTTTACAATAATAATGTCTGAATCTCGCACTCCTAAAAACATTTTAGCATTGATAATTTCAGGACCATATTTTTTTATTGTTGATTGAACAAAAGCTAAAAATTGCTTATTTAAGTCAAGAACTGTTGAATCCTTGATAGCATTGTAATAAAGTTCTTCAATTTTAGATTTATACTCAATATATGAGAGATTAATATCCGGTATTTCAAACTTCGGAAGTTTGGATTTTGGTATTGATAACATTTTATATTCAGGGGCACCCTTTTGTTTACCAAACATATACCCAACTATTACTTCGGCTGTTAACGATGATGTTGCAAAGAACTTAACTGCATAAAAATCCATAATTTCCCCTCCTAAAGAATATACCCTCCTGAAGGAATATTGTTTTCAATTTCCTTCACACCATTTCCAATTAAAACATTTTTCCCAATTTCAATTCCTGAAGGGATTTTTACATCGAACCCTATTAAAGTTATTTCAGAATTATAAACTTTTGAATTATAAGAGTTTTCTGCATATTCACCTATACCTATTTTAGAATTTTCACCTATTTCAGCTCTTTCACATATTATAGCTTTTTCAATATAAGCACCTTTTTTTATTACACAGCTGTTCATTATAACAGAATCTTTTACCACAGCACCCTCTTCGATTATTACACCCTGGAAAATTACAGAATTTTCAACAGAGCCATACACTTCACTTCCTTCACTTACAAGTGAACCAATTAAATGGGCTTTTTCTGAAATATATGCTGGGGGTAATTCTTCAGATTGTGTATATATTTTCCAGTTAATTTCATGTAGATTTAATAATGGCATAGGTCCTAATAATTCAAGATTAGATTCCCAGTATGATTGAAGAGTTCCAACATCTCTCCAATAGCCTTCATAATTAAAAGCATATAATTCATTTTTGTTTTCAAGCATTTTTGGTATTATATTTTTACCAAAATCATGATCTGAATTTACGTCTTCAGCATCTTCTATTAATAATTTTCTTAAAATTTCCCACGAAAATACGTATATTCCTAGAGAAGCAAGGTTTCCTTTAGGTTCTGCTGGTTTTTCCTGGAATTCAACAATTTTTCCAAAAGAATTTGTAACCATTATCCCAAATCTATGTGCTTCTGAAATAGGTACTTCCATACAGGCAATTGTTATATCAGCACCTTTTTCAATGTGGTAATCAATCATTTCATTGTAATCCATTTTATATATGTGATCACCTGAAAGAATTACTACAAAATCAGGGTTATGGCTATCAATATATTCTATATTCTGGTATATGGCATCTGCTGTTCCTCGATACCACGATTGATCGGTATTGCTTACGTAAGGTGGAAGTATAGTTAATCCTCCGGTTTTTATATCAAGATCCCATGGACGACCTATTCCAAGGTGTTTATTTAAAATATGGGGTCTATATTGAGTTAAAACTCCTACATTATGTATTCCAGAATTTACACAATTACTTAAAGCAAAATCTATAATTCTATATTTTCCTCCATATGGAACTGCTGGCTTTGCAAGGTATTCGGTAATAGCGCCAAGTCTTGTCCCCTGACCACCAGCAAGTATTAAAGCAACAACATTCATCTTTCTCCCCCCAATACTATATAATAGTACCTTTCTCAATTACTTTAATGCCATTTTCACCAATAATTTTCCTGCCTTCACGTATTTCACAGTCTTTATCAATAATGGCATTTCTTATAACGCTTCCTTCAGAAATTATTGTGTCCTGTAATATAATGGAATTTTCCACTACCGCACCTGCTTTTATTCGAACACCTCGTGAAATAATGGAATTTTTAACCATTCCATTTATTATTGTTCCATCGGCAATAAATGAATTTTTAACGCTGGCATTAATGTTAATTTTAGGTGGCGCATAATCTTTTAATTTGGTATATATTTTATTTTGATAGAATAATTCCTGTCGTATTTCCTTTTTCAATATATCCATATTTGTATTATAATAAGTTTCTATGGATTTTTTTATATTTGACCAGTATCCTTTGAAATCATAGGCATATACTCTTAATTTTTTTAGATTCGGAATTATAATATCTTTTACAAGGTCTTTACCGCCATTAGGAATACTGGTGTAAAGTAATTCTATTAAAAGTGCTTTATTTATAAAATAAACTCCAAGTGAAATTCTTTTTGATTTTATTTCTTCAGGTTTTTCGTAGAATTCTGTAATTCTTCCATCATTTTCTGTAATTACCTGGCCATATTGAGACAATTCCTTTTCATTATCAATTTCTTTTGTTAATATGGATATATCAGCAGCATTTGAAAGATGAAATCTATATAATTCTGAAAAGTCAAAATTATATATATGATCACCAGAACCAATTAAAACGAAATCTTCGTCACCACGCCTTAATAACGTCATATTCTGAAATATGGCATCAGCAGTACCTTTATAAACAGGGATTTCGTCTTTTTTTCTAAAAAAAGGTTGTAAAATAAATAAACCGCCTGTTTTTCTGTCGAGATCCCATTCTTTACCGCTTCCGAGATGATCCATTAAACTTCGTGGATAATATTGTGTCAGCACACCAACTTTTTTAATTTTTGAATTTACAAAATTACTAATTGTAAAATCTATAGCTCTATACTTTCCAAATACCGGAACTGCTGCACTGGCTCTTTTCATTGTTAATTGTTCAATACCGCTTTTTGATGAACCTGCCAGAATTAAACCGAGAACTTTCATTCTATCATTCCCCCTCAAATAAGTCGAAAAATTCCCTTTCAAGATGTTTTAATTTTTCAATATCCTTGTCTTTGATATCTGGATATAAATATGAATAATCCAGGCCAATTAATTTTATAACAGGCATTAAAAGATTTTTTTTGAATATTGGATATTGAAATAATAATTTTAAATTTTTAAGCATTTTTTTGTACGCATAACCATAACTTATACCTGTTATTCCAAATTCTTTTTTTAATACATCATTGAATTTTCTGTCAATAATTTCTATATTTTCAATCTGTAGAATTTTCCACCATTTTTGTTCAATAAAATGCATTCCATATATTTTTAAAGATAATAATTCGTCAAAATTATATTCAAAATGCGTATGAGAAATTGGTTCTGAATAATATGAATTAATGATACCATGTAATTTTTCATCAAGTTCCATATGCAATATGAAACCTTTATAAAAATCATTCGGGAACCCTTTCATTATTTCTTTAAATTCATTAGATGATATTTTATGCAATATATCTCCAATTTCTTTATATTTTTTTTCATTTGCGTAAAAGAATACATCTGGCCCTTGAGCTCCAAGGTATAGTTCCGTGTTCCAATTATTGTGTTTTTTCATTGCGTATATAATATGTGCAAGCATACTTGGCATAAAGTCACCTCAAAATTCTTATCCACATACATTTCAAATATAAGCTTTCAGGTATTTGAAGTATCCATGGATGATCGTTAGATTGAGTAATGATATCTATTGCATTTAATCTAATTCCTTCAAATTCAACACTTCTTCTTAAAGATTCTACCAACAAATCTATATCTGCCTGATAGGCGCAGCTACATACGCTTAATATGCCATTATCTTCGAGTTTTAGAATACCGGATCGAGATATTCGTTTGAATATTTGAACGCCTTTATGCCTTTCAGTTTTCTTTTTTATTAAAGATGGTGGGTCTAACATCATAAGATTAAATTTATAATCTGTATTTTCAAGATATTTTTCTACATCTCCATATATTGCTTCGATTTTATCTTCTACACCATTCAATTTTGCATTTTCCTTTAATAATTCAATAGCGTATTCATCTTTATCAACAGCAACAACGTGTTTTGCACCAAAAACAGCCATGTTTAATGCAAAACCACCTGTATATGAATATCCGTCAAATCCTGTAGCATCTTTTGAATATTGTCTTATATATATTCTATTTTTTCTTTGATCGAAGAAAAAACCAGTTTTTTGGCCATTTTTTATATCGACAATATATTTTATACCTTCTTCTTCAATAGTAAATCTATCTGGTGGATTTTCTCCATATAAAAGACCCACATTTCTTTCAAGATTTTCTTTTGAAGATGTTTCAAAATCACTTCTTTCATATATTCCTTTAATTTCATTTCCAAATAAGTCAATCAATGCATCTATAATTTCATTTTTGAAATTTTCTACACCTTTATTTCTAAACTGAATTACAAGAAATTTTTCATATTTATCTATTATTATTCCAGGAATTCCATCAGCTTCTGCATGGAAAAAACGATATGAATCTCCATATCCTTTTCTTATTAATAATGCGGTTTTGAATTTGTTTAAGAAGAAATTTTTATCTATATTTTCATCTTTTAAGGTTAAGATTTTTACAGCAATATTTGAGCTATTTGAAAAAAATCCTTTTCCTATATATTCAAAATCTTTTGAAAAAACATTGCACAATTCACCGTCTTTTTTTTCACCGGTGATTTCGGAAATTTCATCTTTAAAAATCCATAAATATCCATTTTTAATCTTTTTTTCTTTTCCTTTTTTTAAAGTCACTACTATCATAAATCGCCCTGCACATCCAATCTATAGTTTAAAATTTCCTCTTCACTGAAGAAGATTTTCATTTCTCTTTCTGCTTTTTCTGGTGAGTCTGAAGCATGAACAATATTTTTTGTAACACTCATTCCAAATTCTCCTCTTATACTTCCTGGAGAAGCTTTTAATGGATCTGTTGCACCTATTATGTGTCTTACCATTTCTATAACTCTTGGTCCTTCTACTACCATAACAACAGAAGGACCAGATAATACAAAATCAATTAACTCATTATAAAAAGGTTTATCTTTGTGTTCTTCATATAGTTTTTCAGCCTGTTCTCTTGTAAACTGTATCATTTTTAAGGCAATAATCTTTATTCCTCTTCTTTCCAATCTACTGATAACTTCTCCTGTTAATCCTCTTCTTATAGTGTTGGGTTTCAAAAAAATAAATTCTCTTTCTACCATACTTAAATCCCCCCTGTCTCCTTGATTTTACCATTTTCTAATTTTATTGAATAATCACAGTATTGAAGAAGTTTTGATTCGTGAGAAACAACAACAATTGTTTTGCCGATATTTTTTAACTCTTTAAAAAGGTTAAAAACAATTTCTTTGTTTTTTAGGTCTAAACTTCCTGTTGGTTCATCTGCTAAAATTATTTTTGTATCACCAACAATGGCTCTTAAAATACTGGCTCTTTGTTGTTCACCACCAGATATTTCATGAGGATATTTATTTATAATTGATTCTATTCCTAATAAATTAGCATAATCCATAATTTCATTTTTATTTTCTTTTTTTACGCGTATTAATTGAGCTAATCTGGCATTTTCAAAAATAGTAAGCTCGTTTATTAAATTGAAAAATTGAAAAACAAAACCAATTTTTTTCTTATGAAATTCAAAATTATATTCAATTGTTCCAGTTTGAATTTTTAATAAGTTTCCAATTAAAAATAATAAAGTGCTTTTCCCGCTTCCAGAATGACCATAAATGCCGAAATATGAATTTTCCGGAATTGAAAAATTTATATTTTCTAAAACATTATGATTTCCATCATATGAATATGAAATATTTTTTATCTCAATAATATTATTCACCATGAAGCACCTCTACAATATCAAAAGAAAGAAGCTTTCGAGATGAAATAAAAGAAAAAGTAAAGGATAATAATGTGATAAATATAAAGGCTAATATTATATCTGTTGAGGATAAATAAAATGGGATTTTATCGATATAGAAGATATTTTGTGGTATAGGAATATTAACATTTTCAAGTATTTTTACTGTAATTATTGATAAGATGCTTCCAAAAACAAATCCTACAAGAGCAATTATCATACTTTCTCCAATAAAAACCATAGCTATTTTTTGTTTTCCCATACCAAGCGATTTTAAAATTCCAATTTCTCTTTTTCTAACAAAAATAGAGTACATAACAGAATTTGAAATGCTAAATCCGCTCATAAAAACTACAAAAAAGGTAATTAACATTGCAAAATATGAATCCATTTCAACGGCTTTGGCAAAATTTTCATTTTGCTCTTCCCAGGTTGTAGCTAAGATTCCATTTAAATATTTACTTTTAATTTCTTGAGCTTTTTCTGGATTTTTTAAGTAGATACCTATATAATTATAAGATTTTTTAGTTGATTCTTGTAAAATGAAAGCAGAATCTACAATGTATATTCCTGATTTGAATATTCCAGAAACTTTTAGTATTTTCATCTTAATATTTCCAGAGTCATCTGTATATATAAGATTTAAATTGTCCCCAATATCTATATTTAAATTTTGAGCTAAAGCATTTCCTATTACTGCTTTTTCAAAGGAACCTTTTACCAATAACTTTTTAAATATTGTTATATCATCTACTTCCATTAAACTTGCGCCGATTTTTTTACCGTAAATATTAAAAAAACCCTGATATGTGGAAAATTTTATTCTTGAAATTTCTTCAGGAATTTTTTTGTTATATTGTTGAAAAATGGTGATGTGTGGATTAAAAGAGGTAATAGACCTTATTAACAAAACATCAAAACCTTTTATTACAGATATAACAACAATCATTCCCCAAACACCTATCAAAATGGATAAAAAAGGAAACAAGAAATGTTTCCTGTTTTTTTTCAAAAATCCTTTAATAAGTATAACTATTTCTTTCATAAATTACTCCCCACTAATATAATAGCATCTGATTTTAAAGTGTTATAGTAATTATTGCTTAAAAATTTTATCAGAGAAAAATACACCATCTCATTTCCTTTTATATCAACAATTTCAAAGGTTTCATTTTTATATCTTTTGCGTATTTCTTCTAATATCTTTTCCTTGTATTCCGGAGTTTTTATAAATATGTATGATTTATTATGTTTTATTCCATCGACATTTGGAAGTATATCTACTATTTCAATTAAATATCCACGCGCATTTGTCCATCTGTTTCTGGTTACAGTATAAAAACTTAAACCAAAACTTTCCATGTTGTTTATTAATGTTACCCATATTTTCTTATTTTCTTTTGGTTCTTCAAATTTTACAAGGTATTGATGCATATATTCTGCATTTTTGGAAGAAAGCTTTACGTAATCATTAACGATTTCAACAGGCAAATTCAAAAAATTAATTTCTGCATTTTTTGAAACCAGAAACAGAGAGAATAATTTTTTAAAATCAAATGAATTTACTGTGTTTTTTAAAACTATATCAATGGATTTAATTATTTTTGACATTCCTGAGCTTTTTGCTGCGTTCATTAAGGCGAATAATACGTCCTTTTGTCTTTGAATTCTCCCTAAATCACCCATTGCATCATGTCTAAAACGAGCGTAATATAAAAGCTCTTCTCCATTTAAATAGTTATATCCCTGCTTAAAGTCTATATGCAAATTTTGATGATAATCCTCATAATACATATCTTTTGGAACGTATATTCTTACAGGTGCAAAAAGATTTCCGACTTCTTTAAATAATCCATAGTCAAAAACAAGATAATCAGATATTTTCACCTTAAACATATTTTCTAATAAATTTATTAATTCTTTAGCGCCGTATTTTACATATATTGCATTTACTCTTAAAGTGTTGTTATTTATAGTAACAAGTAAATCTCTGGGAATTGGTAAAACCAGTATTTTTTCTTTTTTTGTATTTACTCCAACTAACAATATAGAATCTGTCCTTGAAACCTTTTCATTAACATCTGTTGTATCCATCCCAAGAACTAAAAAATAATATGTTTCAGGAAGTTTTTCTATATTTGCATATGTTTTTACAAAAGGATATATCATGGAAATGATAACCATGATTGAGAAAATAATTCCCAGAAAATACATAAAATATTTCATTTAATCACTCCATAATAGTCTTCAATGATTCAATATTAGTTTTATCTATATAATTCCTTTTTACATCTTTTTTTAAGTCTGGTAAGTTAATCTCTATTGGCTGAGATAAAAGTGTTTTTATTTCCAATTTATCATAACCAGTAATTGAATATTTTGAAAAAGCCTGTAATAATGCAAACATTCCATTATAAGAGATATTTGTGCTACCATCTTTTCTGATTATGTCTATTAACTTATTAATTGTAAACATATCCATGAGTCCTGATTTTCGAGTTTTTAATGTATCAAAGAAATTATCGATGGTTGTTCCACTTCCCTTTAACTTTGCAACTAATGAAGGAACTGTATCTTTTTTTACTGAAAAGTAGTATTTTATTGTTGATGGATTGATTTCAAAAATTTCTTCAAAATTTGTTAGAGCTTCCTCCGGTTTTAAAGAATCAATATAAAGGTTTTTTTCTGAATAATAAACATTATCAGGACTCTTTACAATAAATATTTTTCTTGAATTATTTTTTATTCTAACAAAATAAATTTCCGTATTCTTTCCATCTTCATATGAAATGAGATAACTAATTGAGTCGGCCTTTAATTCTGTGCTGTTTTTTAAATTATTGTAAAAATAATATACTCCACCAATACCTGCAATTATTATAATTAATAAAATTATCCATATAAGACTTCCTGATGAACCTCTTCTTGTATTTCCAACCTGTAATCTTGTTGCCACTTACTCCACCTCCATAATATTATAATTCCATGCTTCAACAGTTTCATACAGCAATAAATGTTTTTTTTCAATAGCATAAATTATTTTATTTTTTAATATTTCTATATAAGCTTTTTCAATATCTCTTTTTGCTAATTCTCTCAAATACTCAACATTTTCATAATTCCTTGTAGGTTCAATTGAATCTGAAATAAATAATATCTTTCCAATTATATTTGTATTAAAGCATTTACAGCCACTTGTATGAAAATATATAGCCTCATAAATATCATTACAAATATTATATTTTTTTTTCAAGAATTCAGCGGCTATTTTTCCATGCAATAATATTGGATTTTTGACTTCTACCTTGGAGAGTTCCAATCCATAACTTTTTGCCATATTTAAGAAACGATAAGGTTTCACATCCCTAAAAAGGTCATGCCCAAAGGCGGCTATTTCAGCTTTTAATTCAGATACACCATATAGATTTGCGAGTATTTTTGACATATATGCTACACCCATAATATGTTTTAATCTATAAGGGCTTACGAGTTTATTTAATAGTTCTTTTATTTCTTCTTTTATTGTTTCCAATATATCACCTCATAAAATTTCAAATTCTGAAGAATAAAGTGTAAAACCTTCTGTTTCTATTTCTTCTTCTATGGTTTCAAAAAAGGATATAAGGAAATCTTTATCTTTGGAAAGCGTAACTATAGATATTTCAAGCAATTGTTTATTGTCATGGAAATCGCTTTCAGTTATTGCAAGATTAAATTTTTTTCTCAGTTTATTTATAAGTCGTTTTACAATGCTTCTTTTTTCTTTTAATGAATGTACATCAAATAATCTAATTTGATAATATGCCAATAAAACTCTCATATTCACCACTTTTTATATTCGATTTTATCTTCGATGTATTCTTCAAATCTTGCCATAATAAATAAAAGATCAGATAATCTATTTACGTATTTTATAAGGTATTCATTTACTTTATTTTTTTTAGAAAGAGTTATTATTCTTCTTTCTGCACGCCTTGCTATAGTTCTACAAATGTCAAGTTTTGCTGATTGTATAGTTGTTCCAGGTATAACAAAGCCTTTTAATTGCACTGCATCTTCAAAATAATGGACAAGTTTTGTGATTTCATCTACATCTTCTTTTGTTATTGGTTGAACAAAAAGTTTGCTTTCAGATGCAAGTTCTCCTGCAACCCTGAAAAGGTTATCTTGAACTTTGTGGATAATATCTTTTACTTTATAGGATTTTACATAATGTTTTGCTTCTCCTAAAAAAGATGATAATTCATCAATAGTTCCGTATGCTTCAACCCTGGCATCATCTTTGTCTACTCTTTCGCCAGACCATAAACTTGTTTGACCTTTATCTCCACCGCCAGTGCTAATTGACATTATCTTCCTCCTTCCAGAATCTTTTTCACATATATTATACCATTTTAAGTTACAAAAACAGAAATTAAAATTCAAAAAGTTTTTGAGAAAATAAAAAATACCGCCAGAAGATTTTTCAACTGGCGGTATTTTTATAAAATTATGAGTTTATTATTTCCATATATCTGTCTACAAATGCCTGAACTTCATGCATACCAAAGTTTCTATAGAAACGTGTAATTTCTTTATTATCCTCATCAACAAATACAAGTGTTGGTACAGAGAAAACAAGCATTTGACCTGCGACTTCCATTTTTTCATCAATATCCACATATTCTACTTCAATATTGTTTTCTGCCATTAAAGCTTCGACCTTTGGCCATAATGCCTTACATGTTCTGCATGTTTTGTTTGCAAAGTACATAGCTTTTATCATTTCATAACCCCCTTACTTTTTATTTTTTCTTTCAGGGGGATTTTAACAAATAGACTTTAAATATTAAAGAAATTTTGTTAACAGTGCTTGAAATTTAAAATTCAATATATTCTCCTGGTTTTAAAATTTCACAATTTACTCCGAGACTTTCTACTTTTGTTTTAAATGCCTGTGGATCAGCACTGATAATATCCCATGTATTATAATGGAATGGAACTACTACTTTTGGTTTTATCATCTTTGTTGCAATTACTGCATCTTCAACATCCATTACGAAATTTCCGCCAATAGGTAAGAATGCAATATCAATATTTTCAAGTTCCAATAATTCCATATCTTTAGTTAATCCTGTATCACCAGCATGATAAATCTTTTTTCCATCTATTTCTACAATAAATCCTCCAGGATTACCACCATATATTATTTTATCTCCTTCTATAATTCCAGAACCATGTAAAGCAGGGGTCATTTTTAATGAACCAAAATCAAATTGTTTTCTTCCTCCTATATGCATTGGGTGTATATTTTTTACTCCTTTTGAACCAAGATATTCACAAATTTCAAAGTTTGATATTACAACTGCTCCAGTTTTTTTCGCAAGCTCTACTGTATTTCCAAGATGATCTAAATGACCATGCGTTACAAGAATATAATCTAATTCTTTTACATCGTCAACTTTTAGTGTTGATTGTGGATTGTCATTGAGAAAAGGGTCAATAATAAACTTTTTGCTTCCTTCTATTAATACTGTAGCATGCCCGATAAAAGTTACTTTCATAGTATCCCCTCCTTAGCCGATGTTAATACTGATTCCAATGTATATACAATATAACAACAACAAAATTAACCCCTTAAAAAATCCCATTTCTCTTTTTCTAAACATAAATAATTCTGTTAATATTATTATTCCAACCATATAATAAGCATCGAATATTACATTTCTATCAGGTACAATTGGATGAATACTTGCAGAAATTCCAAGAACAACTAAGATATTAAAAGCATTAGAACCTATTAAATTGCCAACAAGAATATCGTTTGTTCCTTTTTTTGCTGCGATAATACTTGTAACAAGTTCTGGTAAAGAAGTTCCTAAAGCTATAATAGTTACACCAATAAGTGTTTCGGATAATCCCATCGCTATAGCCAGTCCTGATGCTCCATTAACAGTTACGTCTCCACCAATAGCCAACATTACAATACCAAGCAATGATAAGAATGTAATTTTACCCCAGGACATATCTTTAGTTTCTACTTCATTTAATTCTTCAGAAAATTGTTCCTGAAAGGTTTTATCCATTTTTGCCATATTATACATATAAGCTATAAATATAATTAAGTATGTAAGTAGCATAAAACCATCGTAATTTGAGAGAGAACTATTTCCATCAAGCAACATAAATAACAATGTCATAGAAATAAGAATAACAAACGGTATTTCATATAATAAAGTGCTTTTTTTTATTATGCTCTTTCTAACCATCGATGAAAGCCCAAGAATTAAAGCAATATTTGCGATATTACTTCCTATTACATTTCCTAAAGCAATACCTGCTGAACCTTTAAAAGCAGCACTTATACTAACAAATAATTCTGGAGCACTTGTGCCAAAAGCAACTAATGTTAGTCCTGTAAATAATTCTGAAACTCCCATTTTTCTTGAAAAGCCAACAGCACCGCTAATAAGATAATCTGCACCTTTTATTAGTAAAATCATTCCAATCACTACAAGGACAAAATCCAATAACAATTATTCCATCTCCCTTCTGTATTTATCCAAAAGACTAAAAAACTCATCATCAGACATCTTTTTATTATAATATTGTTCTTTAAAAGTAGATATAAATTGATATATATTATTCACCAATATAGGATAATCTAAAACTTTACTATATATATCCTCACTTTTAGCTTTATCTTCAATAACTTTTTTATACAAATTTCGGTTTGTTGATTTTAAATAGTTTAACCTTATTGCTTCAGCAATTAATTCAGGCCATATATCACTTTTTTTCTTTTTTTGTATTTTATATCCGAAAACATAGTGTGAGAGTTCGTGCACAAAAATACCGTTTTTGAAATCGATATTTCTTAGAAATATATAGTTCGGATAAAGAAAAAAGGATTGTGCATATTCATTATTAAATATATATAACTCTTCTGGAAGTTCAATATTTACTGATTTTAGGAAAATAATTCCCTCTGTTATATAAGAAACATCGAAATTATCTTCATAATATATTTTAGTATTATCTAAAAGAATTTTATTTTCAGGAATTGAATATGCAATATATAACTTATTTGTATTTCTTACTTCAAAATCAGTGTTTATTTTAATTGGTATATGTATAGTATAGTTTTTCTGAAAATTAATAAGCATAATTTCATCTATTTTTATTCTTTTTATTCCAAAATTATATTCAGTAAAATCTTTCCCATTGAAAAACTCTATAGTTTCAAAGGGATTTAAATTAATTATGGTAATGCTATCCTTTTTAAAAATTATAAAGTTAAAGAGAAATAGAAAAATTACCAGGAGAAAGAGATAAATCCTTCGAGATTTCCACCAACCCATTTTTTATCACCTATTTTTATATGTGTTTTTCCAAGATGCGGTTGAGTTAAATATACATAATTTTCAAAAGCCTTTATATTATCGATATTTTCAATTTCAAAATTAGGATTTATAATTACATTTAATTTTTTATTATTATCTTCAATATTTGAATTTACAGCAATTATTTTGCCGCTATTCAATTTTAATTCAAAATCTTTTTTTATTTCCAATTCTTCAAAAGGTTTTTGAATAAGTAATTGATATTTCTTTTGATAAAATTGCCCTGTAATAATTGTTAAATTATTATAGTCTGCAATTGCTGATAGGAAATCAGATATTTGTTCTAATTCATCATCGTTTATAGAACCATTTTTAAAAGCATTTCCGTTTATAAACATAAAAGAAGGATTTTTATGATAAACAAAATCTACCATTCCTTCAATAAACTCTATATTTTCTTCAAGGGAATTTAAAGGGTTAAACTGCAAAACAAGAAAATTCAAGTTCATAATTCACCTCCGAAAGTTTTTCTTTCTATAATTATATTATAAAACAAAAATATGACATTTCAAATAAAAAAATGAACGTTATGTCGGAAAACTTATAAAAAAAATAATATTTAGGTGTAAAATATAATTGTTAATTAATTTTAAAAGGGGTGGAGATTGTGAGAAAACAACTTTATCGTTCGAGAAAGGATCGTGTAGTTGCAGGAGTTTGTGGTGGCATTGCTGAATATTTTGATATAAGTTCTATTATAGTAAGATTAATATGTATAGCTTTATTTTTAAGTAATGGTATTGGAATATGGGTATATATTATTGCGTGGTTAATAATCCCTACGGAACCTTTAAATAACAAGTTTGAAACTGAAACTATTGAAGGAAAAAACTATAAAAAGAGAAATAGAGAGATGGGAAGCATATTTATAGGCTCAGCGTTTATTATAATTGGAATACTTCAAATACTTTATAATTTTTTTCCTGAAATTGTTCATTTTTCTTCAGCTCTAATAGCAGGTATAATACTTGTATTTTTGGGTATATATTTAATCTACAATGAATGGGGTGAAAAAAGATGAAATATGTAATGGGGATATTTTTCGTATTAATGGGTATTTTTCTTATTTTAAATGGTTTTGACATTGATTTATTTACAAGAATAGTTTTCAATTTCACAAGATTCTGGCCGTTTATTTTTATTATGATAGGAATTTCCATATTATCTTCAACCAAAAAGCTAAAATGGATGAAGCATCTTAATACTGTAGTTGGAATTATATTTATTTTACTCTTATTATTCTGGAATAAAAATACCTTTGATACATCTTTTTCATTTGATTATAATGAAGAGAAATATGAAAAAAATTATTTTGAAATATTGCCAGATGAGTATGAGAATAAAACCTTTAAAATGGATTTTTCTGCAGTAACTGTAAAAGTAAATATTAGAGATGATATAGATAAAATAGAAGGAACATATTATGGTCCTGAGCCTCTTGAAATAAGGAATAATGGTAATGTAATAAAGATTAATTCTGATACTTTTTTAAAAAACGGATATAAAATTATTTTGGATCTTCCTTCAAAATATACATATAATTTTGATATTAATGCAGGTGCCGCTAACTTTGAATTAAAAGAACAATATAATAATATAGAAAAAATTTCAATAGACGCTGGTGCCGCTAATATAAAAGGAGAAATAAGAGAAGGATTTAACATTCCGCTTGTAATAAATACAGATAGCGGAGCTTTGAAATTATCTTTGAAAATACCAGAAAACAGCACATATTTTTATTCTCTTGATGGTTTGGTGAAAAATACTCATATTGATTCTGGATTGATAAAAACAGATATTAATCCAGATATAAGAATTATTTCTGATAGTGGAGTTTCAAGTATCGCATTGAAAGTGATAGAAGAGTAAATAAATTCTGGGGGCATTTGATATGAAAAAAATAATTGAGATTAAGCACTTAAAAAAGTATTATAAAAATGTTAAGGCTGTAGATGACATTTCCTTTGATGTATACGAAGGTGAAGTGTTTGCTTTTTTGGGGCCAAATGGTGCAGGAAAAACCACTACACTTGAAATTATAGAAGGACTTAGAAAAAAGGATTCCGGAGAAATAATATATTTTGATAAATATACTGACCCTTCGGATAATTACATAAAACAAAGAATAGGTGTTCAATTACAAAACAGTGCTTTTTTTGATAACCTTACAGTATATGAAACATTAAAAATGTTTGAAGGTTTATATCCCAAAACCAGAGAAGCGGATGAAATACTTGAAATTATGTCATTAAATGAAAAGAAAAATTCAAAAGTAAAGAAATTGTCCGGTGGTCAAAAGCAACGTCTTGCTATAGGCATTGCTTTAATCAATGATCCTGATATACTGTTTCTCGATGAACCAACTACAGGACTTGACCCACAGTCAAGAAGAAATATATGGGAAATTGTTTTAAACCTTAAAAAAGCTGGTAAAACCATAGTTTTAACCACACATTATATGGAAGAAGCTGAATATCTTTCAGATAGAGTTTACATAATAGATCATGGAAAAATAATTGCAAATGGCAGTGTTAATGAATTAATTAAATCTCTAAATAAAAAATCAATTATTACATTTGAAACAAAAACACCTGATCTTTTTTTAGATAAGTTTAGAGAAATAAATGTTACGAATGAAAAAGTGGAAATAGAAACAAATGAAGTTGAAAAAGTATTATTTGAAATATTGAATTTAACAAAAAAATCAGAAATTACTGTTGATAACTTAACTATAAGAAAACCAAATCTTGAAGATGTTTTTCTACATCTTACCGGTCGTTCATTAAGGGATTGAGGTGAATGACTATGTCTAAATTAATCATATTGACTAAATCAATGTTAAAAAACAATATTAGATCGTTTGATAGTTACTTTTGGGCATTTATCTTTCCTGTGGTTCTTTTTGTTATCTTTGTAATGATTTTTGATAATATTAATTATAGTGAAGACCTTTCTTTTAATTCATTAAAAGCAGGAATTGTATATGAAAAAAAACTTACAGGATTTGGGAAAACCATTATCTCTCAAATGCTTAAACATACAAATTTCAAAACAGAAAATATAAATACTTTAGATGAAGCATTAAATGAATTGAAAAATAAAAAATTGGATATTATAATTTACTTTCCAGATGATTTTTCTTTAAATCTTAATTCTTCATTGTTTGGAATAAAACAAAAAGAAGCAAATGTGGATATATATTATGTAGAAGGCAGAAATAACTCAAAAATATTAAAGGAAATATCAAAAATCTTTTTTGAATACTCAAATATAGAGATAATAAAAAATGTAAAAAAAATAAAAGAGCCTGAAATAAAAAAAATTGCTATAGATTCAAAAGATGTTTTTAGATATAGGGATTTTTTATTTCCGGGAATATTGATTATGTCCATAATGTCTATAGGATTCTTTTCAATTCCATATGACATATTATTTTCGAGGGATTCTGGCATTAACAAGAAAATGCTAACCACACCGGTAAATGGTTTTACATATTTCTTGAGTATACTTTTAAGTGATTTAATTATAGTAATGTTATCCAGCATATTTTTATTTTTAGCTGGAATTATAATGCATGTTTCTTCAGAATTTTTCTCTGTAAGATTTTTTCTCTTATACCTTTTTTCTATAATTACTATTTTTTCTTTTGGATTGTTAATAACAGCATTTTCGAAAAATATTAGTTCAACTATGTCAATTTTAAATATTCTTTTTCAAATATTTATGTTTTTAGGGGGATTATATTTTCCTGTATTTAATATTCCCTGGGCAATAAAATGGATAGTATATATAAACCCTATTACATATCTTGTAGAAGGTATGAGAAGAACAATAGGAATGAATATATCTCCTATTTCAAATGCCTGGCTAATAATAGTTCCGATGCTATGGATTATTATGTCTTTTATGGCGTTTTCAATAAAATATAGGAAGGTGATGGGATATGAATAAGATTTATATTTTAAGCAAATACATCACCAGAGATATAATAAAAAATAAAGGGGATATGTTCTTTGTTATATTTTTTCCTGTAATATTACTTATTATTTTTGGTTTTGTTTTTGAACAGCAAAACTCTAAGTCTATTGTTGCATTATATGCTGATAGTAACTATTATAAAAATGAATTAGATAAAATATACAATGTGATTCCGGAAAAGTCTGAAAACGATGTAAAAGATTCAGTAAAAAAAGGAAAAGCAAATATTGGAATATATATTTCGGAATATAATGCAATTATTTTCTATAATTCTTCAGATATAAAAAATTCTCAGGATATAAATTTTCTCGAGTTAACCTTAAAAAAATTACTTATAAAAAATCGTTCTAATATTAAAAATGATTATATAGTTGTCAGAGAAAATAAAGTATTAACAACTGAAAAAGAGCATGAATATATAGACTTTCTTTTAGCTGGTTTAATTGGGATTTCCTTACTTTCAAATGGAATGTTTTCTGTTATTACATTGTTTGGGAAATATAAAAAACAGAATATATTAAAACGTTTTATACTAATTCCAATGAATCCAATTGAATTTGTGATTGGATTTTCAATATCAAGAATTTTTATGACATTTATTTCCTCAATAATACTTATATATGCCGGAAAAATAATATTTTCTTCTACAATAACAGTTAATTGGAATGCGTATATTATATTAGCTTTAAATGCTACATTTGGAATGATGGGGCTTGGCTTATTGTTTTTATTCTTTTTTAAAAATACTGAGACAGCACAGAATGCTGCTTCTGCATTCTTTACATTAATGATGTTCTTTTCCGGAGTATATTTCCCTATAGAATTTTTACCCAAATATTTTCAACCATTATCCTATATACTTCCAACAAAATATGTTATAGATGGAATTCGTTATACATTTGGAATTGACAATATGAAAATTCAATATCTTGTTTTTTTAAATATCGTCTTGTTAATAACAGGAATTTTTCTTCTCATAATTGCATCAAAAAAATTCTTAATGCCGGAAAAGTGAGATAAAAATAGCAAAAAAAATAAAAAGAGAGGGAATTATCTCCCCTCTCTTTTTTATGTTTATTATAAATTCTTAATTACCATAGCAGTTCCCATTCCGCCGCCTATACATAATGAAGCAAGACCATATTCGAGATTTCTCTTTTTCATTTCATAAAGCAATGTAACGGTGATTCTGTTTCCAGAGGCTCCTATTGGATGTCCTAAAGCAATAGCTCCACCATTTACATTTGTTCTTTCCATAAACCAGTCTTTTGAAAGGCCATATTTTTCTCCGAGTTCTTTTATTACTGCTAATGATTGTGCTGCAAATGCTTCATTTAATTCCAATAATTCCATTGCTTCTAACTTTATGCCTTTCTTTTCAACAAGGTTTGTTATAGCAGCAACAGGACCAATTCCCATTATACTTGGATCAACGCCACCTTGCTCATATGCAACTATTTCTGCTAATGGAGTTAAACCGTATTTCTTTACGGCTTCTTCTGAAGCAAGGATTATTGCACTTGCACCATCGTTGATTCCTGAAGAATTACCTGCTGTTACTGAACCATCTTTTTTAAATGCTGGTCTAAGTTTTGCAAGTGTTTCCTTTGTAGTTCCAAATCTCGGATATTCGTCAGTATCAAATATTATTGTTTCTTTTCTTGTTTTTACTTCTACAGGAACAATTTCATCTTTGAATTTTCCTTCCTTGATTGCTTTTTCAGCTCTTTGCTGACTTGTTGCAGCAAATTCATCCTGTTCTTCTCTTGTAAGATTGTATTTTTCAACAAGGTTTTCTGCTGTAATTCCCATATGATATTGATTAAATACATCTGTTAATCCGTCGTATACCATATGGTCAATCATTTCAATGTTTCCAAATTTTAATCCGGCTCTTGCTTTTGCTGGTAATAACATTGGAGCATTTGACATACTTTCCATACCAGCTGTTACAACAATATCTGAATTACCTAGTTTTATTTCATTTGCGCCAAGCATAATTGCTTTCATACCGCTTCCACATACCATATGAACTGTATATGCAGGTCTGTCTACAGGAATTCCTGCGTATATTGCAGCCTGTCTTCCGGGTCCCATACCCTGACCGGCCATTAATACATTACCAACTATTGTTTGATCAACATCTTCAGGTTTTAATCCAGCCTGCTCTAAAGCACCTTTTATTGCGATAGCACCTAATTCAGCTGCTTTTTTGTCTTTTATTGTACCAAGAAAACTTCCAATTGCTGTTCTTTTTGCACCTACAATATATACTTTACTCATTATTTATTTCCCCCTTTTTTACTTTTATTTATTTTTAAAGTATAAGTCCTCCATCTACACCAAGTACTTGACCTGTTATAAATTTAGCTTCATCACTTGCAAGGAAACATACGGCATTTGCTATATCTTCAGGATCACCCATTTTTCCAAGAGGTGTTTTGCTTACAACATAGTCTATAACCTTTTGAGGTACTACTTCTGTCATAGGAGTTCTTATAAATCCTGGTGCAACTGCGTTAACCCTTACCTGAGCACCCTTTCTTGCAAATTCTTTTGCCCATGTTTTTGTCATTGCAATTACACCACCTTTTGTTGCTGCGTAATTTGTTTGACCAACATTTCCATAAATACCAACTACGGAAGAAATATTTACAATAGCGCCTTTTCCGGCTTTCATCATTTCAGGTGCAAAGAATTGTGTCATATTGAACACACCTTTTAAGTTTACATCAATTACAATATCCCAATCTTCTTCTGACATTTTTTGAATTAATGCATCTCTTGTTATACCGGCATTATTTACAAGTACGTCAACATGTCCTTCTTCTTCCATTACTTTATTTTTAAACTCCTCTATTGCTTTTCTATCGGTTACATTTAATACATAACCCTTTACATTTGAATATTCTTTTTCTAATTCTTTTAATGCTTCTTCATTTAAATCACAGGCATATACTACTTTTGCACCTTCTTTTGCAAATTTTTCAACCATTGCTTTTCCGAGACCTCTTGCTCCACCTGTTACTATACATACTTTTCCTTCCATTCTCATTTTTTCAACCTCCCATTTATGTTGAATTATTTATTTTTTCCTTCCTGCATTCTTCTGTATAATTCCTGTGCAATATATGAAGCAACATCATCAGCATATGTATTTGGACCAAATCCTGCGTCATAACCTATTTCCTTTACAAGTTCATGTGTAATTCTTGGACCACCGGCTATAAGAATTACTTTATCCCTTATTCCTTCAGCTTCCAATATTTCCACAAGTTCTGTAAGATTCTTTATATGAATATCCTTTTGTGTTACTGTCTGGGATACAAGTAATGCATCTGCATTGAACTCTATAGCCTTTGCAACAAATTCTTCATTTGGAACCTGACTGCCGAGATTTAAAGCTTCAAACATTTCATATCTTTCAAGGCCATAATGCCCTGCATATCCTTTCATGTTCATAATTGCATCTATTCCAACTGTATGTGCATCTGTTCCAGTACTTGCACCAATTACTCTTATTTTTCTTCCGATATTTTTTCTTATAAATTCATCTGTTTCTTCCATTGACCATGTTGTTGATTCAACCTTTGGAACATGGATTGCTGTGTAATCTACTGTATGCGTACAGCTTCCATAGGCAATTATAAATGTAAAGTCTTTTGTAAGTTCTTTATGATATACAACCATTGGATCTTCGAGCCCCATTTTTTTCATAAGCTGTTTTGCAGCTTCTACAGCTTCATCACCATCTGGAACTGGCAAAGTAAAGCTCAATTGTACTTTACCATCGTTCATAGTATCTCCATATGGTTTTATTGCCTTTAAGTTTAATGTTTTATCAAAATCCTTTTTTTCTGTTGAATATAATCCTCCACTCATGGTCTTTCCGCCTCCAACATCTTTTTGATAAATGGATTAAAGTAATGTGTTCCTTTTTCAAATACACCGTCTAAACCTTTACCGCCGTCTATAGGTCTCTTGATATTTGCAAATGTGCCTTTTGAAAGAGAAACAAACAATCCATCTTTTACCATTTTTTCAAGTAATTCTATTGATTCATCGAGTACTTTTTGTGCTCTTTTCTGGATAATTCCATCTTTTTTGAATTCTATTTCATCACCGATATTTTTTAGGTTATTGAAGATATATCTTGCATTTTCAATTGAAAGATATCTGTCTGACATAAATGGTGTGTGTATTGCTTCTGTTAACATACCAAGCAATTGAATTCCCTGATGTGTCCAGATTGATATAACATTGAATAATGCATCCTGAACATGACCTCTGAAAATATTTCCTGTCATATATTTTGTTGGTGGCATATATTTTAAAGGTGCTTTAGGGAATATTTCTCTTAGCATCTGTGCCTGTGCCAATTCGTATAAAAATCCATTTGTAAGGTCAGGATTCATTTCAAATGCATGTCCTAATCCCATTTGTTCTTCCGGTATTCCTGCCATTAAAGCGAGTTGCTCATTTATTAAATCTGAAGTTAATACAGTATGTGCTTCTTCATAGGCATCAGCTGTTGTAAGATAATTATCTTCGCCAGTATTTATTATAATGCCGGAAAAACCATTTATTACCCTTGAGAAGTATTGGTCAATTATTGTTCTTTGCATATTTATATCTCTAAATAATATTCCATATAATGCATCATTAAGCATTACGTCTAATCTTTCAATAGCTCCCATAGCTGAAATTTCTGGCATACATAATCCTGATGCATAATTAACGAGTCTTATATATCTTCCAACCTCTTCTCCAACTTCATCAAGAGCTTTTCTCATTATTCTGAAGTTTTCCTGTGTTGCCATTGTTCCACCAAATCCTTCTGTAGTAGGGCCATATGGAACAAAATCAAGCAAACTCTGACCAGTAGTTCTAATAACAGCAATTATATCTGCACCCTGTCTTGCTGCAGCCTGGGCCTGAACAACATCTTCATATATATTTCCTGTTGCAACAATTACATATAAATATGGCTGAGGACCTTCTCCGAGTTTTTCTATATATTCATTTCTCTTTTTTCTATTATTTTGTATAAGTTCTATCATTGAGTTCACATAAGGTTCAATAGCTTCTCTAATTTTGTCATCAGAATTTATTTTTAATTTTGAAAGGTCAAGTTCTTCCTTTGCTATTTTTTCAGCTATTTCCTGTGGTGTATAGCCTGTTTCTATTATTGCATTTCCAATTAAATAAGCAGCACCTTCTTTTAATAATCCTTTTTCTTTTATATGGTCTACAACTACGTTTGGTAATGGAACTTCATTTTCATCTACTCCATCTATTCCCAATAATCTACATACAGTTCTTTCTACTGAAACCGTGGAACGTTTATCTACGAAATTTTGAACATCTTCAGCTATTTTCCTTGCAAGACTTCTTGCATATTCAACCTTTTTAAAATCAAGTCCTAATTTACTCATGGAATGTTTCCTCCTTTTTTATTCTTTCAATAGTATCAAGTAACTCTTCGTCAATATTCAAAAGTCTGGCTATTGTTATTGCTTCTTCAGGAACTATTTCTTCATTTTCCTCAATTAATGAATAATCGATTATTTCGGTTATATTTTCAGGATTTATGTTTTCTGTTAGTTTTTCCTTTTTTATTCCTTTTATTCTTAGTTTTCTAATCCCCTTATCTGCAACATTATTAAAGTGTGTAGTGATAAGAGATATGGATTTTTTATTGTTTAATATTTCTATGACGCCCTTTACTATTAATTTGCCTTCATGTGGATTCGTGTTTCTTGCAAGTTCATCAAGGAGTATAAGAGCATTTTCATCAGTTTTGATATATTTTAGTATTTCGTTAATTTTTAGCATTTCTGCTGCATATGATGAAAGCCCTGAGAATAATGATTGATAATCGCCGGAAATAAGAAAGATTTTATTGACAGGATATAGTTTTGCGCTTTTTGCTGGTATATAAAATCCATATTGAAACAAATTTTGCAATAAAGCTATGGTTTTTAATATTACTGTTTTTCCTGTCATATTGGCTCCGGTAATTAATGTAACTCCAGGTTTTAAGGTTATATCAACGGGCTGATACTCTTTATTTTCTTCTTCCAGTTTTTCTTTTATAACCGGATTAAACATCCCTTTTATTTCATATGTTTCTGATATTTCCGGTTTTGTAAGATTAAACTTTTTGGTAAAATAAGCTTTAGCAATTGTAAAATCCAATTCCGCTATATCTCTCAATCCCTGTTCTATATCAGAAGCATACGTTCTTAATTTCTTAGAAAGTTCTTCTCTTATCTCATCTTCAATTTGCATTTCTAATTCATATAGTTGTTCTCGTTCTTCTTCATTATCAGTCTTTTTTCTTTTTTTTCTTATTTCTGATAATTCATGTGAGTATGAATCATAGATATAGAATGTTGATAATCTATTTCCATCTGGATCGAGGATATTTATTACTTCATTTAGAGTTGGAAATGAAAGAAAATCCAAAGGATTTATTTTTTTAATTTCTTCATATGTAAGAGCAAATGATTTTAATTCAAATAATTCAATATCGTCAAGTATATAACCGGATTTTAATCTTTCAGTTGTTCCAGAGATATCCTTTATATTCATTAATTTTAGTTTTATATTTTCTATTGTATCTTTTTTATTCTCATAAGCTTTTATAGCTTTTTCAAGCTTGATAATTTCATTGTTTATTTCATCTTTTGATTTAAGAAATTCTATATTTCTTAAAAATTTTTGTCCCAGAGGGGTTATTATTTCCAGTTTTTTAAAAAGATATTCTAATTCAACCATAATTCATCTTCCCTTACATTTATTATTGGAAGGTTTATATGCTCTTTTAATCTTTCTTTTATTACTTTTGAATCAAGCATATAGCCTCGTGGTGAATATGGGTTTATTGTTATTGCAATTAAATTTGTTTTTTGCAATACCGATATCTTTCCCCCTTTTTTTATAAATCTTCTGTATGTTTCAGGGGTTATGAATATCTTTGTGAAATCATTTACTATTATTTCAGTTTCGTTTAATCCCTTTTGTTTTGTAAGATAATCAAGGAATTTATCGGTTAATGCACCTGTTATATATATCTTTTTACCATATTCCAATATATGTTTGTCGAGCGATTTAAAGGATAGTAATGATTTTATGGGCAATTTTGTTATTTTATTATTATCTATAACATATACTCCATCTTCTACTTCTGGAATTTTACCGTTATATTTTTCAAGTTGTATCATTTCTACCACATGCTTTGTTTTTTTTACTAATTCGTTTATATTTATTGTTAATGCTGCTCCTGTTGCAAGAATCATTGCGTCAGTTATAGTGGGAGAAGCGGGGCTGAGCCTTGATAGCGCCCCATCTACCAAAACCTGTTCAGCCCCAAGCTCAAGCATTTTATTAATCACTTTCTTTATATTTTTTGTGTTTTGAGGACCTGCTAATATAATCTTTCCTCTTTCTTTAGCTTTTGCAATTACTATTCTTCCAATAGATGTACGTATATCTTCAATGCTTAATATTTCAGCAAGGAATCTTTTTTGTCTGTAGAATTTCTCGGCAGTAGCAAATATTGTTCCTTCTATTATTTCAATTTCTGGTTTAGGTGTAGAGGTTACCTGATCTATGGATTCACCATCTATACCTATTGAGGTTAATCCGAGTTTTTTATTTATATGTTTTATAATGTAATTTAATGTTTCGGTCTTTCCCGTATTTTTTTCGAGACCAACTACAGAGACGCTTTTATATTCCAATTTGCAAATCTCCCTTATTAATTTTTAAATAATACAAGTGCTTCTCCATCTACAGCAATATCACCATTTTCATTGAAAATTTGAGTTGTAAGCAATAGCCTTGATTTTGCTTCTATTTTTTCTTTTACTGTTATTTTTATTGTGATTTCTTCATCGATATATATAGGTTTTAAAAATTTTGTATCCTGCTTCATATATATTGTTCCAGGGCCTGGAAATTCCATTCCCAAAACAGCTGAAATTAAACCTACACTTAAAATTCCATGTGCGATTCTCTTTTTAAATATTGTTTTGCTTGCATATTCTTCATCGAGATGCACAGGGTTTTTATCCCCTGTGATCTCGGCAAAGGTTTCAACCATATGTGCTGTTATTTTCCTTTTTACTTCATATATCTGACCTAATTTTATTTCATCATACTTCATTTTTTATCACCCAAATGTTCATATTTTTCCCTCAATTTAGCTCTTTCATGTCTTTCAAGATGGCTTGGTTCAAGACTGATTCTTTCTTTATTATCAAATAATCCCGCTACACCGTACCATTTATATTTTTCTCTATATTCTGAATCATCTACATCTGTTGAAGTATCTTCTGGTTCATGATATGTTGTAATTACGCCTTCATAATTTCTCAGGATAACTGTATGATCTGTTTGAGAAATAAGATAGTTTGGCATTAATCTAATCTTACCTCCGCCACCTGGTGCGTCAACAACAAATGATGGAACTGCGAATCCAGAAGTATGTCCTATTAATGATTCCATTATTTCAAGACCTTTGGCAACAGATGTTCTGAAGTGTTCTATTCCCTGTGAAAGGTCACATTGATAGATGTAGTAAGGTCTTACTCTTATTTTTACCAATTCATGCATTAATGCCATCATGATATATCTGCTATCGTTTACACCTCTTAATAATACTGTCTGATTTCCAACAGGAATACCTGCATCTACAAGTTTTCTAACTGCTTCAGTTGATTCTGGTGTAATTTCTTTTGGATGATTGAAATGTGTGTTTAACCATATTGGATGGTATTTCTTTAACATATTTACCAATTCATCTGTAATTATCTGTGGGAATACAACAGGTGTTCTTGACCCAATTCTTATAATTTCGACATGAGGTATCTTTCTAAGTTCACTAATGATGTATTCAAGCATTGGTACCCCAACCATTAAAGCATCTCCACCAGATAATAATACATCTCTTACCTGTGGTGTATTTCTTATATATTCAATTGCTGCGTTAATATCATCCATACTTTTATGTGCATCTGTTTGTCCAGCAAATCTTCTTCTTGTACAGTGTCTACAATACATTGAACACATATCTGTAATTAAGAAAAGTACTCTATCAGGATATCTATGTGTCAATCCAGGTGCAGGTGAATCTTCATCTTCATGAAGAGGATCAACCATATCCCACATGCTTTTTACCAATTCTTTAGATGTTGGTACTGCCTGTCTTCTTATTGGACATTTTGGATCATCTGGGTCCATTAATGACGCATAATATGGTGTAATTGCCATTCTTAATGTTTTTAATGCATTTCTTATTCCTTCTTCTTCATCGGGAGTTAGGTTTATTACCTGTTTTAATGTATCAACGTCTGTTATTCTGTTTCTCATTTGCCAGTGCCAATCATTCCATTCCTCTTCCGTTACATCTTTCCATAATGGTATTTCTGTATAATGTCGCCTTTTAGCCATTTTAACGTCTCCTTTCTTTTCTTCTTTTTTGATATTTAAATATATAATTTTTCAAACAGTTCTCTAATTTCCTTTGATTCCCTTAAAATATCAAGGGTTAATTCAGCATGTCCTTTTGTATATCCGTTTCCTATAATCATTGTTATATCTTTTCCAACACCTTCAGCACCAAGTGCGGCTTTTGTAAATGATGTTGCCATGGAGAAGAAATAAACTGTACCTTCATCTTTTGTTATTAATATTGATGACATTTCGGTATTTGGTACATTTACGTTATTTATTGTGATATCACAATATTTTCCTCCTGTTACATCTAATACTTTTTCATATATGTCTACAGGTTTTGTAGCATCTGCAACAATTACTTCATGTGCAAGGTTCATATCTTTAATTCTTTTGGCATTCTCTTCTGAATATTCTACAACTATAACTTTTCCAGTATTACCAGCATTTTTCATAGCCTGATATGAACACAATACCCCTGATTTTCCTCCACCACCGATAATACAAACAGTATCTCCTTCATTTACGAGCTTGTTTACCTGTGCTGGTGCGCCAGCAACATCTAATGCTGCAAGAGCTAATTTTTCTGGTATATCTTCTGGCAATACTGCATATAATCCAGTTTCAAATAATATTGCCTGTCCTTCAATATCAACCTGGTCATTTTCTATGTTAATCTTTTTGATTTTTTCAATCTTTAATGGTGTTAAGGATAAAGATACAAGTGTAGCGATTTTGTCTCCAACCTTTAATTTTTTGTCTGGAAAATCAGGTCCAATTTCTTTAACTATACCAATTAGCATTCCACCAGAACCTGTAACTGGATTTTGCATTTTTCCTCTTTCATTTACTATGTCAAGAATCATCTTTTCCATTTTTTCTACATCATGATCACATGCTTCTTTGATTTGAGTAAAGCTTGCTGAATCGATATTTAATGTAATTACATCAATCAATATTTCATTAGAATAAATTTCCATTGTGTTATCAATTTTTTTAGCTGCTTGTGGTAATAATCCTTTTGGTTCTATAACTCTGTGTGTACCAAATGGACAACCTTTTTTCATTATTTTCCCTCCATTATTTTCTTTTTATATTTAAAATTTCTCTTGCTTCATCTGGTGTTGCTACTTCTCTCCCCAATTCTTTTGCCAATCTTACAATTCTTTCTACTAATTGAGCATTGGATTTTGCCAATTCTCCTTTTTTATAGTAGATATTATCTTCAAATCCAACTCTTACATGTCCCCCCATTAATATTGCATGAACAGCAAGTGGAAGTTCGTATCTCCCTATTCCAGCAACTGTCCATGTGCTTCCCTGCGGGATTCGGCTAACAAGATATACCAAATCCTCAATATCTCCAGGTATAGCTCCAGGAACCCCCATAACAAAATCAAAATGGATAGGCATATCTAGCAGACCCTTTTTTACCAATCTCAACGCATTTGCAATATGACCTCTTTCGAACACTTCTATTTCCGGTTTTATTCCTCTTTCCTTCATTTCTGCTGCAAATTTTTCCATGTATTCCTGCGTATTCATAAATACATCTTCACCAAAATTTGTTGTTCCAGCAGAAAGGGTTGCCATTTCTGGATTTAATTCAAGTGGTTGTTTTCTTTGTTCGAAAGTATGATATACCGCTCCCCCAGTAGATGGTTGAAAAATCATATTGCATTTTGCTTCTATTTTTTCTTTTATTTCTTTATATACTTCATAGGATTGTGTGGGTTTTCCATCTTCATCTCTTGCATGAACGTGGGCAATTGATGCTCCTGCAAGATAACATTCATAAGCAGCTTCTGCAATTTCATCAGGTGTAACAGGGAGATTTGGCTGTTGTTCTTTTGTAACCTCTGCACCTGTTAAAGCAACTGTGATTATCAATTTATCCATTTTCTTTTCCCTTCCTTTGTTTGTCTTTTGGTACTACACATGTACCACTTGCTCTACAAACAACTATAGGCTCTTCAAGATAATCTGCAGCTGAATCAGAGATATCTGGTCTTGGAGCAATTACCTTTCTTGCTTCAAACACCATTTTTCTTGATGTATTTCCAACCTTTACTATTTCTCCAACTGCTTCTATATAATCACCTGCATATACAGGAGCTATAAATTCTATATTGTCATATGCTTTAAATAATCCTTCATCTCCATCGTGTCTTATTAAAAGTTCTGTTGCCACATCTCCAAAGAGTTGTAAAATTCTCGCGCCATCAACAAGATTTCCACCATAATGTGCATCATGTAAACTCATTCTTACTCTTATCATTACTTTTTCACCCATATTTTAAACCTCCATCGTTTTTAAATCTTCTGGAATTATAAGTTCAGCATCAGTTATTTCTTTTAATTCTTCTAATGTAATATCTGGAGCAATTTCTTTTAATAATAAACCATTATCAACAGGCTCTATTACAGCATATTCAGTAACTATTAAATTTACTCTTCTAACTGAAGTAAGAGGGAGATCGCATTTTTTTACTATTTTAGGTTTTCCTTTTGCTGTATGAGTCATAGCTACTATAACCTTTTTAGCTCCAGTAACAAGATCCATCGCTCCACCCATACCTGGAATTAATTTTCCTGGAACCATCCAGTTTGCTAAATGACCTTCTTCATCAACCTGTAATCCTCCTAAAACAGTGAAATCGAGATGACCTCCTCTAATTAAGGCAAATGAAAATGCTGTATCAAACACCATTGCACCTGGTAAGGTATCAATATATTTTGCGCCAGCATTTGTCAAATCAGGATTTGCAATTTCTTCTGGTACTTCAGATCCAATTCCTAATACACCGTTTTCTCCATGAAAGAATATATTCATATCTTTTGGAACGTAATTAGCAACTAATGTTGGTAATCCAATTCCAAGATTTACTATATTTCCTGGTTTAAATTCTTTTGCTACTCTTTTAGCAATTCGTTCTTTTGCATTCATTATTCTCTCCCCCTTATTACAACATAATCAACAAGTGCTCCAGGGAATTGCACTTCTTCAGGTGTAATTGTACCTACTGGAACCAATTCATCTACTTCAACAATTACAGTATCTGCTGCCATTGCAATTATAGGGTTAAAATTACTTGCAGTAAATGAAAATGTAAGGTTTCCAAGATGATCAGCTTTTTTGGCTTTAACAAGTGCAACCTTTGCTCTTATTGCCTTTTCAAGAATATATTTTTTTCCATCAATTTCTATTATTTGTTTTCCTTCTTCAACAATAGTTCCAATACCTGTAGGGGTAAGAATGCCGCCAAGACCAACTCCACCTGCTCTTATCTGTTCTATTAATGTTCCCTGAGGAACAAGTTCAACTTCAAGTTCTTTTTCAATCATCTGTCTCTGTGTTTCTTTATTTGTTCCAATGTGTGAAGTTACAACCTTTTTAGCAAGTTTGTTGTATATAAGTCTTCCGATTCCTTTTGTTTCAAAGGATGTGTCATTACAGATAATTGTTAAATCTTTTTTCTTTTGCTTAATAATTTCGTCTATAAGCGTTTCTGGAGTTCCAATTGTTAAGAATCCTCCAATCATAATTGAATCGCCATCATTAATAACTTTAACGGCCTCTTCCGCCTTAACAACTTTCAACTGAATCACCTCTTTTTTTAAATTTCGATGAAAAATATTTCATTCATATTATATCAGTTTTTACAAACAGATAAAAATATAGTTTCAACTAAATAATCATTATTAATAGTCTTAAATCATTCTTAATTATGTGAAATGAATCTTTTCTCACTTTCACAAATTGTTACATAGAACTATAGCTAAATAAAAAATTTTTTTAGAACATTGTGAAAAAAGAAGCAGAGTTTTCATAAAGTAAATAAAATATGAAGAGATTGTGTTATAATTAAATTATAAAAATCATAATTTTTTAGGGGGGAGAAAAATGGCTTACTATCTTGCAATTGATGAAGGAACAAGCAGTACAAGAACGTTATTGTTTGATGAAAAATTTAACCTTATAGACTTTTCTCAAAAAGAAATAAATATGTATTATCCAAAACCTGGATGGGTAGAGCAGGATGCTGAAGAATTGTATCAAAAAACTGAAGAAACAATGTTAGAAGTTTTAGAAAAGAACAATATATCCTGGAATGAAATAATTGGGATTGGAATTACAAATCAAAGGGAAACTGTTGTAGCCTGGGATAAAAATACAGGAAAAGCTTTAACTCGAGCAATAGTATGGCAATGTAGGAGGACAGATGAATTAATTAATAGATATTCTGCATCATTCTGGAATGAAGTAAAGAGGAAAACAGGATTGGTAAAGGATCCATATTTTTCAGGTTCAAAAATAGTGTGGATGATAGAAAATGTTCCAGCAGTTAAAGAAGCATATGAAAATGGAAATTTAAAAGTGGGAACAATAGAATCCTGGTTGGCATTTAAACTTTCTGGAAAACATATTAGTGATCTTTCAAATGCTTCCAGAACGCAATTGTTAAATATACATACATTAGATTGGGATGATGAAATATTAAACACATTTGGTATTAAAAAAGATATTCTGCCTCAGTTGGTTAATACAGCTATTGAAGGTGGAATTGAAACGAAATTTGGCCCAAAAATTTATGGAATGATTGGTGACCAGCAATCTGCATTATTTGGACAAAGAGCATTTGAAATTGGTGATTCAAAATGTACTTATGGAACAGGTGCTTTTGTGTTAATGAATTCGGGTAATACACCACCAAAACCACATCCGGGATTATTAACTTCAATTGGTTGGAAAATTAAAGATGAAACTATTTATTCTCTTGAAGGAAGTATATTTACCGTTGGTGCATTCTTTAAATGGTTAAAAGATATAGAGATTATAGATGATTATCCTGATCTTGAAAAATATTCTCTTGATAATGACAACGGAGGAGTTTATATTGTTCCAGCATTAAGTGGTCTTGGAACACCATATTGGGATGCAGATGCAAGAGGTTTAATAATAGGGTTAACCAGAGGTACTAAAAAAGAAAATATAATCAGGGCTGCTTTGGAATCAGTAGCTTTTAGTGTTAGAGATGTTATAGACTCAATGCAGGAAGCAGTATGGACAAAGATTAAAAAAATGAATGTTGATGGTGGAGCTACAAAAAATAAATTATTGATGAAAATACAAAGTGATTTGTTAAATGCAGAGATATTTGTTCCAGAATTTCAGGAGATAACAGCATTAGGTGCAGCATTTATGGCAGCAATTGGTTCAGAAAATCTTTCTATTAATGAAATAAAAAATTTGCAATTTTCAGGTATAAAGATAATGCCAGAAGAGAATGAAAAATTAGAAAGGGATTATTATATCTGGAAGGAGGCAGTATTAAGATCAAAAGGCTGGATAAAATCAACGAACATAAACTTTTAGAAATAGCAAGAGTAATAGCAGAATATACATTTCCTGGAATGAATATCCTTTTATATGGAGATTTAGGTACAGGAAAAACTACTTTTACCAAAGGATTTATCAGAAGTTATTTAGGTGATGAAGAGATAAACGTTACATCACCCACTTTTGCGTTAGTTAGAATATATGAAAATTCTGTAAAAATATATCATGCGGATTTATACAGGTTATCTGATCCAGAGGAAATACCTTATGTAGGTTTATTCGATGATTCTGACGGAATATATTTAATAGAATGGCCTGAAAGATTAGAATATTATATGCCTGACGAATATCTAAAAATACAATTATATTACAATGAAAATATAGAATATAGAGATATAGAAATATCATATGTTGGAGAAAAATACGAAAAAACATTTGAAAAAATAAAGGAGGAATTACAATGAAGATAGGAATTTTAGGGTTACCTATGACAGGAAAAACAACAATATTCTCGTTATTGACAAATAAACCATATGACGGAACATATAAGCAAGATGCAGAAGAAAGAATTGCTAATGTTAGAGACGAAAGGATTGAAAAACTTACAGAAATGTATAATCCTAAAAAAACAGTATATGCAACATTGAACTTTATAGATATTCCAAGTTATAATCCTTCAGCCGATAGAAAAGAAAAAAATAGAATCTTACAGATGATACAAACTGTTGATGCAATTATACTTGTTATTAGGGCATTTGAAAATGATTCAGTTCCATTTCCAGAAGGTTCAGAAACACCTTTAGATCAGCTTGATACATTAAAAACGGAAATGATAATTAGAGATCTTGAAGTAGTTGAAAATAGATTATCAAGATTAATAGAACAAAATAAAAAGAAGAAACCTACCAAAGAGGAAGAGAGACAGGTAAAAATATTGGAAGAGATTAAACCTGTACTTGAAGATGGAAAATTTGCATCAAAGGTTGAATTATCAGATGAAGATAAAAAATTAATAAGCTCTCTTGCATTATTTACATTAAAACCAATAATCGTAGTTGTAAATGTTGATGAAAATCAATTGATGGAAAAGAATTATCCAGGAAAAGAAGAATTAATGAAAACATGTAAGGAAGAAAATTTTGCATATATTGAAATATGTGGTAAAACCGAAGCAGACCTCATAGAATTAGACGAAGAAGAAAGAAAAGAATTTATGGAAGAATTGGGAATTGAAAGACCAGGAATCGATAGGTTGTCTAAAACAGTATATGATCATTTAGGTTTAATCACATTCTTTACAGTTGGTGAAGATGAAGTAAGAGCATGGACAATTAATAAAGGAACTACAATGAAAAGAGCAGCAGGTAAAATACATTCAGATCTTGAAAAAGGTTTTGTAAAAGCAGAAGTAATGCACTACGATGATTTAATAAGACTAGGAAGCGAAGATGAAGTGAAAAAAGCAGGATTATGGAGATTAGCTGGTAAAGAAGAAATTGTAGAAGATGGAGAAATATTAACCATAAGAGCAAATGCTTAAGTGTTTATGGAGGGAGAAATGAGAAAACCATTATACAAAGTAGAAGATTTTGATTATCATTTGCCTGAGGAATATATAGCTCAAAAACCAGCAGAACCAAGAGATTCTTCAAGGTTAATGGTATTAAATAGAAATATCAGAACTATAGAACATAAAATTTTTAGAAATATAATTGATTACTTAAAACCTGGAGATTTAATGGTATTAAACAATACAAAAGTAATTCCAGCAAGATTATATGGTCGGAAAACAACAGGTGCAAAGGTTGAAGTATTATTGCTCGAGAAAACACACGAAGAAAATACATGGAAAGCACTTGTTAAACCCGGTTCAAAATTAAAAAAAGGTGCAGAAATAAAATTTTCTGACCATCTATATGCTAAAATAATAGAACATAATAGCGATGGTTCAAGAATTATTCATTTTACATCTGATAAAGATGTATGGGAAGAAATTGAAAGAGTTGGAAATATGCCTTTGCCACCATATATAAAAAGCACTGATGTTCCAGGTGAAAGGTATCAAACAGAATATGCGAAAATTCAGGGAGCTGTTGCGGCACCAACAGCAGGGTTGCATTTTACAAAGGAATTATTAAATAAGATAAAAGAAAAAGGAATTGAATTTGCTGAAGTAACTCTTCATGTTGGTCTTGGTACATTTAGGCCTGTAAAAGTGGATAATATAGAAGAACATGAAATGCATGAGGAGTATTATGAAGTTCCAGCAGAAACAATGAAAAAAATACGTGAATATAGACAAAATAAAGGAAGAATAATCAGTGTAGGAACTACTGTGGTTAGAACACTTGAAACAATAGCACAACTTCCAGAACAGGAATCCTATATGGGGACTACGGATATATTTATATATCCGCCATATGAATTTAAATTAATAGATGCATTGATAACCAATTTTCATTTACCAAAATCCACACTTTTAATGCTTGTTGCAGCATTTGGAGGATATGATTTTATAATGGAAGCATATAAAAAGGCTGTTGAAGAAAAATATAGATTCTTTTCATTTGGTGATTCAATGTTCATATATTGATATTCAGAGGGTGATAAATTGAAAAATAAAACCAGGGGTTTAATTTATATGTGGATCACTGTAATATTCTGGGGGATTTCTTTTGTAGCAACGAAAATAATAGTTAATACCGTTCCACCGATAACAGCAGCATTTTTGAGATTTTTTCTTTCAAGTTTAATACTTGTATTATTTATAAAAACTAAAATAAAATATGAAAAAAAAGAATATGTTTATATGCTTTTATCAGGTTTTTTTGGAGTTACAGCATATTTCTTATTTGAAAATTCAGCTTTGCAATATACCACAGCAACAAATGGTTCTCTCATTATTTCGGCTACACCGGTAATATATCTATTATTTTCAGATATACTAAGAAAAAGCTTTTCACATAAAATTCGATATTTTGGAACATTACTGGCATTTTTTGGTGTTGCATTAATTGTGCTTAACGGAAGATTTGTTTTAAAATTAAATCCACTTGGAGATTTATTAATGTTTGGTGCAGCATTTAGCTGGATTTTATACACTGTATTTATAGAAAAATTGCATCATCACGATAATCTGGCAATTACAAGAGATTTGAATTATTACGGAATGTTATTTTTTATACCATTTTCTCTTTATGAATTAAAAAGTGCAGGCACATGTCCAGCATTTGAATTATGGTTAGATCCAGTAGTAATAACAGCATTCTTGTATCTCGGTATATTCTGTACAGCCCTTGGATATATATGGTGGAATAAAGCCATTAGGCTTGCCGGAGCTAAAACAACAACAAATGGAATATTTTTTATACCAATAGTTACTGTTATTGCCGATGCAGTATTATTAAAAAATTATCCAAATTTTTATACATTAATAGGTGCATCTCTTGTATTAGCAGGAAATTATATAGCAGAAATAAAAGATTAAATGGTGCAGAAAATCTGCACCATTTAACATTATTATATATCAATTTCAATACCTATTGGACAATGGTCAGAACCCATAATTTCTGATAATATAAAAGCATCTTTAACCTTTTCTTTTAAAGAAGTACTAACAAAAAAATAATCTATTCTCCAGCCTACATTTCTTTCCCTTGCCCTTGTTTTATAATCCCACCAGGTGTAATTTCCAGGTTCTTTATTGAACATTCTAAAGGTATCAACAAATCCACTTTCAAGCAGTTTATCAATCCATTCTCTTTCAATTGGTAAGAATCCCGAAGTATTTTCATTTTCTTTTGGTCTTGCAAGGTCTATTTCTTTATGTGCAGTATTAACATCTCCACAAATAATTATATTTGGTTGTTTCTTTTTATAATCTTCAAGAAATTCTAAAAGATAATAATAAAAATCCATTTTATATTGTAGCCTTTCTTCACGAGCTTTTCCATTTGGAAAATAGATATTAAATAAGGAAAAATTATCATATTCAGTAATTAATGTTCTACCTTCAGAATCAAACATTTCATTACCTAAACCTTTTAAAACATTTTTAGGTTTAATTTTTGTAAATGTTGCAACACCACTATATCCCTTCTTTTCAGCAGAAACAAAATATTTTTTCCAATCACCGTAAGTTAAAAACTTTTTTGTTAATTGCTCTTCTCGCGCTTTAGTTTCCTGAACGCATAAAATATCAGGATTTTCCTTATCAAGAAAATCTAAAAATCCCTTTTTTATAGCTGCTCTAATTCCATTAACATTCCAGGATAATATCTTCATCTTTAGTCTCTCCTTTAAAATCTGGTGTCTCCCCCAAATAATCCTCCTAAGAGGTTACCGCCTATTCCATCAATACCTTTTGTTTCGCCTCTATTTGAAAAATTAGCTGCAGAGTAAATCCTATCAGCCAATCGCGAGAATGGTAAACTCTGTAAATAAACGGTTCCAGGTCCAGTTAAATGAGTTAAGAAAATACCTTCTCCGCCAAATAAAGCATTGACAAATCCACCAACAAATTGAATATCATAATCTACAGTATTGGAAAATCCAACAATACAACCAGTATCAACTCTTAAGGTTTCACCAGGCATTAATTGCCTTTCTATAATAGTTCCACCAGCATGTACAAAAGCAAGGCCATCGCCTACAAGCCTTTCGAGAATAAAACCTTCACCCCCAAAAAGACCTGCACCAATTTTTTTAGTAAATGTAATTTCAATATCTATTCCTGCTGCAGAACAAAGATAACTATCCTTTTGACATATAAATTCTCCTCCAAATTTTGTCAAATCAATAGGAATAACCTTTCCTGGATAAGGCGCTCCAAAAGCAACGTGAGATTTTGAATGTCCGGTATTTAAAAAATTGGTTATAAAAAAGCTTTCACCAACTAACATTCTTTTTAATCCGCCGAAAATTCCTCCTGTTGCCTTTGTCTGCATTTCTATACCAGGTTCCATATACATCATTGCACCTGCTTCAGCTCGAACTCCTTCCCCCGGATCCAATTCAATTTCAACAATCTGCATATCATCACCATAAATTTTATAATCAATAACATCAGCCATAATTTCACCTCCAATAATTCTAATAATAATTATACCATTAATTTATAAATTTTGTAAAAAGTAATTATAACTCTATAATAAGCATATGAATAGAGTTATAAAGATGACTTCTTATAATGTGATTTTTTTAACGTGAAAAAAATAACATTGAAACAATGATGATTGCAATTTAATATTTCATATGTATAATTATATTTGAAAAAAAGAAATTTAATTAAAATTAATGTGAAAAAAAGCACTAGTTATTGGGAGAGGGATTTTATATTTTTTGGAGGTGAAATTATGTTATTAAATGGTGCATGGGAGAGTAAAGTAGATATTTACAACGTTTTTGAGTTAAGATGTAAAACAACAGCTTATTTTGGAGTAGGTGCTATAGAAAAGTTCAAGGATATTTGTGAATTTTTAAACAAAAAGGATATGAAAAAGGTTTTAATTTTAACCGACGAAGTTGTATATAACGTGACAGGAATAAAAGAAAAAGTTGAAAAGTTTTTAGGTGAAGCTGGTATTGAATATATTGTATATTATGGAATTAAACCAAATCCAAATGTAAAAATGATTGATGAAGCAAAGAAAATGGGATTAGATTTTGGAGCAAAAGCTGTTATAGGAATTGGTGGCGGAAGTCATATTGACACAGCAAAGAGTGTTGCAGTATTATTACATGAAAAATATAAGAATTATACAGGTTCTGACTTATATGAATTAAAATTTGTACCAGAAGAAGCATTGCCAATAATTGCAATAAATACAACTCATGGTACAGGTACTGAAGTTGATAGATTTGCAGTTGCAACAATTGAGGAAAAAGGTTATAAACCAGCCTTAGCTTATGATAGTATATATCCAATATTTGCTATTGATGATCCAGAAATTACAAAATCATTACCATGGTCACAAACAACATACACAGCTATTGATGCAATAAACCATGTTACAGAAGCAGCAACAACATTAGCAGCATCCCCATATTCAATTTTATTAGCTAAAGAAACAATAAGATTAGTTTCAAAATATCTTCCTCAAGCTCAGGCAAAACCAGGAGATTTAACAGCAAGATATTTCTTATTATATGCTTCAACAATAGCTGGTATTTCATTTGATAATGGATTGTTACATTTCACACATGCTTTAGAACATCCACTAAGTGGAATCAGACCAGATTTACCACATGGTTTAGGATTAGCAATGTTATTACCAGCAGTAGTAAAAGCAATTTATCCTGCACAGGCAGAAGTGCTTGCAGAAATATATAGTCCAATTGTTCCAGGTTTAAAAGGAGTACCGGGTGAAGCAGAAGAAGCAGCAAAAGGAATTGAAAAATGGTTATTTAATATTGGAGTTACACAAAAATTAACAGATGAAGGATTTAAAGAAAGCGATATAGACAAATTAGTAGAATTGGCATTTAATACACCTTCACTTGATTTATTATTGAGCTTAGCACCTGTTAAAGCTACAAAAGAAATTGTAAAACAGATTTATATGGATTCATTATATCCTTTAAATAAATAATAATAGCGGGGGATGGGATAAAATAAAAAATGCAGGTGCTCAGCACCTGCTATTTTTATTGAACATCAACATATGTAATTTTTGAAACTTCAAGCCATAATAATTTGTCTTTTTTTACAGAATAAATAAAGTGAAGATATCCTATACTATCAGCATGATACAATCCGGAAATTGATATACTGCCTTTTAATTCATATGTTCCATCATTTCCAAAATCAAAAGGTTCTAATTCAGAAAAACCACCTATCATAAGTTCATTGTAGTCTTTTATAAATCTTCCGTATTGATCATAGGCTTTAATTTCCTGATATAATTTTTTTCTGTCTGAAAGGTCAAGGTATGTAAAGGCATCTTTATAGCTAATAACTGCTTTGTATTGATCCATAAAAAATCCTTTAATATCTTTGATAAAGGGTTTTATATTATATTCTGTTAAATCTTTACCTGTGTATAAGTATAAAGCATAATTTATATAATTTCCACTTCCACCACTTCTTGTTGTTAATAAAATATCTTTAATTCCATCACCATTAAAATCAAAATATTCTATTTTAGGGTTATATCCATCTATACCAGTCATTATATCAAAAGTTGTTCCGGCGTCTTCAATTGTTAATAAAAAGCTTCCCCAATAAATTTCACTAACCTTTTTGCCTTTTAAAGTTACATGTTCAAGTGATTTGTCTGAATCAAGATTAATTTTTGTTTTATAAACTACCTGATAATCATCGGAAAAAACCAAAATGCTGGTAATAATCAGAAAAATTATAAAAAAGCTTTTTTTCATTAAATTTCACCTCCGTGAAAATAATTAAATATTTTTTGAGACAATTGTTCCTGTTTATGCCAATATCCGGCGAGTTTTTCATTCCTTGATAAATCTCCAAGTTTTTTATAATATTTTTTATTCAATTTACCAGGTCCAACATCAAATAAAGGTGTTCCTGGCAATGGCATAAAGGTATGTGAATGTATTACAGCATTATATTTTTCTGTAATTTTGTCCATAAAGTCAAAAGTCTTTTTAATATCTTCATCTGTTTCAAAAGGGAATCCAAAAATAAAATCTACATACGGTATAAATCCATGAGCAGAAACAAGGGATAAAGCCCTTTCTATTTCTTCTAAAGAATGTCCTCTATTTATTTTTTTTAGAATTTCATTGCTACCGCTTTGCGCTCCTATGATTATCATCTTGTTATCAACATATTTTTTTATAAGTTTTAAAACTTCTTCAGTTACAGATTCCGGTCTTACATCTGAAGGAAATGAACCAAGGTAAATTTCTTCTATACCAACTTTTCTCAAACCAGATAGCAATTCTTCGAGTTTTTCTATATTAGGTGTAACACCATTTTTTGAGCCATAACCAAAAGAATTTGGTGTAATAAACCTCGCAATTTTTCTGTTATGTTTAACGCCTAATTTTGCATATTCATGAATAATTCCCGGTTCTCTATGACGAACAATTCTACCAAAGAGATAAGGAGTTTGACAGTATCCACATCCGAAAGGACAACCCCTTGTAATTTCTATTGGCATAAAATGTTTGTTTTTAATTGCAAATGGCGGGTAATAATTTAAATCAACAAATTCTTTTGATGCTATGAATTTTTCTGATATTTTGCCCTTTAAAAAATCGGTGAAGGTTTTTTCACCTTCACCAATAAAAATATGGTCAAATCCTATTTTTTCTGTTTTTTCAGGCATTGCGCTTGGATGTGGACCACCGGCAATAACCTTAAACCCTTTTTCTTTTAATAGTGGAATTTCTTTTTCAACCTGAAAAATATCAAAACTCATAAATGAATAAGCTATTAATGTATCTTCAGGATTATATTCCAGTATTTTTTCAAAATTTTTTTCAAGTATAGTTTCTATTTCTATATTTTCTTTTTCCATTGCTGCAATAAGAGCTGTGATAGAATACCTATTTGATTTTAAAAGTCTGAAAACAATTCTTTTCAAGAATTTTCTTCCTCCTCTGTACTTTTTTGAGGCATAATGTCCCTATATCCAGCTAAGAATACGAGAACAGCTATTAAGATCGCTCTGCTTAAAGAAACATTCAAATATACATACGTTCCAATTGCCATGGCATTAAATAACCAGGCTAATACAATATATAGTTTTTTGTTTTTAAATGAAAAAAGAGATGAAAATGTTGTAGAAATCAGTGTAATTACCATGAATAAATCAATAGCATAGCCTCTTATATATCCAAAACCAGCTAATAACAATCCTATGAATAAAAATACTATAGTCAATTTATCGTATTTTTTTGAAAGAAATGAAAAAAACGCTGTGGTCAATGCAAATATACTCATCAATACAATATACAATACAGGACTTTTAAATAAGACAACAGCTAAGACTGGGAAAATAATTGAAAAAACTATAGAGTAAATCACTTAACACACCTCACATTACATTTTATCTACTACTCTTATACCAAGCAAGTCAAGACCTCTTTTTAATACTTCTCCAGCTAAATGAGATAATAATAACCTTGATTTTAATGTTTCTTCCTCTTCCTTTAATACAGGAAGATTATTGTAGAATGAATTATATGTTTGTGCTAATTCAAAGAGATAATCAGCAATTAAATTAGGTTTATAATCTTCAGCAGCTCTAATTGCAACAATTGGTAACTGGGTTAATAACAATCCCAATTTTCTTTCGAGTTTTTCTGTTATTTTTAGATTTGCATTTTCAAATGTATAGCCTTTTTCTTCAGCTTTTCTTTTTAATGATTGTATCCTTGCATATGTATAAAGTAAGTAAGGAGCTGTATTTCCATCAAAGGCGAGCATTTTATCCCAGTCAAATATAATATGGCTTATTCTGTTTTGACTGAGGTCAGCATATTTTACAGCACCGATTCCAATTGCCTCTGCAATTTCTTCTTTTTCTTCTGGAGACAATCCTGGATTCTTCTCTTCAATGATTTCCTTTGCTTTTTCAACAGCTTTATCAAGTAATTCTTCTAATTTTATCACATTACCTTTTCTTGTAGAGAAAACACCATCAGCAAATCTCATTAATCCAAACCATATATGCTGATAATTATCATCCCAGCCTAACTTTCTTGCAATATTAAATACCTGTTTGAAATGTGTTTGTTGTCTTTCATCAGTTACATATAATATTCTATTAGGATTATATGTTTCTCTTCTAAATTTTATACATGCAAGGTCTGATGTTGCATATAAGAAAGCTCCGTCCTTTTTCTGAATAATTGCTGGAGGTAGATTTTCTTCTTCGTCAAAAAATACAACAACAGCACCTTCACTATATGTTGCAATACCTTTATCAAGAAGCATTTTTACAATTTCAGGCATAATATTGTGATAATGTGATTCTCCATAATATGTATCAAATTCTATATCCATTCTTTTATATATTTTATTATATTCTTTTAATGATAAATCAATAAATTCCTGCCATAATTTTCTATTTTCTGGATCTCCATCCTGTAATTTTTTGAGTTCCTGTCTTGCTTCTTCTAAAAGATCAGGATTATTTTCAGATTCTTTTTCGAATTTCACATAAATTCTTTCCATTTCACCAATAGGATCTTTTTCATAATTTTCCTTATCAAGCCATAATCTATAACCAACTATTAATTTTCCAAATTGTGTCCCCCAGTCACCAAGGTGATTATCTCCAATTACATTATAACCAAGATATCTATAAATTCTTTTTATAGCATCCCCAATAACAGTACTTCTTAAATGACCAATATGCATAGGTTTTGCAATATTTGGTGAAGAATAATCGATAATAACATCGCCTTCTCTATCAATAAATGAAAAATCAGGATTTTCTTTTTCGATTTTTGGCAAGTATTCAGTTAAAAATACATCTTTTACATAGAAATTTATAAATCCTGGTCCTGCTATTTCGATTTTTTCTATAATATCATTTTCGGGGAAATTATCAATGATTTCTTGTGCTATCATTCTTGGAGCTTTTTTTAAAACCTTGGCATTTATCATAGCAAAATTTGTTTGAAAATCACCAAAGTTATCATTAGCAGTTCTTTGTACTACAGGTTCTTTTAATTCAACATTATATAAATTCTTGATAGAATCCATTAACAACTCTTCGAGCATTTTTTCAATTAATTTCATAATATCACACTCCTCTTTCTTTATTTTTTATAATCATATTATATCATAACTTGTTAAAAAAATAATAAATCATAGATGTATTTTTTGCATATAATCAAAATTTTAACCATAAAAAACTGTATTTAATAAGCAAATAAAAGTTAAGAATGCTATAAAATTTAGTAACATTAAAATTATAACAAATAAAATATAGTAATAATAATTATTACGAAATATTATTAAAAAAATATTTCAATTGAACAATTTTGCTGATTTTGAAGTATAATATATACGGAAATCAAAAAACGATGAAAATAAGGAGGGTGATAATATGGCTGAAAAAGAATACGTAGTTGGTATCGACCTTGGTACAACTAACTCAGCTATAGCATGGATGAAACCAGATGGAAATGTAGAAGTTATTCCTAATGCAGAAGGAAAAAGAACAACTCCTTCTATAGTACATTTTTCAAAAGATGGAACTGTAATTGTAGGTGAACCTGCAAAAAGACAGGTAATATTACATCCAGATAGAACAATCAGATCAATAAAAAGAAAAATGGGTTCTGATTATAAAGTAAGTATCGATAGTAAAAGCTTTACACCACAACAGATAAGTGCTTTTGTATTACAGAAATTAGTAAGAGATGCAGAAGCATATCTTGGTGGAAAAATTAAGAAGGCAGTTATTACAGTTCCAGCATACTTTAATGATGCACAAAGACAGGCAACAAAAGAAGCTGGTGAAATTGCTGGTTTAGAAGTGTTGAGAATTATCAACGAACCAACAGCAGCTTCAATTGCATTTGGTTTAAACAAAACACATGAAGATAAGAAAATAGTAGTATATGACCTTGGTGGAGGTACATTTGATGTATCAATACTTGATGTTGGAGAAGGTGTAATCGAAGTTGTATCAACATCAGGAAACAACCACTTAGGTGGAGATGACTTTGACCAGAGAATTATCGATTGGTTAGTTGAAGAATTCAAGAAAGAACATGGTTCAGATATTTCAAATGACAGACAGGCAATGCAGAGGTTAAAGGAAGCTGCAGAAACTGCAAAGATTGAATTATCAACAAAACTCGAAACAGAAATTAACTTACCATTCTTAACAGTTGTTAATGGTCAGCCAGTACACTTACAGAAAACATTAACAAGAAAGAAATTCGAAGAATTGGTAAGAGATTTAATTGAATCAACAAGAGGTCCAATTGAAACAGCATTAAAAGATGCTGGACTTTCACCAGAAGAAATTGATGATGTATTATTAGTTGGTGGTTCAACAAGAATTCCAGCAGTTCAGGAATTGGTAAAATCAATATTCCACAAAGAACCAAGTAAAGGTGTTAACCCTGACGAAGCTGTTGCAATAGGTGCTGCTGTTCAGGCTGCAATTATGACAGGAAATACAGATCAGGACTTAGTACTTGTAGACGTTACACCACTTTCACTTGGGGTTGAAGTAAAAGGTGGATTAATGGAAATTATTATTCCTAAGAACAGTAAGATACCTATTAGAAAGAGTAAGGTATTCACAACAGCTGCTGACTTCCAGACAGAAGTTGAAATCGGAGTATTCCAGGGTGAAAGGCCAATTGCTAAGGATAACTTCTTCCTTGGAAGCTTTAAATTAACAGGAATACCACCAGCACCAAGGGGAGTGCCACAAATAGAAGTTTCATTTGATATAGATGCTAACGGTATAGTAAATGTTTCAGCAAAAGATTTAGGAACAGGAAAACAGCAGTCAATGGTTGTAACAGGTAGAAATAAACTTTCTTCAGAAGATATTGAAAGAATGATACGAGAAGCTCAGGAATATGAAGAGCAGGATAAGAGAAAGAGAGAAGAAATCGAACTCAAAAACCAGGCTGACGACCTTGCATATCAGGTAGAAAAGTTAATCAATGAAAATAAAGATAAAGTACCAGAAGATCAGAAAGCAAGATTAGAAACATTAATTAACGATGTAAGAGATGCTATAAATAACAATGATATTGCAAAATTAAAGATAGTAATGGAAGACTTAAAGAACGAATCAATGAAACTTGGTCAGTTGATTTATCAACAGGCACAGCAAACAGCTAATGCTGACGCAGGCGCAGCAGGACCAAATCCTGAAGACACACAAAATCCAAATAACTAATAAAAAAGCCGGATTTCAAAATCCGGCTTTTTATTTTATATAATTTTTAATAACTTCTATGTCAATATTTCCTATAATACTTCCCCTATTTTTACCACCGCCACCTTTAAGTTCAGGATAATCTTTTCTAATATTGTTTATTAATTCCTTACAATCAATGATTCCTGAAGATATTTCGTATCTGTTTTCTTTTTTTGTAACAAATAAAATTTCATTCATCGGAAGGAATTTGGGAAGATAATTTATATAATCTTCGTTTGAATCAATATAGATAAATTTTATATTATTTATTGTTTTAGCATTTTCTAAGAATTTTTTAGCCATTATTTCAGCATATTTTTCGCTTAATTTTTCGTATGCGCTTTTATATTCTTTCATTTTTTTCAATGTTTCTTCAACTCTTATAGGTGTTTCTTCTATTTTAGCAGTTAAAATATGTGAAATATCTTTTGTAATATTAATTCTTTTTTCATAATCCTCAATGGCCCTGTTTCCAGCTACAAAATATAATCTCGTTAGATTCCCTTTTACCTTTTCCTTTGAAATGATTTTTACCAATCCAATTTCGCCTGTATTTTTTACATGAAATCCACCACATGGATTTATATCAAAATCACCAATCTTTATTAATCTTACATCTCCTTGAACCTTATCGCTTAACTCTTTTCTGAGATTATATTTTTTTATTTCTTCTTTTGAAGTAATAATTTCTTCAACAGGTAAACACTTTTGTATTATTTCATTGGATAATCTTTCAGCTTCTTTTTCTATTTTTTCATCTAATTTTGCGGTGTTTAAATCTATTGTAGTATATTCTTCAGCCATTCTAAAACCAACGGTATCAAGATCAGTAATTTGTTCAAAAGCAGCTGATAAAATATGTTGAGCTGTGTGTTGTTGTGAAATATCCTTACGTCTTTTTAAATCGATTTCATAATCATATTCTCCGGGTTCTATTTCTTTATCGATTTGATGATAATATTTGTTATTTTTATATTCCACAAAAAGCACGGTTGCTTCTCCTATTTTTCCTCTATCTCCAAGTTGTCCGCCTTTTCCGTCTGGATAAAATGGTGATTCTAAAGAGATTGCATATATTTTCTTTTTTTCTTTTATAACTTCTTCAATCTTTATCATATTGCACCTCCTGAGATTATAATAGATTATAATATCAAATATCGTCCGTTTTCTCTAAACCATTTTCTGCTTTCCTGATAATCCTCACAGTATTTTTCTACATAATTCCAGAAACTTTTTTGATGATGTTTATATATAATATGAGCTAATTCATGTACAATAATATAATCCAATTTTCTTTTTGGAGCCATGATTATTTTATAGTTAAAACTGAGATTGTTTTTGCCTGAACAACTGCCCCAACGTGTTTTTTGATCTCTGATGAAAACTTTGCCGTATTGTAATTTCATTATTTTTGAATAGTATTCCAATCTTTCGTTTATTATCTTTTTGGCCTGATTTTTATACCATTTTATAACCATATTTCTTTTTAAATCATAATTGTCGAAAAAGTCTTTTTTTAGTGAAATATATAAAAAATCATCTAAAATTCCAACGCCATAATTCCCTTCCATAATCATTAAAGTATATGTCTTACCAAGATACAAAAACTTCTCTCCTGAAACATATTTTCTTTCAGGAATTTTTTGTTTTTTAAATATCATTAGTTTCGAAACAATCCATTCTCTTTTGTTAAATACAAATTTCTTTGCTTCGTAATTTGAAATCCAATTTGGAATTCTAACAATTACTTCACCGTCTTCGGAGATTATTATAGACATTGTTTTTCTTTTTGGTGATTTTATTATATTATATTCAATATCAAAATATTCCGTTTTCAAGATATTCTGTTTCTTCACCGTAACACACCTCTAATATTTATTCAGTGTGAATTATAACATATTAATACACTTTTTACAAACTATTATATTTTCGATATTTTATGTCAGGAATTTTTACAATAATTTGATAGAATTATAATAGTAATCCTAAAAGATCAGGGAGGAAGTATAATGTTAGAATTACAAAACATAAGTTTTAATGTGGGACCAAGAAAGATTATAGAAGATATATCCTTTAAATTTGAAGAAAAGAAAATATATGCAGTTTTAGGGAATAATGGTGTTGGAAAGTCGACCTTGGCAAGAATAATAATGGGACTTGACGGATATAAAGGGAATCATGGTGGAAGAATAATATTTAATGGTGAAGATATTACTGATTATTCGATAACTGAAAGAGCTAAATTGGGAATCACAATGGCATGGCAGGAACCAGTGAGATATGAAGGACTTGGAGTAAAGGAATATCTTACATTGGGAAAGAGGATAAATTTAAGTGATGCGGAATTAATAGAGATATTAAACCTTGTGGGTCTTAATCCTTTTTATCTTCATAGAAAGGTTGATAAGACACTTTCGGGTGGTGAAAGAAAGAGAATAGAATTAGCATCATTAATTATATTAAAACCAAAATTTGCTATTTTTGATGAACCGGATTCCGGAATAGATATGATGTCAAATATAATGATTGAAAGAATATTCAAAATGATAACCTCAAATGGCGGAAGTGTTTTAAGTATTACTCATAGGGAGGAAATTGCAGAAATAGCCGATGAAGCATTTTTAATCTGTTCAGGAAGAATTAAATCGCAGGGAGATCCAAAAATTGTTTCTGAAGTATATAAAAGCACATGCGATAATTGTGCACATATAAATGTACCTGTTGAAGATATGGGTAATGAGGTGAAATTATGAACATAGAAAAAAATTATGCTAAAGAATTTGAAATGATAGAAAAAGCCTATGAGCAGGCTGGTGGTGATATAAGTAACTTATTAAGTAAAGATATAGTTTCTATTATTATCAGTGGAGATAAAATACTTGGTAAGAATACTGTAGAAGGAATAAATATAATAATTCATAAAGCAGAAGATGGTGTTGTTGATTATGAAATGATTATAGATGATGGAGTTAAAATGGATAAACCTATTCATTTATGTGTTGGCTTTTTAAGGAATCAAGGAGAACAATACATAAAGGTTAAATATACAATAGGAAATAATTGTGATGTAAAATTCCTTTCTCATTGTTCGTTCCCGTTTGGAAAGATTCACCATAAAATGGATTCAGAAATGTATATTGGTGAAAACTCTATTGTATTTATGGAAGACGAGCACTTTCATAATGAAAAAGATGGAATATTTTTAGAAACATATTATTATACAAAGGTTGCAAAAAATTCTGTATTTGATAGCAGATTTAGATTAACGAAATCAAGAGCTGGTGAGTTAAAAATTGAAATGACAGTGGATCTTGACGAATCTTCTAAAGCATTGCTTGAATCCAAAGTCTGGGGTAAAAAAGATGATAAGATTAATATAAAAGAAGTAGTGAATTTAAATGGCGAAAAGGCTTCAGGTATTGCCAAAACATATGTTTTTGCTCAGGATTCAACAAATGCAGAAGTAATAAATGAAGCTTATGGTAATGCACCATATTCAAAGGGGCACATTGAATGTACAGAAATCAGTAAAGGTTCAAATGTTCATGTAAGTACAATTCCAATATTGAGAGTTAATAACGATTTAGCAGAATTGACTCATGAAGCATCCGTTGGAAGAGTTAATCCACAGCAATTAGAAACGTTGATGGCTAAAGGACTTACAGAAGATGAAGCCACGGAATTGATTATAAAAGGAATTTTAAAATAATGTATTCTTGACATAAGAAATAAATTTTTTTATAATATTTCATGATAAATATATTTTTAAGGGGGGATCTAAATGGGGATGGAAGATCAACTATTTAAAAATATATTATCTGATAAGGAAATGCTTGTTGAATTTATAAATATATTTTTACCAAAATTGAGATCCTATAACATAAAACCAGAAAATATAAAAATAGAGAATACACGTTTCACTGATTTAGCCTATGGAGATAAGGAAAGTGATTTATTGTTTAAAATAAAGTATGATGAAAGAGAAATGTATTTATTTTTGTTAATTGAACATCAGTCAAGTGTTGATTATTTGATGCAATTTAGAATATTAGAATATATGATTAGAATATGGAGAGAATATATAAAAAGTTTTAAAAAAGAATCAAGAACAAAAGGTTTCAAGCTTATACCTATAATCCCCATAGTATTCTATACAGGGAAAAGAAAATGGACAGCCGAGAATTGGTTTATGAAAAAAGTAGAAAATTGGGAAATGTTTTCAGAATATGTACCATCATTTAAATATGAAATAATAGATCTAAGTCAATTAGAGGAAGAAAGGTTATTAAGAATAAAAAATGCATTGGGACTATTATTAACCTTAAATAAGTCGGAAACAGAAAGGATAATAGAAACGTTAAAAGAGATAAAGAAAGAATTAGAAACTCTTCCGGAAACTGAAAAAGCGAAATTTAAAGAATATGTAGGTATAGTAATTAATGTATTAACGAATAAAACTGGAATCGATAAAAAAGAACTCGAGATATATGAAAATGAGGAGGTGGAGGGAATGTTTGAAAACTTTATAAGAACAGTTGAAGAAGCGATAAAAGAAAGTAAAGAAAAAGCAATGATTGAAGGAAGAAAAGAAGGTTTAGAGCAGGGATTACAGCAAGGATTACATAGCGCAAAAGTTGAAGATGTGATAAAATTATTAAAAAGAAAATTTAAAGAAAAAGATATAGAAAAATTAAGAAATAAAATTGAAAATCTGGATATAGATGATTTAGATTATATTATAGATAATATTTTCGAAATTTCATTTGATGAATTGAAAAAATACTTAAATAAAAGAATGAATTAATAACATAAAGATTTATTAGGAGGAAGATATAATGGATAATATAGAATTAGTTGTTAAAGTATTATCTGAATCAAAAGAACCTTTAAAATCTGCGGAAATAGCAGAAAAAGCGGGAATTGATAAAAAAGAAGTGGATAAGGCAATAAAGAAATTAAAGAAAGAGGAGAAAATTGAATCTCCAAAGAGATGCTACTATACTATAAAAAAGTAATCTAGACTGAAACCTTTAAGGTTTCAGTCTATTTTTTTGTAAGGGAAATATACATTTGAAAGGAGAGGTTTTAATGAAAATAGCAGTTATAGGATTTGGTGCAGCAGCTGTTGGATTTTTGAAGGAAATAGACACATCTAAACATGAAATTACAGTTTTTGAAATGAATGCAGATATTTATTCATCCTCTATTAGTGGAATTAGAGCTGATGGGAAGCTCTTTGTCTCTTCAGAAATGGGAGGAGATTTAGAGGAAATTTTATATAATAAAACATTGCAAAAAGAAATTGTGGATTATTATTGTAAGCTTGCAGAGACAGAACCTGAAATTGGATCTAGAGAGAATCTTGAAGAACTACAAAAGAAATTTTTTATTAACGGCTTTAAACTTGTAGAATCAGAATTTTTTCATATTGGAACAGATAAATTGAAGATTTTTCTAAAAAATGCACATGAGGAATTTTCTAAAAAAGGAATAGAATTTAAATTTAATTCCTTTGTTAAAGATATTGAAGTTAATGAAAAAATATTAATTAAATATATCGATAGAAAAAGTCGTGAAGAAAAAAAGGAAGAGTTTGATAAAGTGTATATTGCAGTTGGAAGGAGTGGATTTAAGCTAATAGATACCTTAACAGAGAAATATCCGGATATAATATTATCGAATACAAAGGTGGATTTAGGAGTAAGATTTGAATTGCCGGATATAGTTGTTAAAGAGCTTAATGAGGCATTATATGAATTTAAAGTGAAATTTAAGTCTTCAAATGGTCAATTGGTAAGAACATTTTGTAATAATCCTTCGGGATATGTTGTTACAGAAAAATACTCTGATTTTATTACTGTAAATGGTCACGCAATACATGATCAAAAATCGACAAATACTAATTTTGCAATTTTGGTAACTCATTCGTTTACAAAACCTTTTAATGATCCAAATGGATATGGTTCATATATAGCAAAATTATCCAATATTTTAGCAGGCGGAGATAAAATAATACTTCAAACATATGGTGATTTTAAAAAAGGAAAAAGAACAAAAAAATTATGGAAGGTATTTCCAACTTTAAATAATGATGAATATGTTCTTGGTGATCTTAATTTAGTTTTTCCAAGTAAGACCTCTACATCATTAATAGAATTTATAGATAATTTAGATAAAATAATTCCTGGAATTGCAGATGAAGAAAATTTATTATATGGAGTAGAAGTAAAATTTTATGGTAAAAAATTAAATAACGATTTATTTGAAAATCTTAAATTTATAGGTGATTGTTCTGGACATACAAGAAGTATAGTTCATGCTACAGCACACGGTATTCTTGAAGCGCGAAAAATAGCAGAAAATTAATTTTTCCTTGAATATATCGTAAAACTAAAACTTTATACTTTACTTAGAAATACTAAAAGATGGAGTGTTGAATATGGATAATTGTGATTTATTAGCAGATATATTTAAAGCTTTATCTCATCCTACAAGATTGAGAATTTTAAAAATATTAAATAATAAAGAATGTAATATTCTTGAGATTTCTGAAAAGCTAGGGCTTACGCAGTCAAGCATATCTCAACATATAAAAATTCTTGAAGATGTTGGTTTAATTAAAAAAGAAAAGGTTGGGAATATTGTATATTGTGAATTAAAATATCCGCATATTTTTGAACTCTTTGATGATGCAAAAAATATTATTCATTCAGAACTTAAAAGTGCACATAGTATTATAAATAATGAATAAAAAGAAGCTCCGAAAATTTCGGAGCTTCTTTTTTTAGGAAGGAGTAGCAATAAAAGTTACAATTGATATCTTTTCATTTCTAATAATACATCTTTTAATTCAGTCATTGAATCAAATCCTTCGTAGTATGATCTTGTCTTTTTTTCTTTTAAAAAATGTTTTTTTCTTTTCAACATATTAAAACCCCCTTTTTAAAAAATATTATTATTTAATTTCTCTCCATCTTAATAGACGTGGTTATTTTAATTTTATTTATATATACTTTAATTTTTATAAGTTCAACTCTATTATAACAAAAAAAATTTTTATTTGTCAATAGCAAATATTAAAATATCATAAAATTTTTTATAGAAAATTCAATTTTTTTATAAGTGACTTTAAAAAAATTAAAGTATATATTATAAATAAAAAAGTCAGGCGTTAAGCCTGACCTTTCAAAATGTTATTATTGAGTATATTTAATTAAATGTGGTGGTATTTTATTCGATTGAACTATATTGGAAAAAACTTTAGCGCTATGTCGAGGATTTATGCGATTATTTATAGAATCAAATTCAAATAATCCGTATTCGGCACTAAACCCTTCTTCCCATTCAAATAAATCAAAGATATTTTTGTGAAAATACCCCATAATCTTAATATTATTGTTTAATAACTCATGAATATAGGAAATTGTTTTTATCAAAAATTGAGATCGATAAATATCGCTTTCATCAGCAATGCCGATAGAAGAAATTACAATAGGTTTATCATATTTCTTTAATTCTGGTATCTCAATATTCAATTTTTCTGGATAAATATTATTTCCAATATCATCTTTTTGAACTGTACGGGGTAAACCTGATGTTTTATCATCGTAAAATGTAATTCCCAGAAAATCCATATAATTTTTTAAAACATTAAAAAAAGTATTATCATAATTTGTATTTTTGATAATTCCGACCTTGGAATAAATATTATTTTTGTGTATTAAAAGATATAATTCCTTATAAACTTTTATTATGTTTTCTTTAACTATTTCAGAAATTTTTTCATCGCTAATCCCCGGAGGATATAAACCTTTTTTATACGCATAATCAATATATTTTAAAGGTTCATAAAAAGGAATATAGTAATCAACTATATCTTTAAATTCATTTACTATTTCTTCAGTGTATGAAATTAAAAATTTAAGATTTTCATCATTCTGAAAACCACCTTTTTCTTCAAACCAGATTGGAAAAGTAAAATGGTTTAAAATTAAAAATATTTCAATTCCTTCTTTTTTCAGAGATAGGATAAAGTTTTTATAACTTTCTAATTTTGCACGATTGATATATCCCATTTCAGGATATATTTTTGCCCATTCTATTGAAAACATTAAGGAATTTAATCCTATATTTTTAGAAATTTCAAAAGTTTCAGAAAATAAATTCTTCTGAAACTTTTCTATGATTTTTAATGTAGTACCGTCTTTTATTTTTCCTTTTTTCTGCCATTCATCCCAGTTTGTACGATCATTCATTTTTTCTATTTGATAAGAATCAAATACTCCACCCCATAAAAATCCGTCATAAAAATAAACTTTTTCCATAAAATCCCCCATTTATTTCATTTATTTTGAGATTCCAAAAGCTTTTAATATAACCCTTTTTCTTCTTTGTCCGTCAAATTCAGCATAAAAAATCTCCTGCCATGGTCCCAAATCAAGATCACCATCTGTTATAGGAACTATTATTTGATGGTGCATAATTAGATTCTTTAAATGAGCATGACCGTTGACCTCACCTGTCCAATGATGTTTATATGGATAATTTTGAGGAGCTAATTTTTCTAACCATTCTTTAATATCTTCAATTAATCCGGACTCATAATCATTAATATAAACTGATGCTGTAAGATGCATAGCGGAAACCATTACATATCCATCAATAATACCGCTTTCTTTTACAAAATCTCTGACTTCATCTGTTATATGAATTATTTCTATGGGTTTTTCAGTATTGAACCATAAATATTTAGTAACGCTTTTTACAGAATTTCTGTAGACTTCTTTATCAAACGCCATCTTCCCCCTCCTAAACTTTAGGTTTTTCTCTCATTGATTTCATGGCAATCTTTTCGAAAAATCTTAGTATTTTGGTAAATACTCTTTCATGCTTTGAAATTGGTTTAACTTTTATTGTATAAAAATTATTTTTATTACCTGCAATTATATCAGTAAATAATTGATCACCAATTAAAACACATTGAGATGGAGGAATATTATATTCCTTAATTTTTTTTCTAATCTTAAAAGGAAAAGGTTTTAGAGAATATCCCATTACATCGATATTATATCTTTTTAATTCTTCTCTAATATTATGAAATCTATGCTCTTTACCATTAGATGCAATTAGAATTTTAAAATCTTTTGATAAATTATCAAATAAATTTAATATCTCATCTGGCAATTTTTCATTTCTCCAGGTAGTTAATGTGTTATCAAAATCAAAAATCAAAAGTTTAAAACCTTTATCTTTTAATTTTTTATAGTCTATTTCAAAAACATCGTTAACAAATTCGTTTGGTATAGTATGATCAAGCATTCTAAACAACCACCCCAATGTATAAAAAAATGTATAATATAAAATTTTAGAAAGAAAAGCGGCAATTTTTTTAAAAAAAGAATCAATTTCGTATGTATATGGATTAACCAGAATAGTATATAATCCCAATCTGTTTCCTAATAAAATATCTGTAAAAAATAAATCTCCAATTATCACAGTTTCAGCAGGTGTTGTTTTTAAATCTTCAAAGATTTTTTTAATTTTTATAGATAACGGTTTATGCATACGCCAATATATATGGATATGTTCTCCAGCTTTTTCTTTTACATGTTTTATTCGTTTTTCTGGGGCATTTGATACAATTGCAATCTTAAATCCAAGATTAGATAATTTTTCAAATAAAACAATAGTTTTATCATCAATCTGTTGTTTCCAAGGAGCAAGAGTAAAATCATAATCAAATAGTAAAGTTTTAAAACCGAGTTTTTTTAATCTGTTATAATCAATTTCAAAAATACTTGGATAATTTTCATAAGGTATAGGGATAATTCTATATATCCCTTTTTTTCTGGAATTAGACTTCCCCGTTGTTGGGTTCAATCTTTACAACCTCCAGATCAGTCATTTCTTTTAAAGAATTTATTAATTTTAAAGATTCATCAAGAGTATCTTTTGGACATATGATTTTCATCATGTTGTTTTCAACAACATTTCTTACATTCATTAAATTATCAACAGACTCAAGTAAATAAGTGACAAGATGTATATCCTCTTTTTTTACTTTAACGTATACATCATATTCTAAAACATCGGAATTATTCATTTTTCTCATCCTTTCTCATATTTAGATTTTCTATATTTTACCGAATTATTCTTAAATATATTTTACAAATCACAGAATTTCTGCTGCTTTAGATGCAAGTTCAGACCTTTCTCCTTTCAAAAGATACACATGAGCAGCTAAAGGAGATTCTCTAAATTTTGAAGAGACATATGTAAGACCATTTGATGAAAAACCTAAATATGGATTATCAATCTGGAATGGATCACCGGTTAATACTATCTTTGTATTTTCTCCTACTCTTGTAATTATAGTTTTTATTTCATGAGGAGTCAAATTTTGAGCTTCATCAATAATCATATATTGTTCCGGAATAGATCTTCCTCTAATATATGAAAGAACCTCTATTTCTAATATTTCTCTTTTTTCAAGGTATTCATCGGGTTTTTTCCCTTTTCCCTGGAATAAATAATCAAGATTATCGTATATAGGCTGCAACCATGGTTTCATCTTTTCTTGAATTGAACCAGGTAAAAAACCTATATCTTTTCCAACAGGAATTACAGGTTTTGAAACAAGTAATTTTTTATATTTTTTCTCATCTAAAACCTTGAAAAGTCCCACTGCTAATGCCAATAACGTCTTTCCGGTTCCAGCGCTTCCAACAAGAGTTACAAGTGGAATTTCATCATTTAGTAAAGCATCAAATGCAAAAATCTGTTCTCTGTTTCTCGGATTAATCCCAAAAACTTCTGTAAATAATGAAACATCAAGTTTAACCAAGGCTTTTTCTTTTTCAGAATATCTATAATAATTGCCATTATTAAGATCAAAATATGTGTTAGGTGAAATGTTTTCGTGATTTTCAATGAGGTTTATATTTATCTTATCCTTTTCAATAAGTTTTTCTTCAATATTTAACTCCATAAATCCTTCAAAATAATCTTCATATTCAATACGATCTGTAAGGTAGTCTTGAGCCACTATTCCAACGGCTTCTGCTTTTATTCTAATATTAATATCCTTAGAAACAAGATAAGTTTCATGTTTTTTATCGTGTTCCTTTAAATACATTGCATACATTAAAATAAAATCATCCATCTTTCTCCCTAAATATTTAGGAATCTTAAAGCCATTTTCTTCAAGGGTTAATATTCTTAAACAACCTCCATTTTCGAGTTTTACGCCTTTTCTTAAATTACCGTCTTTTCTTAATCCGTCTAATACTCTATTTACTTCTCTAGCAGCGGCACCTGTTCTTTCACCGCGTGTTTTTAAATTGTCAATTTCTTCTAAAACAGGAAATGGAATAATAACATTGTTGTCCTGGAAATTAAAAATAGCTTTTGGATCATGAATTAATACATTTGTGTCGAGCACAAAGTTTTTTACCATAACTATCCCCTCCATCTTTTTATGAAATCAGATAGACTCTTTAAGCCAAAACGTTTTATAAAAATTAAAAATAATTTTGCAGTCATCAAAGCATCGTCATATGCTCTATGAGATTTTCCCTCATATATTTTGAAGCGTTTTGATAAATGTTCCAATGAATATGGGCCTGTTTCCAATAAAGCTTTTGACAATTCCAGAGTATCGATATAATAATTGTTTAAAGGTAAAATACCGCTTTCTTTTGCAGCAACATCAAGAAATTTCATATCCATTCTTGCATTATGGGAAACCAAAATTGTACCTGAGACATATTCTTTGAACCTTGGAAAAACCTCTAAAATAGTTGGTGCATTTTCTATATCAGTATTATTAAGCTTATGGAACTGTGAAACTTCACCAGGAATTCTAATATTTGGATTTACCAATGTATGAAATTCATATTTTCTTTTTATTCTCCCATTAAATATAGGAATAGCAGCTACCTCAATAATTCTATCTCCTAAATAGGGTTTTAACCCGGTAGTTTCAAGATCAAAAGCAACAAAAACCTGTGTATCTATTCTTTCCATTAGAATACCTCCTAATATAAGTATAACACAAATTTGATATGCAAAACAATGAAGAGTTTCTATAATTTATTTTTTTTGATAATTTTATGTTAAAAGCTTTTTATTTGAGACTTTTTTTGATATAATAATATGGCAAAAATTCCGCTCTTTTAAATAAGGGCCAAAAATGTCCGAGGAGGTGTATGGTAGTGAAAAGGATTTATGAAGTTATGTTTATTGTTTCTCCAGAATTATCTGAAGAAGCAAGAAACGCAGAAGTAGAAAAAGTTAAATCATGGATCGAAGAAAAAGTTGGTGGAGAAATTGAACACTGGGAAAGATGGGGTATGAGAAAATTAGCTTACAGAACCCATCAAGGTTATACAGAAGGTGACTATGCTTGGGGAATTTTCAAAGCAGAACCAGATAAGGTAAACGAATTAGACGGTCTTTTCAGAATTAACAGCCAGAACACATTCAGATGGCAGGTATTCAGAAGAGAAGACTTAGAAAAAGCTGAAAAAAACAAAGCAAAAAAAGCTGAAGAAACACAGGAAGTTATTGTTGAAGAACCAGTAGCTGCTGACGAAGAATAAGGGATGATATTATGAGCTATTCATTCAACAGGGTTATACTTGTTGGAAGACTTACAAGAGATCCAGAAGTAAGAATGACAACTTCAGGAGATAAAGTCGCAAATTTTACACTTGCTGTAGATAGACCAAATTGGAATAATGATTTCAACGGTCAAAAAACTGACTTCATAAGGGTTGTTGTTTTTGGAAAAAAAGCAGAATTTGCTGAAAATTACCTCAAAAAAGGTGTTTTGATTCTTGTTGAAGGTGCTTTAAGAATAAATACCTGGAGAGATCAAAACAATAATTATAGGGAAAGAGCAGAGGTTTCAGCTTCCACAATACAATTTATGGAGTCAAAAGCAAGCAGAGATGCATATATAACAAATAATTTTGAAGATAATTCAAATATAGAAGTTATTGAACCGACTATCGACGAAGTAAATGATGATTTTGATGACTTTTCAAATGATGAATTTCCTCAATTTTTCCCAATTGATGATGCGGGAACCGAGGATGATACCCCACCAAATTTTTAGGAGGTGAACAACATGGCATTTAGAAGACCAAGAAGAGTAAAAAAATGTAAATTATGTTCTCAAAAAATAGAATATATTGATTATAAAAACGTTGATTTATTAAAAGATTTCATTAACGAAAAAGGTAAAATAATTCCAAAAAGATTAAACGGAAATTGTTCAAAACACCAGAGAATGGTTAAAAAGGCGATTAAAAGAGCAAGACACATGGCATTATTACCATTCATTAGTGACTAATAATATAAGGAGGCTGAGGCCTCCTTTAATTTTTGTTATTCCATTTTCACATTAAATTTAACTAAATTGTGATATACTTAATAAAGAAAGAAACAAGGAGGGGTTATATGAAAGTAATGTTATTGAAAGATGTAGCAAAAGTTGGTAAAAAAGGGGAAATAGTAAAAGTTTCTGACGGTTACGGAAGAAACTATTTAATACCAAGAGGACTTGCAATTGAAGCGAAAGAAGGAGAAATAAAACACGTTCAAAAAATACAGGAAGTAAAAAAAGAAGTAAAACAAAAAAGAAAAGAAAAAATGGAAAAATTACTTAAACAACTCCAGGAAAAAGTTTATAAATTAAAAATAAAATGTGGAAAAAATGGAAAATTATTTGGAGCAATTACAGCAAATGATATTGCAAAACATATAAAAGATAGTACAAATATCGATTTTGATAAAAGATGGTTTACAGAAAAGGTTAATATTAAAGAAGTAGGGTTATATACACTAACAATAAAACTTCCAGAAGGTGTAAAAGGAGATATTAAGGTTAAAATAGAACCGTTAGAAGAATAATGGATGGTGAAAAATTTTGGAATTTATAATTCGTTCAAAGGCATTATATACTACATGGGTTTATTATAAACCTGATAGGCTTTTATTTGATGTAGGCGAAGGAATAAGCGCTGCGTTAGGAAACAAGATATACAGTATAGAAAAGATATTTATTTCACATTCTCACGTTGATCATATTGCAGGTTTGTGGGGATTTATAAATACCAGAAACAATGCAATGGGAAGTCGAGAAAAGGGGTTAACAATTTATTATCCTAAAGGTTCTAAAAATATAGAAGAATATCTAAACTTTATCCAGAGAATGAATAAATATTTAAGATTCAAACTTGAATTTATTACCGTTGAACATGGTGATATTATCCCTTTAAAAAATAACAGATATTTAAAGATTTTCAAAACAAGGCATACTCCAGGCGAAAAATCTGTTGGTTTCCAGATTCTTGAAAACAGAAAACGTTTAAAAAGTGAATATCAAAATCTATCTGGAAATGAAATAAAGGAATTAATAAGTAAAATGGGTAAAGAAAATATATTGGAAAAATATACAAAAAAATTAGTTACTATTAGCGGAGATTCGTTACCTGTATCACCGGATATTATAGAAGATAGTGATATATTGGTACATGAATGTACTTTTATAAGAGAAAAAGATAGAAAATTGCGCAATCATACATCATTAGACGAAATAAAAAAATTATTAACACAAATTAAGCCAAAAAAGGTTATTCTTTATCATATTTCAAGCCGATATACAAGGTTAATTAAAAAAACAAAAGAAGAATTATCCAGTGAATTTAAGGATATAGAGTTTCATATTGTACATCCAGAAGAAATTTCCATAATATAGCGAAACATATGGAAAGGGGGAGTTAAAATGCTGGAATGGCAATTCTGGATAATATTGGGGATTATTTTTGTTATTCTTGAAATTATTACGCCAACATTTTTCTTTTTATGGTTTGGAATTAGTAGTTTTATTACTGCCATATTAGGAATATTTACAACAAACAAAATAATTACAACCACATTTTTTATAATACTATCCTTTATACTTGTGATTTTTTCAAGAAAAATTGTAAAGCCATGGCTTAAAAGTTCTGAAAATAGAAAATTCAGTCTTGATGAATTAGAAAATGCAACAGGAATTGCAATTTCAGATATTGGGAAAAACAAATCTGGAATAGTAAAAATTTTCGGTGAAGAATGGAAAGCAATGTCGGATGAAGAAATAAAATCAGGGGATAAAATTGTAGTTTTAAAAAGAGAAGGTAATACATTAGTTGTAAAAAAACTTTCTTGAAGGGGGATGATTAAGGATGTATTTATTAACTATTATAGCTGTATTTGTCATTTTAATAGCAGCTACAAGTTTAAAAATTATAAGGCCATATGAAAAAGGTTTAATTGAACGTCTTGGGAAGTTTCATAGAGAGGCTCAACCAGGATTACAGTTTATTATTCCTTTTCTTGATAGAATGATAAAGGTTGATATGAGGGAACGTGTAATTGATGTTCCACCACAAGAGGTTATTACAAAAGATAATGTTATTGTAACCGTTGATGCTGTAATCTATTATGAAATAACAGAAGCATTTAGAGTTATCTATAATGTAAATAATTTCCAGCTTGCAGCTATAAAACTTGCACAGACAAATTTAAGAAATGTAATAGGTGAACTCGAACTTGACCAGACATTAACCTCAAGGGAAATGATCAATACCAGATTAAGAGAAGTGCTTGATGACGCCACGGATAAATGGGGTGTTAAAGTAACAAGGGTAGAAATTAAAAAGATTGATCCACCAGATGATATAATGGAAGCAATGAGTAAACAAATGAAGGCTGAAAGGATGAAAAGGGCTGCAATATTAGAAGCTGAAGGTTATAAACAGGCAGCTATCTTAAGAGCTGAAGGAGATAAACGTTCTGCTATATTAAAAGCCGAAGGTGAAGCTGAATCTGTAAAAAGAGTTGCTGAAGCTAAGAAATACAAATACGAAGTTGAAGCAGAAGGTCAGGCAAAAGCTATTATTAACGTATTCAAAGCAATACATGAAGGTCAGCCAACAGAAGATTTATTAAAGGTAAAATACTTAGAAACTTTACAGGAAATGGCAAATGGTCAGGCTTCAAAATTATTTATACCTTATGATATAATGGGCGTTTTAGGATCTGTTGCAGCAATGGTTGAATCAAAATTGCCACAGGAGAAAAAAGAAGAAAAAAAGGAAACTTCTGAATAAAAAGAAAGGAGTTTTTTAATGACGTTTTATTACATATATTTGATTTTTGAATGTTTTGTAGCATCATTTCTGGCATTCTTCCTTGCACAGTATTTTATAATTTCAAACAAAAGACCTTTCTTTATAATTGAATTCTTTAACATGTATAACTTTTTAGGAAGTGTTGTGCTTCTAAAAATGCTAAATGTGGAATATTATAAGTTAAGTAATCTATTATTGTTTATTTCGCTTATTCTATTTTATACAAGATCATTTATGACAGCTAAGGATAAATTTGATAGCAGATTTAGATCAATGATACTTTCATTTGGATACACAAGGGAATCATATTTCTATCGTTTTCTTATGAAAAGAATCTTGATTAGAGGACTTGAAGGCTTTTTCTTTTCAATAGCGGCGATATTAATGATTAATAAAATTCCATTCTGGTATAACTTTTCAAATAATTTTGATGAATTTATGTATGTTGTGTTATTTTTATTTGGTGCTGGACTTATTAAATCATCTAACTATGGAAAAATTTCAAGAACATAAATCAAAAAAGCTTCCTGATTTTCAGGAAGCTTTTTTGATTAATATAAAAAGCCTATAAGCCAGAGAGGAATGGAATTTTTAACTGGAATTTCAATGTCATCTTTTAAAACAAAATCAGCCTTTTTAATTTTTTTATTTTTCCCACCAACTTCAATAAGTTTTCCATCAATTACAAAATCACCATATTCTTCTTTTTTAGATGAATATACCTTCATTCCTGCTTCTGAAAAGAGTGCAGCAACATATGCTTCTCTTAAGTTTCCAGAATCACCATTAAAAATTTTATATATTCCAGGATCATATAAAAATATTTTTGAACCTACAGAATTGAGTTTATAATCTTTTTCATGTCTTATAATTCTTATTACTTTTATAGCTTCAAGAGCATTTAGAAGTTGATAAAGCTTTTCTTTTCCAATTGAAAATTCTTTACACAGTGAATTTATTATAAGTCGTGGTATTTTAGATAATGCCAGATATCCAATGATTGCATTTATTATTCTTAAATAATTTTCTCGTAATTGTGGAAGTAAAAATAAAATATCTGATTGTATGGACTTTTCTACAATTTTTAAAAGCTTATTATCATACATATGTAAATCTTCAAGAAAAATTGGTCTAAATCCATGGTCTATATAGTCTCTATATAATGAGAGTACGTTAATTTCGGAAATTATTTTTTTGATGATTTTGGGATCATAATCAAAAGGATCGATTATAGGATAAAGTTTTCCATCAACAAGATAAATAAATTCGCGAAGTGAAAGCAAAGGAATTTCTATAATTGGGAAACGTCTTGAAAGATCAGAAACTCCTTTTTGTAAAATTATACTGCTACTATCACTTACCCAGATATTCTTATCAGGAAAGACATCATAAATTCCTTTTAAATGAATACTCCAATCATTTGCAAAATGAACCTCATCAATAAAAACACTTTCATAGCCTTTTAAAAATGCGGCTTCTACAAGATCAAATAATGGTATTGTTGAAACAATAGGGTTATCTGCTGATATATAGAGAGCATTTTTTTCTTTTAAATTTTTTAATAAAAAGGTTGTTTTTCCAGTTCCACGAGAACCAACTAACATTAAATTTTTTGTATCTTTGTTAATAGTATCAAAAAAAGGTCGGAATTTTTCAGGTAAAATATAAAGCAGTTTTTCCTGAAAAACTTCTAATTTTTCAATTATTAGATCTTTGTTCATCCTTACCACCTCTTTAAGTCCTGAATCAGAACTAAATATGCATAAAATAGTTCTATATGAATATATTATACCATAAAAATACATAATTTAAGAATATATTGGTTCTGCCTCAGAACTAAATATGCATAAAACGGTTCTGTCCCAGAACTGTTTAAGGAGATATATAATAAAAATAAAAAGCCCTTAAAGGGCTTTTGGTGGGTGCTGCAGGGATCGAACCTGCGGCCTCTTCCGCGTCAAGGAAGCGCTCTCCCACTGAGCTAAGCACCCTAATTACCGTATAAATTCTACCATAAAGAGATTATTTTGTCAAGAATTTAAAACATCTTTATATACCTCTATAATTCTTTTAACCGATACTTCTATTGAATAATTTTCTTTTACAAATTTAATTCCATTTTCTGACAATTGTTTATGCAATTCATGGTCTTTTAATACTCTTAAAATTTCGTGAACAAAATCATCTTCATTTAATTCTTTGATCATTATTCCACCAGCATTTTCGTGATTTAAAAGATCGTAAACTCCCATTTTTCCAAGTGCTACAACAGGTGTTCCTGCTGCCATAGATTCTAAAACCACAAGACCTTGAGTTTCTGTATATGAAGCAAATACAAAAATATCAGCCTGTTTATATGCTTCTAATACCTTTTCACGTGGTTGGCCACCTGTAAAAATAACCTTTTCCTGCAAGCCGAGATTTACAACCATTTCCTCTAGTTTTTCTCTTTCTACACCATCACCTATAATGACAAATTTAGTATTCTTTTCATTATTTACAACTTTTGAAAATACATTAATTAAGAAATCTATATTTTTTTCTGGCCCAAGCCTTCCTACAAATAATAAAATTCTTTCATCAGGCATTATATTATACTCTTCTCTAAGATTCCAGGTTATTTCTTTATTAAAAATTTCTGTTTCTATTCCAGTAGGAATAACCACTATATGGTCTTCAGGAACACCATAATCAACTAATACTTCTTTTATATTTTCTGTAGGTGAAATTACCTTGTCTAATTTCAAACACCAATTTCGTATCATTTTTTGAGTTTGTTTTAAAGTTGGTCTAATAATTAAAGGTAAATATTTTCTATAATATTCATACATTGTATGATGGGTTCCAACATGTTTTATTTTTAATAATTTTGCTAAAAATTCTGCAAGAATTCCCATTGAAAAAGGATCTTGCGAATGAATTATGTCTAATTCTAAATCCTTTATTTTAAAAATATCTCCTGAAATTGGAATGGCAATTCTTTGTTCTTTTTCAAATAAGAATTTAATTGCAGGAAATTCAAAAACGTTTTTTTCATTTCTTTTATAATTATGAGAATATCTTGGTACAAATAAATATACATTATGTCCTAATTTTTCCATTTCCTGTTTATATAATTTTACAGCAGTAGATACACCATTCTTTTGTGGGAAATATACATCTGAAAATATGCCTATATTCATATTTTTCACCTCATATTAAAACTTTTATTTATATTGCTTAATTTTGTCTACCAAAATAGGCTCTTTTGATTTTGAAGGAAGCATGGTTATTCCCATTATATTTTTTTTACCATGTTCCAAACCCAAATCAACAAACTTCAATTTATCTTTTTCGACAATACTCCATACAAATCTATCATAGTATAACCATAATTTTCCCAAAGATCTTAAAAAAATATTTGGTTCTTCTTCAAAAGCATTATACGCATTTCTAAAATGATAATATAATCTCCATCCATCTACATTTACTTTTTTAAAAATAAATCTTTTTTTAATTCTTTCAGGTTCTATATTTTTTGTTTCATCGTATAAAATAGTATCTTCCCATGATTCGGCAAAATTCCATGCTTTATGAAAAATATATGCACCCTTTACAGTATACATATAATATCCTCGTCTTCTTATTCGAAATCCATATTCAACATCCTCAAAACCCACAAAATACTCTTTTTTAGGATATCCAACTTCTTTTACCACAGAAGTTTTTATCATAAATCCAACAAATACAGTAAATTCTCTTTTTTTTAGCCAGATATTGGTATTATTATCATTTGTTTTTTTAAAGAAATCTTCTTCTATGGTTATTACATCATTTTGTAAAACAGCTGTATTATTTCTTTTGTTTTCAGGTAAAGATAAATATGCATTTATCATTTTTTCTAAAGCTTTTTTCTCAGGTAGAGCATCATCATCCATTAACCATATCCAATCATATTTTTCCTCTTTTTCCAGGTATTTTATACCTTCATGATATCCTCCACCACTACCGATATTTTCATTGATATTTAAAACTTCAATTTTGTCATTGTTTAAACTTTCTAAGTATTCTTTTGTACCATCGGTAGAATTATTATTAACTATTAATATTTTTTCAAGTTCATATGTTTGATTTAAAAGCGCGTTTATTCCTTTTTTTAATAATTCTTTCCTATTATGTGTGAGAATTAATCCAGCTACTTTTTCTTTTTTCATAATGCCCTCCGGTTTAATTTTCGCTTATTTGATTAAAAAATAGATTCTTATTTAAAAATAACATTATTAGTCCAAACACTATTTGAAAATAATAAGTTGCTATTCTCCAAATTAATATAGAGATTAAAACATTTGAAGAATTTTTAAATATTGAGGAATAAATGAGAACATAAACAGCTTCTAAACCTCCACTCGAACCTGGAGTAGGAAAATAAAAAACCAATAAATATACTAATAAATACAAAGGGAAAAAGGTGAAAAAATCGAGATTAAAATTTTGAATTTTATAACTAAAAACAACATACAATGTGTAACTCTGTATCATTAAACTTAAAATTCCCAATATTATATCAATAACCATAACAAAAAAATTTTTTTTCCATAAGAAGGCTATATTTTCTCTTAACTCCATAGTCCAACTTTCTAATTTTAATATTCTTTTCTTCTTAAGTTTTGGAAATTTTTTTAATATTTTAATTACCAATAAAGGTTCTACTAATAAAGCAGTAAAAAATATTGAAAATATTATTGTAACAGTAAAACCACCTAATAATACTTTGTAACTTAAAACTTCTTGATTAACAATAAACTTGATTTTTGAAATAAATACCACAATTAAAAAAATAACAGTATATTGATATTCAATAAATTTAGAACTTATCATGGCTGTTGACTCACGAGCTTTTATTCCTAACATTTTTAAATGATATATTTGAAATGGTTGTCCCCCCATTGCAAGAGGTGTAATGTATGTAAAAAGATAATTAATAACGGAATTAGTAAAAGCATCTTTAAAAGTAATTTTATGACCTAAAGATCTTAAAACTATATCTAATCTTATGGCTTCAATAATATAAACTGCAATAAAAATAATAAATGGAATAAAAAAATCACTTAATTTTGTATATAAAATAGTTTCTTTTATCTTTTCAAAATCAGAATAAAAAATAAATACAATATTTACAGCCAATCCAATAAAAATAGCTAATAAAATATTTTTTATGATCATTTTCTTATTAAATATCTTGTTTTCTGTCAATTAGATACCTCCCTATATAAACTTCAACGTCCCATCTGTTCTCAATCTCGCAATATTTGATTTAAAAAGGTAATCGATAACTTCATTTGGTTTTTTATCAGTAATTCTAAACAAACTCAATATTTCTTCAATTTTTAAATGAGATTTATTCAATGTATTTTTACCATATTTTTTAATCATATATGTTAATTTTTCGTCAAAATTCATTGGAGAAGCCCAATATCTTTCGAATTCTAGTCTCATAATAAGCTTCTTTACTATTTTTAATCCAAAACCAGGATCATTGGTAACCAATGAATCTAAATTATTTTTTTCAATTTTTATCATTTGTAAAGGTGTTGAAGTAAATACAGTTGCAGTTCTTTCAACATCTTTAAAACAAGCAATTTCACCTACTATTTCTTCATTTGATAAAATTGCTAACAATTTTTCACCGTGAGGTGAAAATTTTGATACTCTAACATTTCCCGAGAGAATCATAAATGCCCAATCTCCTTCTTCCCCCTCATGAAATAATACAGTATGAGATGGAAGCAAATATCCACTTTTTAAGTAAGTGACAAGTGGTTTTATTAAAGGTTTATTTGTAATAACCGACTCAAAAACCATAAATGAAAATAACTCTTTTATAAACGGATATTTTTCTCTTAGAGTTTTTTCAAGATAATATTTTTTATCTGGAGAGATTAATATCATGCACAAATCTTTCCAGATTTCAACTTCTGCCTGAAAATACATATCGAATTTATTAAATTGAATCTTTTTAAATTCATTTAAAGCTTCCTTTATTTTTCCTGCATTAAAAAGTTTTCTACCGTTTTCATATAATTGTATGTTATGATCTTTTATACTTGTATATTCCCTTCTTCTATGTCTTTTAAGGTATTTTTTCGAAATATCAACAACATCTAAGTTTTTATCAATAAGATGCTCCGAATTTTTCTTATTCTCATTTTCCTTCTTTATATCTCCGAATATTTTTTTATTTAAACTAATAATTTTTTCTATATACTTTTTTATAAGATATATAACCAGACTGGAATTTGATAACAAAAATTTTTCTACGAGTTCTTTTTCCAATAAAAGAACCCTACTATTTTCAATAACTCTTATTGATTCAAAAGATTTTATCCCTGGAATAAGCAATTCAGCACCAAATATTCCTTTAGTTTCATATGAATGATGAGCACAAAAAGAAGATGTTGTTTCTAACATCCCTTCTTTTAAAATTATCAAGTTTTCAACTTCGTTTCCCTCATTTACCAAAATAGTTTCCGGAGCATATAACCTTTCTTTCATATAATCACATCCCAAAAATATTATTTAAAATAAAGAGTTCCATCAGGTCTAATTGTGGATATTTTATTTTTGGATAATATTGTTATAAATTCAGAAATATCCATTGTTAAACCTGATAGATTTAAAAACTGTTGGGGGGTTAGCTTAAATTTATTTAATCTTTGACGGCTGTATTTATTAATCAATACTTTTGTCTTATCGATTAAATCTGTATTAGCTATTAGTTTTTTTTGAAAATCAACTCTTTTAATAAGGGCTTTTAAAATATTTCTACCCAATAAATAACTTTCATTTATCAAACTTTCCAGATTATCTGAGGTTATATAAATAAACTGTAAAGGAGTTTTTGTAAAGACGGTAGCTGTTCTTTGAACATTTTCAATTACAGCAATTTCCCCTACAATTTCTCCTTCAGTAAGAATATTTAATAATATTTCTTTATTGTCTAAAAATTTTGAAATATATACACTCCCGCTAACGTTTAAAAAGGACCAGTCACCTTCTTCTCCTTCGAAGAACAAAACGGTCTTGGCGGGAATTAAATACCCTTTTTTAAAATAAGTTTTTAAGTTGCTGTCAATTTTTTTATCCTTTATGCTTTTATTTAAAATAAAGAAAGATATAAGTTCATTTAAAAAATCATATTTATAATGAAGCGTTTCAAGCATTTTTTCATAGTTATTATTTTGCATAAAATAAAGGCAATATATTTTCCAGATTTCTATTTCGGCTTTAAAGTATTTATCTTCTATATTTGATAAATCTATATTTTTTAAGTTTTCATAAGCTTCTTCATATTCTTCAGATAATATTAATTCTCTTGCTGATATATATTTTTGTATAAAATCATCAGAAAAATAATGCCAGTTATATTTATATATTTTTTTAAAAATCTTTTTAACTTCTTCAACCTCAATTTCAGTTTTGAAATCTTCAGCAAGTCTTCGTTGATTTTTTTTGGTAAAAAAATCAGTAGCTATTTTATCATTCATATTAACAAGCATTTTTATTCTCTTTTTTATAGCCAGACTTAATAATTCTTTATTATTTTTTAAAAATTCTTCCGCTTCTTTTTTATCTGTAATTAGTTCGACTTCCGAATTTCTAACATTTCTCAGCGATTCAATGGTTTTTATGTTAAAAAGGAATTCTTCAGAAAAAATCCCCTTTTTAATAAAGACTTTTTTATAATTACAAAATTTTGATTCACTTAACAAATGGCCGTTTTTTAAAACAACCAAAGCTATTGGGTCCTCGTTTTCTAATTGTAATATTTCGTCATTTTTATATTTTTTTATCATAAATATTCCCCCAATACTCTCCATTATAATTATACTCTTTATAGATTTAAAAATCAAATAAGGGAATTTCCATTTTTTGAAAATAAAAATACAGTTGCGGCTTATTTTTTAAACCGCAACTGTACTTAATTAATTTTAATAGCTTAACTTTAAGCTTCTATTTTTCACTTCTTCATGTATAGTTTTAATAATATCTTCAAGAGAGATATCTTCTACAGTATTACCTTCTCTTGTTCTTACATTAAACTTATTTGATTCAACCTCTTTTTCACCAATAACAATCATATATGGAATCTTTAATAATTGTGCATTTCTAATTTTGTATCCTACTGTTGCATTAGAATCATCTAGTTTTACTCTTATTCCTTCTTTGTCTAATTTTGCTGCAATTTCTTTACTGAATTCAACATATTTATCAGAAACAGGAATTACTGCAACCTGTTCTGGTGCAAGCCATGTTGGGAATGCACCTGCAAAGTTTTCAATTAAAATTCCAAAGAACCTTTCAATAGAACCATATATTGCCCTGTGTATCATAACAGGTCTTTGAAGTTCATTATTGTGGTCTACATAGTGAATATCAAATCTTTCTGGCATCTGGAAATCAAGCTGAATTGTAGCACATTGCCATTTTCTTCCTAATGAATCCCTAATCTGGAAGTCGATCTTTGGACCGTAAAACGCTCCGTCACCCTCGTTAATATTATAATTTATTCCTGATTTTTCAAGTGCAGCCTTTAATGCATTTGTAGCGATTTCCCAGGTTTTTTCATCACCCATATGGTCTTCAGGCATTGTACTTAAATTTGCTTCATATTCAAAACCAAAAGCGTTGTATAATTCATTTGTAAAGTCCATAACCTTGATTACTTCTTCTTCAATTTGATCTTTTGTACAGAAAATATGTGCATCATCCTGAGTGAATGCTCTTACCCTGAATAACCCATGAACAACACCGCTTCTTTCATATCTATGAACCTTACCAAATTCAGAATATCTTATTGGAAGGTCTCTATAACTTACAACCTTTGATTTATAGATTAAAATATGTCCAGGACAGTTCATAGGTTTAATTGCATATTCCATCTCATCTTTTTCTGTGAAATACATATTTTCTTTATAATGATCCCAGTGACCTGACTGATGCCAGAGCTTTACATTCATCATTAATGGTGTGAGTATTTCTTCATATCCATATTTTTTATGTAATTCTCTTGAAAATTCTATAAGCTGATTAATAACTTTAGCTCCTCTTGGTAAGAAGAAAGGCATTGCAGGTGCCAATTCGCTATCAAACATAAATAATTCGAGTTTTGGACCTAATTTTCTATGATCCCTTTTCTTTGCTTCTTCAAGCATTTTTAAATATTCATCTAATTGTGCCTTTTTAGCAAATGCTGTACCATAGATTCTTTGAAGCATTTTATTTCTTTCATCGCCTCTCCAGTATGCTCCTGATACAGATAATAATTTAAATTGTTTAATTTTCCCTGTTGAAGGAAGATGAGGACCTCTACAAAGATCAATAAATTCTCCTTGTTTATAGTATGTAACTGTATCATCTTCTATATCTTCGAGCAATTCAACCTTATATGGTTGATTCATTTCTTCAAACATTTTCTTTGCTTCTTCTTTTGAAATTTCAAATCTTTCGATTTTTAAATCTTCTTTTATTATTTTCTTCATCTCTGCTTCTATTTTTTCGAGGTCTTCTTCGGAAATCTTTTCTTCCATATCAAAATCATAATAAAATCCATTTTCTATTACAGGACCAATTGCAAGTTTTACATCTTTTCCATATATTCTCATTACTGCCTGTGCCATAATATGAGCCATTGTATGTCTGAAAATTACAGGTGCTTCAGGATCTTTATCTGTAATTAATTTTACTGTTGCATCAACTTCAATAGGTCTTGTTAAATCATATAATTCTCCGTTTACCAATGCACCTACTGATTGTCTGTATAATCCTTCAGAAATTCCTTTTGCAATTTCTGCTGCAGTAATTCCTTTTTTATATTCCTTTTCTGAACCATCAGGCAATACAATCTTTATCATTTCCATATATAATCACCCCTTCTTTATTATTATTTATTACTTTTTAGCAATACATGCAATTTCAACCATTGCATCTTTTGGTAATTTAGAAACTTCTATAACAAATCTTGCAGGATAAATTTTTTTAAAGTAATTTTCATATACAACATTAAATTCATTAAACTTAGACATATCAGTAAGAAAAACCTGCACCTGAACAACATCTTTTAATGAAAAACCGGAAGATTTCAAGATAGTTTTAATATTCTCCATAACTTGTTTTGTCTGTTCAACAAAACTTTCAGGTATTTCACCAGTTTCATAATTAATAGGCAATTGACCTGATATAAATAACTCATCATCTTTTAATATTGCATGAGAGTATGGACCAACAGCAGAAAAATTCTTTGGTGTTACACTCTTTTTATTATTAAAGAGTTTTAATCTCATTTGATGACCATCAAAATAATCGAAATAGCTTAAATTTAGAGTTTTTAATAAATCCTTCAAATGGTCTTTTTCCTCAAAATACTTAAAGTAATTATTTAATATAAATGCGTATAAAACATTATAGAGCATATAATATACAGTAAAAGTATATACATTTAATTTTATTAATGACATAGAAATCATATACGCAGAAGCAATTACTATCATACTAAAATAATGTATTATTGTATGTAATCCATCTTTTGTTCTTGAAAATAAATATGTTCCTGTCAATAATATTAAAGTAGTTAAAGTAAAAAAGAATAAGAAAAATCCTGTAACCCCAGATGATGTGCTAACACCAGAGAATCCAATTATAAATGTCAAAATCCAGGACAGTTTATAAGCAACATCAATATAAAACTTCATACTCTCATCCCCCTTAGATTTCCAGATTTTCCAATTTTTCTGTTAAATCCCATTCCATTAATTTATCGATTATTTCATCTAAATCCCCGTCGAGTATAAATCCTAATCTATATGATGTATAACCTATTCTATGATCTGTAACTCTATTCTGAGGGAAATTATATGTTCTAATTTTTTCACTTCTTTCCCCGGTTCCAATTTGCGATCTTCTTTGAGAGGTTAATTCTTCATGTTGTTTTCTTAATGCTTCTTCATACAACTTTGCCCTTAAAATACTCATAGCAGCTTCTTTATTTTGATGTTGTGATCTTTCATTTTGACATGTAACAACAATCCCTGTCGGTAAGTGGACAATTCTCACGGCAGACTCTGTTTTATTGACGTGTTGTCCACCAGCACCTCCCGCTCTATAGGTATCAATCCTTAAATCTTTATCCTCTATTTTAACATCAACATCTGTTGCTTCAGGCAATACTGCAACAGTTGCTGTTGAAGTATGTATTCTTCCTCCTGATTCTGTAACAGGAACTCTTTGAACCCTATGAACACCACTTTCATATTTCAATCTACCAAAAACACCTTTACCTTTTATTTTTATAACTGCGTTTTTTGTTCCGCCAATACCTGTATCGCTTAATTCCATTATTTCATGTTTCCAACCCTTATTTTCCGCATATCTTAAATACATTCTCATTAAATCGGAAGCAAATAATGCAGCTTCTTCTCCGCCTGTACCAGCACGGATTTCCATAATTATATTTCTTTCATTTATTTCATTTCCAGGTATTAAAAGGCTTAAAATTTCAAGATAATAGTTTTTGAGGTTTTTTTCAGCTTCTTCAACCATGGAATTATATTCTTCTTCATCTATCTCTTCAGCGTGTTTTAATTCTTCAAGCGCTTTTATATCCTCATTAACACTTTCATATTTTTCAAATAATTCCTTTAATGTTGAAAGTCTGTTATGCTCTTTTCCAAGAGATTGTAATAAATCGAGGTTAGAGGTTACCTCAGGATCTGCGAGTTTCTCTTCAACCTCTTTTAATTTTTCTAAAACCTTTTCTTTAAAAGATAATATTTCCATATGCACACTCCTTATACCCTTTTTTGCTATTATATCATATTTTTATATATTCTTGAATACCTTTAAACTTCTTCTTTTAATAAAGATGTGGAAATATAGAATATTAAAAATATTATTATTACAGTTATTGAGGACATTGCCTGACTTTCCAGATAATATCGTGCGTTTGATAGAGTGTAATTAATATTGGATACTATGGGGAAATAATTTGAAACTTGCATTGTATAAGAAATTGTAAATTCACCAAAAACTATGGCAAATATCTGTAAAAAAGAACTTATCAGGGAATTTTTTAGTATAGGCATTTCAATAAAAAGAAATGTTTGGAATTTATTTGCTCCGTCAATTTTAGCAGCTTCAATAATTGAGTTATCAAAGGATAAAACGCTTTGTTGTAAAAATGTGTATCCAAGAGGTATTGAAATTACAAGATATCCAATAATCAATAAAATAGCATAAGGAATTGAAAATTCAATATTTAGAATAAGCAAACTCATAGCAATAAATGTTGAAGACACTCCCAGAGAAGAGATAATAAAAATATTTGCAAATCTCATATCTTTATGATTCTTAATATTCCTTAAAATGATATAAGATAAAAAAATAGAAATTATTCCTACTATTAACGCGATAAGTGTTGTATTATAAATACTTTTTATGACAGGATAATATTTGTTCAAACTTTTAGAAAACAGATTATATAATCCTTTTATTGTAAATCTATTATTTATAAAATCATAAAATCCTGAAAAAATTCCCACAAATACAATACTATATTCAAATAATACATAAAATATAGAAATAAAAAAGGTTATCATAGAAGTTTTAGAAACATATAGCTCTTCTGATGGAATTTCATGGATCTTTGGAAGTGAAATTATAAAATTAAGAATAATTAGAATTAAAAATTGAATCAATGCGTAAGACAAAGCTTTTGAAAAATTCAAAGAACTTCTTAAAGTAGTGAAAATCGCAACCTCAAATGTGGAATATTTTATTCCACCAAGTGAAAGAACAATTGCAAAACTAACAAATGAATACATAAAAACAAGAAATCCACCTTTTAAAACAGAAGGGATAATAAGCGGAACCTTTATAAATCTTATTATATCCTTTTTGGAAGCACCGTCTATTATTGCATTTTCAATATAATTTTTAGGTATATTCCTTAATGCGTCTGAAATGTATTTTACAAATATTGGAGAATTATAAAACGAATGAGCTATTATAATAGCTGTTAAGGTGTATAATATATTCAAATCAAAAATTTTATTTATAATTCCATTATTTCCATATAAAATCGAAAATGAAATTATCGTTGAGATTGGTGGAAAGAAAAATGGAATAAAAAATGAATTTTCAAGGATTTTACTTAATGTATTTTTATTATTAGCAACATATATTGCAGGTAATATCGAGATAATAAATGAAAATACAGTTGATAATGAGGCTTGATAAACAGTGTTTTTTAGTATCCTTAATGTTCTTGCTCTAAAAAATACATTTAAAAAAGTATGAAAATCAAAGTAGTTAATCATTAAGATGGATACTGGAAAAACCCACAATATAGCAAATATTATTATATATAAATGTATTTTTCTCATAATGTCCTCCTGAAAAAAAGTTATAAACCAAATAATTGTATATTTGAGGTGAAAGAATGAAAAAATATATTCTATTATTCATATTATTATTTTCAGCTTTATATCTCTTTTCAAAATCACTATTTTTATGGCCACCATACATTACATATAATGGTAAAGATTTATTTTTAAATTTCAAAACAAATGGAATAATTAAAGGACTTTCCATTCATATTATAGATAAAAATCTAAACGAAGTATATTCTATTAAATTACAGGAAAATGAACTTTATCATATGCCAATAAATATTGATTATGTTAATGAAAATTTTGAATATATTATAAAACAAAATTCAAAAGTTATATACAAAAATACATTCAACGAATTTAATCCGTTAAAAAAGGATTTTACATTTGTTGTATATGGAGACACCAGATATTATGATAAACTTCATAGAATGATAGTAGATAAAATAATAGAAGAAAAACCAGATTTTGTAATTAATGTTGGAGATATGGTTGAAAACGGAGAAAATATCAATTATTGGACCAATTTTTTCAATACAATAAAAGGACTAAACATTCCATATTTCCCTATTCCTGGTAATCATGAAAAAAATTCAAAATATTATTATGCTGCGTTTATATTACCAGAGGGCGGAGGATTTCAAAACAAACAATGGTATTCATTTAAATATGGAAATTTAAATTTTATTCTTCTTGACTCAATTATTATCAATAATTCAGAACTATTTAAACAGGAAACAATATGGCTTGAACAAACTTTGAAAAACAATAAGAACTATATAAATATAATAATTTTCCATTATCCGTTTTGGAACAATTCAATTTATGCATGGAGAAGAGATAATAAAATACTTGAAAAAAAATGGCGTCCAATATTTGAAAAATATAACGTTAAACTTGTTTTTAATGGACATGTTCATGCATATGAACGATTTGAATTAAATGGTATTACATATATCACCACTGGTGGCGGCGGCGCACCGTTTGATCCAGGGCATAAAAAAATTTTAAATCCTTATACTAAAAAACTACATTATGGATATCTTGAATATGTTCTTTTAAAAGTAAAATCTGGTAAAATCACAGTCATAACAAAAGCAGTTGGAAAATCGGATAATTATAAGATGAATAATGTAAAATCTTTAGATATGGTTTTAGATTTTTTTGAAATTGATAAATAAACAGTATTAATATTATGCATACAATAGCTTAAAAGAAATTTTTGCTCATATTTAATTATATCCTATAAACATTATGAAATATTGAATTTCACTTTATTTTAAATTTGTGATATCCTATAATTACGAAAACGTTTTCGAAACTACAAATAAAACAATGGGAAGGGATTCAATATGAAAAGAATAAATATCAAAGATGTAGCAAAGGAAGCTGGAGTCTCGATCTCAACAGTTTCAAGAGTAATAAACAAAAGTGCTCCTGTAAAAGAAGAATTGAGAAAAAAAGTAGAAGAGGCAATAAAAAAATTAGAATATAAACCCAGTATAGTTGCAAGAAGTCTTAGAAAAGGGAAAGCGAAAACAATAGGACTTGTTATTCCAGATATTACAGACCCTTATTTTCCGCATATAGTTAAAGGCATAGAAGATTATTTAAAAAAAGAAGATTATACATTGCTATTAAGTAATTCCGGTCAGGATTTAGAACAAGAAACAAAAATCATAGAAACATTTGAATCAAATCATATAGATGGAGTTATTTTTATAGGTAGTGGTCTTACCAATCCTTATTTAAAGCATTTAAAAGAACGTGGGATAAAAGTTGTATATCTCGACAGAATATTAAAAGGGATAGATGTTTCTTATGTAGTAAGTGATAATAAACAGGGAATGCATGATTTGCTCCAATATTTATACGATACAAATCATAGAAGTTTTCATTTTGTAAATGGTAATGAAAATACATTTAGCGCTCAGGTGCGTTACGAAGCTTTTGCTGAATTTATGGAGAAAAATAATATTAAATCATATAAACATATATATTCCTGTTTTTCATATGATGCAGGGTATCAGTATGGAAAAGAAATAGATTTAAAAAAACTTCCAGATGTTATAATGGGTGGTAATGATCTTATAGCTTATGGATTAATGGATGCCCTTGATGAAAGAGGTGTGAAAATACCTGATGATGTTAGCATTACAGGATTTAATGACATTCCATTTAGCAGACATTATAAACCATCTTTAACTACAGTAAGACAGCCAATATATAAAATGGGATATACAGCAGCTAATCTTATTATTCAAATAATTAATTCAGATGGACCGGTATTCAAAGGTATAGTTCTGAAAACTGAATTAATAATAAGGAATTCAACTAAAAAAAGAGATTAAATATCTTTAAAGATATTTTTATTCAAAATATAAATTTTATTTCCTTCCTTTTTTATAATACCTTCCTCTTCGAGTTTAGAAAACGCTCTTGAAAGAGATGGTCTTGTAACGCCAAATAAATGAGATAATTGCTCAACAGAATATTCGAGTATTACATAATCATCAGAAGAATCTTTTAATTTTCCTTTTATATGAAATAAGATTTTATCTTTAATATTGTTAAGAGTGATAAACCATAATCTTTGTGAAATAAAAACAAATTTTGTACCCAGATATTCGATCAATTCCTGCAGAAAGTCTTTATTATGCATACATAAATTTAAAACTTCATCTTTATTTATAAATGCTACTGTAGATTTCTCAATTGCAATTATATCAACAGGAATTATAGAATTTTTAGAAAATGTGGCTCCAACAGCAAGAAGGTTTGGAGCCTTTATTTCTTCTATTTCTATGATCTTTCCCTGAGTATCAGACATTTCAGCCTTAACCTGTCCTGATAACAAAATCATTACTTCATTAACCTTTTCTCCACGAAATCTAATAATTTCATCCTTTTTATAAGATTTTATAATCATCTTTTCTGAAGAAATTAACTCTTCTATTTCAGTTATTTTTAATGATTTAAAAATAGGAGTTTTCGATATTTGCTCAAAAATTTGTTGCATAATTTCCCACCTTTATTTCAGACGCTCTAGATTATCAATTGAATTATATCATAATAAAATTTATTCTCGACACTGATAATTTAATATAATATAAATAATTAGTTTTACGAATTTTAGGAGGATAATTGCAAATTTCGACCTGATCCCTGAAAACTAATAAATATAACAGGATATTTATTTAAATACTTTTCTAATATTTCCTTTTCATTCCAGATTTTTAAATCTTTAAATAAACTCTCACTGTTTTTTTTCATTGAAAAGAAATGTTCTAACATGCTCATATTTAATGTTTTTCCAAATCTCCTTGGTCGAGTGATTAATATTACTCTTCCAGCTGATAATATATCCTTTATGAGCATACTTTTATCTATGAAATACATATTGTTTTCCATTATGGTTTTAAAGTTGCTTTCTCCCAGAGGAAGACTTTTTAATTCCTTCATTTTTTCACCCCCATGGTGTTATTATACCATACACAAAAACTCCTGCATTGAAAAATGCAGGAGTTTTTTGTCTCTTTTAGAGAGTGGTTGTAAATTAGATGATGAAAAGTTTAAACACTATGTTTTCAAACAATCATAGTTTCGTTTCTATCTCTTTCAGAGAGCAGTTATATTCGGAATACCTGAATCAATGAAGGAAGAAAAAATCGAGGAAATGAAGTTTCTATCTCTTTCAGAGAGTAGTGATATTCGGATTCGGGGAATGTTGCAGGCATGGACGTCGGTGCAGTAACAAGTTTCTATCTCTTTCAGAGAGTAGTGATATTCGGATTATAGACAGAATCGATTTATCACCAGAAGCAGACGAACTTGGTTTCTATCTCTTTCAGAGAGTAGTGATATTCGGATAAGAATATTTTTTGATTGCAGAAGGAGCATTTGATTATTTTGTTTCTATCTCTTTCAGAGAGCAGTTATATTCGGATCTTCTTGGTATGGAATCATACTATGATTATTTAGAATTTGTGTTTCTATCTCTTTCAGAGAGCAGTTATATTCGGATAGAATACCAGATCTGATATGTAATGCAAAAACAAAAGCAGCGTTTCTATCTCTTTCAGAGAGCAGTTATATTCGGATTATTGAATTAAAAAAAAAATACTAAGGAGGTAATTAATATGGTTTCTATCTCTTTCAGAGAGCAGTTATATTCGGATATGCAAAAAATTCCAAAGGCAGGTTTCTGTCTTAAGAGCCTGTTTCTATCTCTTTCAGAGAGCAGTTATATTCGGATCCTAACAGAGCATTAGATGTAAGAGATGAATTAGAAAAACAGTTTCTATCTCTTTCAGAGAGCAGTTATATTCGGATAAATGATAAAGGAGGTTATTTATTAAATGTTGATTTATAGGGTTTCTATCTCTTTCAGAGAGCAGTTATATTCGGATAGAAGCCAATAGGGAGGAGTTTTTAGCCTATGCTCGACAGGAGTTTCTATCTCTTTCAGAGAGCAGTTATATTCGGATGGGTCAAAGCATTACCTCCAAGACTCCTTGGCTCTCATAGTGTTTCTATCTCTTTCAGAGAGCAGTTATATTCGGATAAGGAGGTGCAATAAATGTGAAAGCTTACATCTTTGACATGTTTCTATCTCTTTCAGAGAGCAGTTATATTCGGATGATTCAGGAATTGAAAAATATCTTACTTTTATAGCTGAAAGTTTCTATCTCTTTCAGAGAGCAGTTATATTCGGATGAAGAAGATGACGGGATAGAATATCCACCCGTCATCGAAGAGTTTCTATCTCTTTCAGAGAGCAGTTATATTCGGATCAGAATAAAGATTGTTCTACATATTACAATTAAAAATCAATGTTTCTATCTCTTTCAGAGAGCAGTTATATTCGGATTTCTTGTCATAACCATATATGGCGGAAATGATATTTGAATACTAATAGTTTCTATCTCTTTCAGAGAGCAGTTATATTCGGATATAAACGAATTAGAAGAAGGAACATATGAAACAATAGAAAGTTTCTATCTCTTTCAGAGAGCAGTTATATTCGGATGTAAAATGTAATTATATTGAAATTACAAGTGGATATTATAAGTTTCTATCTCTTTCAGAGAGCAGTTATATTCGGATTATGACATAAACAGCAAATGAAGGGAGTGATGAAAGTGAAAGTTTCTATCTCTTTCAGAGAGCAGTTATATTCGGATAGCCTCTACGATGGAAGTTTTGATAAAAAGTTTCAAATCAGGTTTCTATCTCTTTCAGAGAGCAGTTATATTCGGATATTATAAGTTATATTCAATGCAGTATATAAGAATTATAAATAGTTTCTATCTCTTTCAGAGAGCAGTTATATTCGGATTGAAAAAAGAATTTTGACCGGCAATACACCAACAAATACAGTTTCTATCTCTTTCAGAGAGCAGTTATATTCGGATTTATTTCAAGGTTCGAGACCGCTTAGACGGTCTCGAACCGGTTTCTATCTCTTTCAGAGAGCAGTTATATTCGGATCACTGATGGGAAAATATTTATTGGGTACGATTGGGAGTAGTTTCTATCTCTTTCAGAGAGCAGTTATATTCGGATCGCTTGAGAACTACTTCAAGGTTCGAGACCGCTTAAATGGGTTTCTATCTCTTTCAGAGAGCAGTTATATTCGGATTTGATTTTGTGGATGATGATTATATTTATGTATCCATCGTGGTTTCTATCTCTTTCAGAGAGCAGTTATATTCGGATGAAGATATAAATACATATGAATTTAAAATGATCCCAGAATTGTTTCTATCTCTTTCAGAGAGCAGTTATATTCGGATACCCATATCCACCACGATAACAACACCCGAAAAAATTTACAGTTTCTATCTCTTTCAGAGAGCAGTTATATTCGGATAAAGAATATAGTATTTATATCAAAACTCCAGTCTTTAAGGGTTTCTATCTCTTTCAGAGAGCAGTTATATTCGGATAAAAAATAAGCAAGGCAGGCTTTTGCCTGAAGAGCCTGCCGTTTCTATCTCTTTCAGAGAGCAGTTATATTCGGATAAATAAACACAATAAACAAAATGATAGAAGAAGATATAGTTTCTATCTCTTTCAGAGAGCAGTTATATTCGGATTTTAACTTGATGTTCAATGGAACAGGAAACATAATGTTTCGTTTCTATCTCTTTCAGAGAGCAGTTATATTCGGATGATTAACAAAAAGAATTTAGAGACTTTAGTAAAAAACAGAGTTTCTATCTCTTTCAGAGAGCAGTTATATTCGGATTAGATGGTTATCAAGAATAGTGTTTTTAACAAAAGGTTTCTATCTCTTTCAGAGAGCAGTTATATTCGGATAGCTGGTTTCTAGAGTGGTTATTATTAGCGTTTTTTAGAAGGTGATTTTTCGAACCTGTTTTTTAATTTTGAAATTTTCAGCATTTTTTCGAATAAAATCTCTGTAATCCGCTTTTCATCTATATTCGTACCTGTTTTTCAGTTTTCTTTTGTTTAAGCTGCTTTCAGAGATTTTGTGTTTTTGGATTTAGGTCCGTATACGAACTATTTTTATTATAACATTCTAAAATCCTTTTGTCAAGTGGTTTTTGAAAAGTATTACAAAATCATAAACCTCTGCGAACCTCATAGATATGTTTTAGTTTATTTATGCGTATTTTATAGTTTTGTTATTTTTGCAAATATCTTTCTTTTATTTTTCTTTTATATTTAGTTTATTTATAAATTTCTTATTTCCGAATATTGCTGTTTTTTTTATCCATTCTTTATTATTGCTTATATTCCCTTGTACATTGTAATAATCTCATATGCTTCCATTATTGTTTTCATCCCCCATTCTCCTTTCGACGAGTTATATTTCTATTTTACTACTCATCATAAGCTTTTTCTTCCTTAGAGGGGGCGATTTATTTTACCATATACAATACTCTCCCTCTATTTTGAAGGAGAGTATACAAAAAGTCTTATTTTTTCTTCTCTATATTTTTGGAAAAATATGACATCACACTTCTAAAAATTTTACTATCAATAATAGCTTGAATATTATCAATCATTACCGAGACATTTTTTAAAACTTCTTTATCACCCGGCCATTTTTCTTCTACATACTCATATGGCAATTCCTTTAAAAGAGTTCTGAGGAATAATAATCCCATTAATACATCATCTAAATATCCAGCTGGTCCCAAAACCATTTCAGGCATAATATCTATTGGAGAAATAAAATATGCAAGATATCCAGTGATTTTTAGCTTATAGTCAACATATACATCTTTATCTTTTAAAACGGTAAGAAAAAAATAAAATAAATCTGGCGCAAGCAATATATATTCAAGGATTTTATTATCTTTATTCTTCCCAGCCCATTTTTTAATTTTATTTCTTAATTTTTTATAAAACGAACCGGACTCTATTTCAACTTTATTTTCATAACTATTTACTTCATTTTCAAAGTCTTTGAAATCATTATTTGGCATAAGTACACTCCTTTTAAATTAGTAAAAGTTATTATTTTTGGGTTTAATAAAAATAACATTTTATTTTTTTCCTAATTCTATAATTTCCATTTCTCTAGTAGAAGCTTTATCAAGTAGTTGGTAACTGTTAATTAATAATTCATCCCAAAGTTCATCATTAATTTTTTCCATATGAGCTATTTTAAATTTATGATTATCAAATATCCAGTACTTTATAGAAGGTATTAAATATCTAATTAAGGCTAACCATTCGGCATAGTTTATTGCAAGTGGATTACCGTGGTATATCATAACTTTTCCAGCATTAGCTGCAGCTGCAATTGAATGGGAAGTTAAAAGCATAGATCTAAATTTAGGATTTTTATTTAATTTAATATTTTCATCCGTTTCTTCAGTGAAATTTCGTATTAAAAAATATACACTTAAAAACAGGTTTATAGTTAAAGGGGTAATTGACATTGTTGCGAAATGTCTTAAATCATATCCGTAATGATACATCCATAAAGCTATATCTGATATTGTTGCTGTCTTGCCATTAGCTCTTTTGAAATTCCCGATATCTAAAATTCTAAAAGCGCTCGCGAAAGGTACAGGTAATCCTTTTTCAGTACAAACATCAGATATAAGATGTAAAACTTGTTTTATAAAAGCATTTAAAATACCATCATTTTGAAGTTTTTCAAAATTTTCTATATGTAATTTTCCATTAGAAATGGTTGTTGAAGTATTATTAATAATGTCGTATACACCAAAAATAAATCCTAAAATTGGATCGTGCCCTGGTGTGTTAATTCGATGATCGCTTCCACCAGTGTTATCGTATGGAACTTTAGCTATACTTTCAAAATATTTTTGCATATTTGCTGGTAGCTTAAGAGTTTGAAGTTTTTTTGTAAGGTTACTCCCTTTTTGTCCTTGATAAATTCCAACCTTTAAATCTTTCGGTATTTTTACTATAAGAAAATCTGTCAATGCTGCAAGAACTCCTGCGATTCCGACAAATATATAATCCCATCGATCCCATTTATATTTATTTTTATAATTTTCCTTTTTCATATCTTCAAGATCTTTCTCGTTTAAAAATGTTTCATAAGGTAAAAAGAGTTCTAAATTATTTTTTGTACAATAATTAATGGATTCTTTTACAAAAGAATTCCAATCAGAATTTTTAATTTTTTTCAGATCTTTGTCTATAAGTTTGGATTTTTCAAGATATAGATTATATATATTTTGTTCATCCCATTCTTTTATGTCCTCATATTCTAATAAATCGATATTATCTTCAATGTAATCCATTAATTTATTTAACTCATTAATTTGTGAGGATATATCTTCATTATTTTCGAAACTTTTTTCAATAATATCCAAATTTTTTTGAATTCGTTTTATTAGATGGAATTGCATAGAAAAAATAGGTTTTAAATCATTTAATTGTTCATTATTCAGCATATTCAATCCCTCTTTTTTTATTTTCAATAATCTGTTTTAATAATGTAATTCTTTTTGTTAATTGTTCTACAGCTTTTTTATTAGCTTCAGAATCATCTGCCTTTTTTTCTAAAATTTCAATTCTTTCAATTAAATCATTAATAGTTTCTTGAAGATTTTTAATTACTTGTTCAGCTCTTCTTTCTCTCTCTTTTTGAAATTTTTCCTTTTTTCGTTTATCTCCAATATCCAATATTTTAGCTAATATCATGAATACGGTTACACCTAATAATATTGCTGTTCCTATTCCCGGAACCATTCCAGCTCCTAATCCAAGCGCAGCAAGACCACTTGTAATTCCAGCAGCACTTAATCCTACAACACTTCCACTAAAATAAATAGCTGTAATAGGAACTCCTACAGCGCTTAATCCGGAAATAGCTGTTTTAATAGTATCTTTTGCATATTCATCGTTGAGTCCTCTTTCACGTATTTTTTTCATCTTTAAAACGAAATTTCTAATTTCTTTATCTTGTTCATCATTAATATTTAATTCTTTTCTTAAATATTTGAACAGGTTTTCTTGATCAGAGGTTATAATATCATTTGCATAAGCAACATCAATTCCATTTAAATAAGCTGTATATTGTATTTCTTTTTTATAATTTTTCATTCTCTCTAAAACTGCATAAAAATCTGGAGGTGAAACAAGAAAATTTTTTATTTCCTGTTTTCCATTTTCAGAAAAATTTTCAGTATTTATATATTCAAAAATAACCTTTAATTCTTCTTTATCAAGTTCTCCATCAGCATATGCAACTGAAAACATTATGCTGTAAATATCAAGAAGTTCTCTTTCTGTAAGTTTTTTTTCATAGTTTTTCATAATTTCACTCCCTTTTATTTTTCTGTTTTTTTGTAACTTTTATTAAACTTAAAACAATTACTAATGATAATAAAACGTAAAGAGATGGAATTACAAATTTATTAGTTATAGGACTAATTACATTTTTACCTACTACTTCTATACTTTTATTTACTGGTTCTAATGCTTCTGATAATAACTCAGGTTCTGATAAAACTTTATATATTGCTGGTAAAGTGGCTAACCCTAAAAAAGTTTTTGGATGTTTTTCTATATAATCCAGGATAATATCTAATTTTTTATAATTTTTTATAATTTTGTTGATGGCTTCATCACCATATTTAGAAGATAAAACTAACACTTTAGTCCCAAATCTTTTAATTAAATTGATACCGTTATCACCATATTTAGAAATTACAGGAATTATTTCATCCCCGTTTTTAGTAATTAATTCAACAGCATCATCACCGTATTTTTGTAATACTTTATATGCATCATCACCGTATTTAGTATAAGCATTTATTAATAATCCTTCGTATTTATTAATAGCTTTAATACCATCATCACCATATTTCTCTACAATAGGAGCTACATTTTTTCCAAATCTTTTAATTAAATTGATACCGTTATCACCATATTTAGAAATTACAGGAATTATTTCATCCCCGTTTTTAGTAATTAATTCAACAGCATCATCCCCGTATTTTTGTAATACTTTATATGCGTCGTCGCCGTATTTAGTATAAGTATTTATTAATAATCCTTCATATTTATTAATGGCTTTAATACCATCATCGCCATATTTCTCCACAATAGGAGCTACATTTTTTCCAAATCTTTTAATTAAATTGATACCGTTATCACCATATTTAGAAATTACAGGAATTATTTCATCTCCATTTTTAGTAATTAATTCAACAGCGTCATCCCCGTATTTTTGTAATACTTTATATGCGTCGTCGCCGTATTTAGTATAAGCATTTATTAATAATCCTTCGTATTTATTAATAGCTTTAATACCATCATCACCATATTTCTCTACAATAGGAGCTACATTTTTTCCAAATCTTTTAATTAAATTGATACCGTTATCACCATATTTAGAAATTACAGGAATTATTTCATCCCCGTTTTTAGTAATTAATTCAACAGCATCATCACCGTATTTTTGTAATACTTTATATGCATCGTCGCCGTATTTAGTATAAGCATTTATTAATAATCCTTCATATTTATTAATAGCTTTAATACCATCATCACCATATTTCTCTACAATAGGAGCTACATTTTTTCCAAATCTTTTAATTAAATTGATACCGTTATCACCATATTTAGAAATTACAGGAATTATTTCATCCCCGTTTTTAGTAATTAATTCAACAGCATCATCCCCGTATTTTTGTAATACTTTATATGCGTCGTCGCCGTATTTAGTATAAGCATTTATTAATAATCCTTCGTATTTATTAATAGCTTTAATACCATCATCACCATATTTCTCTACAATAGGAGCTACATTTTTTCCAAATCTTTTAATTAAATTGATACCGTTATCACCATATTTAGAAATTACAGGAATTATTTCATCCCCGTTTTTAGTAATTAATTCAACAGCATCATCACCGTATTTTTGTAATACTTTATATGCATCATCGCCGTATTTTGAAAATATATTAGAAATAATTTTTAAATTTATCTTTCCTTTATCAGCCAAATCAAGCATTTTTACAGTAAAGTAAAGTCCTTTTTTATTAAATATTTTATATACATCATCTAGATTATCTAATATTATATTTTTATATTTTGGATTTAATGAAATTAAAAACTTTATACCATTATTACCATTTTTTGAAACAAATTCAATTCCCTTATCACCATATCTAGCAATAATAGGAACAATAGAATCACCATATTTTTTTGTAACTTTCAAAATATCATCGCCATATTTTTCAAAAGCTATAAAACCTTCATCTCCAAATTTATTAATAATTTCTAAAAAAGAACTTCCATACTTAGAAGTTAATTTTAAACCTTCTTCGTCATATTTGGATATTACTTTTATAACATCATCATCGTATTTTTCAATTAAGTTGATAACTCTGTCTCCGTACTTTTTTAAAACTTTAACACTTTTATTTCCATATTTTATAGTTAATTTAATACCTTCATCACCATATTTGGCAATAATTGGTATAACCTCATCGCTATATTTTTCCAGTAATTTTATTGTTTGGTTACCATATAATCCAAACGCTATAAATGCATCATCACTATATTTATTAAATTGTTGCAAAAAAAATCTTCCGTAATCATCAATTAAATTGATACCATCTTTTCCATATCTGGAAATTACTGGTACAACATCATCTCCATTTTTTTTAATTAAATTTATTGTTTCATTACCATATTTTTTAAATGCGTTATACGCAAGATTACCATATTTATTAATTCCATTTATAAAATCATTACCATATTTTTCTATTAATTTGACTGAATTTTTTCCATATTTTTTGAAAATTTTTATAAAATCATTTTTATATTTTTCTATTAATTTTATACCTTCTTCTTCATATTTAGAAATTATAGGTGTAACATCATTTCCGTATTTTTCAATTAATTTAACAGTTTCATCTCCGTATTTACTGAAAGCTTTATATATATCATCACCATATTTGTTAAAAGCTTTTATAAAATTATCGCCATACTTTTCAACTAATTTAATGCCATCATCACCATGTTTGGAAATTATAGGAGCAACATCATTTCCGTATTTTTCAATTAATTTAACGGTTTCATCTCCGTATTTACTGAAAGCTTTGTATATATCATCACCGTATTTGTTAAAAGCTTTTATAAAATTATCGCCATACTTTTCAACTAATTTAATGCCATCATCACCATGTTTGGAAATTATAGGAGCAACATCATTTCCGTATTTTTCAATTAATTTAACAGTTTCATCTCCGTATTTACTGAAAGCTTTGTATATATCATCACCGTATTTGTTAAAAGCTTTTATAAAATTATCACCATACTTTTCAACTAATTTAATACCATCATCACCATGTTTAGAAATTATAGGTGTAACATCATTTCCGTATTTTTCAATTAATTTAACAGTTTCATCTCCGTATTTACTGAAAGCTTTGTATATATCATCACCGTATTTGTTAAAAGCTTTTATAAAATTATCACCATACTTTTCAACTAATTTAATACCATCATCACCATGTTTGGAAATTATAGGAGCAACATCATTTCCGTATTTTTCAATTAATTTAACGGTTTCATCTCCGTATTTACTGAAAGCTTTATATATATCATCACCGTATTTGTTAAAAGCTTTTATAAAATTATCTCCGTATTTTTCAATTAATTTAATGCCATCATCCCCATGTTTGGAAATTATAGGAGCAACATCATTTCCGTATTTTTCAATTAATTTAACAGTATCATCACCGTATTTACTGAAAGCTTTATATATATCATCACCATATTTGTTAAAAGCTTTTATAAAATTATCGCCATACTTTTCAACTAATTTAATGCCATCATCACCATGTTTGGAAATTATAGGAGCAACATCATTTCCGTATTTTTCAATTAATTTAACGGTTTCATCACCGTATTTGCTGAAAGCTTTGTATATATCATCACCGTATTTGTTAAAAGCTTTTATAAAATTATTGCCATATTTTTCAACTAATTTAATGCCATCATCACCATGTTTAGAAATTATAGGAGCAACATCATTTCCGTATTTTTCAATTAATTTAACAGTTTCATCTCCGTATTTGCTGAAAGCTTTGTATATATCATCTCCGTATTTGTTAAAAGCTTTTATAAAATTATTGCCATATTTTTCAACTAAATTTATTCCTTCTTTTCCGTGTTTGGAAATTACTAAAGCAACATCATTTCCATAAATTCGAATCATCTTTAAAGCTTTAGTAGCATATTTTGTTCCTAACTTTACTAAATTTATGGATAATCTTATTTTTACAATAACGTTGGGGTTTATAAGAACATATACTCCATCTCGTAGTACAGCTATTTCATTAACATACTTACCTAAATTCGGCAATTTTTCAATCATTTCATTTCCGATTTTTGTTATAACACTTATAGGACTTGCTGTTAATTGGATAAAAAGAAATATGAAAGTAATAATTAATAATATATATTTTTTCATTTAACTTCCTCCAAATTAAAATCTAGAACAACGTCTTTCACTTTCTTTGAGTATTTTTTTGAAATTTCCTTTTTTAATTTGTTGATTAAATTTTTTGAAAATATTTCTATATTTTTATTTATTTCATTAATTAAATTTTTTCTCATTTCATCATTACTTTTTTTTATTACATTACCAACCCATACGTATGTTGTGATAGAAAGAATAGAAAAAGTTATAGGATTAGATAAACCTAATAAATTTAATACGGTAATTATTGCTCCTGCTGAATATGTAAAATCTACAATAGTATTTGAAACTATTAGATTTTGCATTTTAGATATTTTGACTGTAATATTATCTGAAAATATATTATCATTATCAAATATATTATAAATATCAAGTGTTTTTACTAATAATTTAAACTTTTCGTTATTTTCAAGAACTATTTTATCTTTATATTCTAGATTTACATATAAATTATTCATAAATATATAAAATTCTTTATTTATATTATATAGGAACTTTTTCATATGATTTTCTATTATTTCTTCTAATTTCGTATTGTCAAAATAATAATGTTCAAAAATTTTTTTTACGTAAGAGTTATAATTTTCCGGATTTTTTTTGGCAATTTTTAAAATTTTGTCTTTAGATTTATACCAAATGGATTTTATATTACTCCCAAAGTCTGTTATATCGTTTACGAATTGTGGAGTATAAACTTCATAAGAAGTAATATCATTATAGATGTTATTACATAAATAATCCAATTCTTTTAAAATTACATTGTCTAATTTATCAAGTTCTTTTTTTAGTATAATCTTACCTTCTGGAGATAAAATTAGATTATTCGCAGTAGCAAAAATAGTTGAAAAAAGAATTACAATTAAAATTAATTTTTTTCTCATAATAAAACACCTCCATATATAAATAAAATTAGAAAAAATAAAGATTATTCATTATTTCCAATTATTCCCAAAAACTTTTGCTAAAATCATATAATGCAGAAAGAATTATTACGATAATTATAAATATGGTAATTCCAAAAACATTTTGCCAATCAATCCAAGATAAAAAATCTATTAATTTTTCATAATATTCATAAAATGTTCCGCCTATAATAAAAACAGCAAATCCAATAAAAAGCAAAAGTAGTAGTATTTTTCCAAAAAATTCAACAAGAGGTGCAAAAAATATTATAAATAATATTCCTCCAAATATAATAGCTAAAATACTCATACCTTCCCTCCTAAAGTAATTTTAATTTTTATTCATCAAAACATTTGCAAAATAATGCCCTAAGGCACTAAATATATTAAAATCTTCATTATCATCATACGAATTATATTCATCTAGATTCTTTATAAAATCTTCTATAAATACTTTTAATATTTCAGGTGTGTATATTTCTCTGATAATAAATTGATAAATGATTTCAGCTTTTATTTCAGGATTTTTTTCAAATTTATATATATCCAATAACATGTTATATCTTCTTTTTGAGCTCATAATCATCAGATTATAAATTATACTTAATTTTGTATCATATGAAAAAGTTGAAAATTTTTTATATATTATATCCTCCACATATGGAGTATCAAATAATGAAATAGCAATATAATCTTCTTCCCTTAAATTTTCAAATTTAATATTGTCCTGTTTTTTACAATTATTTTCATATTTTAATATACATATTAGTGTTGCCAGTTCTTTTAAAGGTAAATAATTTGATTTCATTGCTTCCTTTGTTATTTCAAATAATTCTTCTAATTCATATTTTAATAATATTTTGTATGTAATATATTTTAATTTATCATTTTGTGTTTCAAAAAATAAATCTTTTATATCTTCAGATAATTCTTCAATATAAAATCTGTTTATAGTTTCAAGATATGTAATTTTATCTTCGTCATCATTCAGCATAAAAATATCATAAATGTCTATTAATCTATTTATATATTTTTCATTATAATAAGCAGCTATATTCTGGCTCTCTTTAATCCTTATTAATGCATATACAGAAGCTAATTTACATTTTGGATCCAAAAATTCATATAAAAACATAGAGCAATACTCATCGGTTAAAACATCTATAATTTTTTTTATAAAAAAAACTAGTTCTTCATTAGGTATTTCACAAAAAATTCTTTTTGCTATATTTGTTTCTAATAATAAATTTTTGGGATGTTTTAAAAATTTTTCTAAGAATTCCTGTATTTTCTGTTTATTCTCAGCATCTTTTAATATATCTTCAAATACTTTTTCAATTTCTATATATTTAAAATTTTCTGTATTTTTTAAATCCGTATTTAAATTTTGTTCTAATATTTCATCAAAATATTCTACTATTTCTTCTCGGTCTAAGCGTTTAGCTAAAATATATGGATTTAAAATATCATTATTGTTTAAAAGAGCATAAACTATATTATATCCGCTTTTTTCCATGAGTTTTATAACTTCTATGTTATCTGAAATAATTGCTGCATGAAGAGGAGTAATAGTTGTTTCTATACTTTCTCCAAATAAAAATTCATTATTTAAATACTTTTTATATATTATATCATTTTCGTGATTTAATATACTAAATATAATTTTTTCATCCATATTTTCCCCTCAATTTATTTAATCGAAACTCTTTTTGTTATTATAATTAAAGTTTTTGTATTATAATTATAACAAGAATATTTTGAAAAATCAATTATTATTTCAAAATTCATTAAAAAGGAGCTGGTTTTATGAAAAAATCATTTTTTCTACTTTTTATAGTATTATTAATTTTTAGTATTTTTTCTTTTGGGGATATAAAAATACTTAATATTTCAATGGAAGATAGAGATGAACTTTTTTATTATGCGCCTATAGTTACAAATAATTATATTATTTTAGCTTCTCCAGGAACTCCGGATAAAGATTATAATGATGCGGGAATATATTTATTAGATAAAGAAAATTTGGAAATTCTTGATGTTTTTAAGACGTATTCTCCCGTTTCAATAGTTTCTGGTGAGTGTTTTTATCCAGGATATTTTAGTACATATTATGCATATTATGATAATACATTAATTTCTTTTTATGTATCAGATTCTGAAAAAATCAGTGTTGAATGGAAAAAGTCATTTGAATATAAAGATATTGAGATAACCAATGATTTTGACAATGATTTTATTATTAAAGAGAATAAATTAAATGCAAGAAAGAACGATATTATCATAAAAATTAACGATGAATATCTATATAATTATTCCGATATGGCAAAATATCTTGAAAATTATTCTGAGGATGTAGCTACATTACATCTCTTAAGGAATAATAGTAATATTTCTTATGTTTATAAAACCAATATTGTTACAAAACCTGATTATATAATTTCAGGTGTTATTTATAGGGATGAATTTGATTTTTCTGATAATTTGTTTATCCAAACTGAAAAATATATATACCAATTGGATTATGAAGGAAATATAATAAATAGATATTATGCTGAAAAAAAGTCTCATAAACTCCCTCCTACATTTTCAGACCTTAATCAGGATGGGAAAATTGAAGTGGTGTTTTTTGAAGATAATTATATTAAAATATTGGATAATGGTAATTTGATAAAAATAGATTTTGATTATTGGTATCAAGATGAAGAGGATATTTTTGCACCAATTTCAACAGTTTATTACGCAGATGTAGATAATGATTATTATCCAGAAGGCGTTTTTGTAGATAAAAATTTTACTATCAATTATATAGAATATGATCCTACAACAAAGTCTTATTATATATCTTATAGTGAACTTCCCAATAAAGGTAATTATAAGTATCCGTTAGTTTCAGGGAATGTTGTTTATGACTTTAATTTTACTGGAGATTTATTGACGTTAATTACATATAATAAGGAAATATATATGCTGTCGTCTGATGAAAAAATAATTTCAAAAAAGATTTTAAAATTTCCAATTATTTCAAGACCATATATTTATTGGAAAAATGGTTGGTTTATTGTTTTAACACAATATGATTTTGACAATGAAAAAACATTTTTAACTAAATTAAAATATAAAGATGAGAAGTTTGAAATAATTGATACATATGAATATAATGGTTTTTATTTATTGGAAGGTTATATACCTTATAATGATAACATTTATGCTTTATTATGTAGTTCTGAAAATACTATTTTACAATATATAGAAAAAGATGGAACTGAGATTTTTGAGGCATACAAAACATATATGTCAAACAACAATAATTTTATTGACTATATACAAACTTTTAAAAAACATGATTTAAAAAATAAATTATTAATAGCAGAAAGAGGAGAAGAAATTATTTCTCCAGAAGAGATTGCAAAGAAAATGGAGAGTGTTGTAAGAATAAATAATTATGTTTATTCTTCTTATGAAGAATTGGAAGGTTCAGGTAGCGGTTTTATAATTGCTGAAGATGATTTTTACTATTATATTGCAACAAATGCACATGTTGTTTCCACAATAGGTGAAGATATAACGAAAGATATATCTTATTACGGACTTTCCATAACTTTTTTTAATGGCGAAACTGTTTCTCCAGAAGAAGTTTTTATAAATACTACATTTAAAGATATAGCGATTTTAAGCATATCTAAATTTTATCTTGATAACACATATCCGGTATTGCCTTTAGGATTATATTCTCATACTATTGGAACAAAGGTTTATGCTTTAGGAAATCCAGAAGGATTAGATTTTACATTTACTCAAGGTATTATATCAGCACTAAGATTTGCAAGGATTAATGAATTTTATAATATAAACAATAACAAATTTTTTGAATTAATTCAAACAGATGCTGCAATAAATCATGGGAATTCTGGAGGTCCTCTTATTGATAAGTATGGAAATGTAATAGGAATCAATTCTTTGGGGGGGGATAAAAATATTACCGAAGGCTTAAATTTTGCTATTTCTGCAAATGATCTATATTATGAAATAAAAAAAGATAATTTTATTAAATTATTTTATGATTCCAGATTACCAAATGATTGGCTTTTTAAAACGTTAAAGAATAAATTTAGTAAATATTATAATTATTGATAAAAAACAGGAGGGATTTTATGGACGAGCAGGACAAAGTTAAAAAGAAAAATGGAATGTTAAAAAGATTTGCTGTAATCCTGTTTTATATAGGGATTTTTATATTATTTGTTTTTATTTTTAATTATTTCTTTCCCGTTGAAAATGAAGTGTCAGCTCCCAAGAAAAGTTATTTTGACAATATAGAATATATTGTGTTTAAAGAAATTCAATTTAATAATTATATTGTGTATAAAGACAATAATCAAAACAAGGCAAGAGTTTATTATATTAAAGGTAGAGCAGAAATAAAGTTTAATGTAGAAGATTTAAAAAAGAGAATCGAAAGTGATTCGGTAACAGGTAAGGAAATAGTGTATATTTCTATTCCACAAAAAGATATGTTGAAAATTGATGTTGAAATAGAAAATTCAAAAGAAATTGATACATTTCCAATTGAAGTAAAAAGTAATAATAGTAATTTGATGGATATTACAGAAAAATTTTCACCAGTAGTAGGAACAGTTTTGGGAGCCTGGATTGGTAGCAAATTAACAAATATTTCTATTTTAAAGAATTTTAAAGCTATAAATATTGTTGGAACATTAGGTGGAGCTGTTGGAGGATATCTTTTAACGAAGCATTTTGTTAGAAAATTAGAAAAATCTTCTTCTCAAAGCTCAAATACAGTTAATGATCTTTCACTTGGATTAGACGAAGAGATAAAAGCAAAAGCAAAGGATTTAATAGCTCTTGAGTTTTTATACGGGAATGATAATGAATTTAAAAAAGATATTATAGAATACTATAAATCGGAATTCTTAAAAGCTGTAAAACCACTATATTCAATTCAAGATGAAAATGTTGAGGTTGTATGGGATAATAGTTTATTGGAAGTGATACAATGAAGAAAATGATAATTAGAATACTAACTCTAGCATTAATAATAGGAATAGCCTTTTTGGTTTCGAGATATAATATAATTTCTAATTTTTTTGCTAAATCTAAAGAAGTTTCAGTACAAATTCCAAGTCTGAATATTGAAGCTATAAGAGATTTAGCCCAATTAAGAGTATTCTCATATAATATGGATTTTCTGTTTATAGCAAAGGATGAAAATAATAATTATTATGTCGCTATATATCCATATACTGTTGAAGCAGGGATAGATTTGAATAAGATAAAATCAGAAGAAAAAGTTTATTCAAAAGGAGTAATTTATTTTCCAAGTCCTGAAATTTTCTATTATGGTGAATCTTTTGATAAAAAACCTATTATTGTAACCGATCAAATAAAAATAGATTCTTCTTATTATAAAGACAATATAAAAGAAGGATTTAAGATGTATTCAAGGGATATTGCAATAAATAAAGGAATTTATGAAAAAACAGAAAAAGCGTTAAAAGAATATTTGAAAAAGTTTGTTCCTGAAGAATATGATTTGAAATTTTCCGAACCTGATAATAACTTTACAAAAATTAATGCCGAACGTTTTCAAGCGTATTTTAAATTAACTAATGAGTTATATAGAAAATACAAGTTTTCTGATGAAAATGGCAAATATTTTGCAGAGTTTTTAAATAAAGAAGATCCAGAAATTAAATTTACTTTTAATTTTTCACAAGAATATAAAAAGGATCATAAAACATTTTTTAATGATGTGGAATCTAAGTTTAAAGGGGAATTATGTTATAAACTGGTAAACCCAGATAATCCTTTTGATTATAATTATTCCTTTAAAATCAATCGAAATAAAAATACCTTAATTGGATTCATATTAAATGGTGGAGATTTAATAAATTTCAAATTTAATACTCAGAATGAAGAGGATTTTAAAAAGTATACATCAGATTTTATTTATTACATGTTTTCATATAGAAATAGTCAAAATAAAAATTATACAGAAGTTGGAAAATATAAGGATTTTATAAATTATTTATACAAGAGCCAGATTGCAATAGATGAAGAAAAAATAAATACGCTCGAAAACTTAGGGGAAAATATTCTTTCCTTACAAAGAGATGTTTATAGTGAATATGGAAATTTATTTATTAACCTTGAAAAATTGATAGAGAAAAATATAGATACTTCAGAAAATATAAACGATTATAATTTGAAATTATTAGCCAAAGCGTATTATTACATAAATAATAAGGATAAACGTATAATTGAATTAATAGATGATTTAAAAACATGGTTTGAAAAAAATGAAAATATAGAAAATGCTTTTGAGCCTTATCTTATGCAGGAATATTATAATTGGAATATAAATGAAAAAATAAGTTTATTAAAAGATAAAGTGATGACTTATTTGATGATTAACTATAAAAATTATTTAAAAAATGATGAAATAGAAAAATATAAAAGAGAAATAATCAATGAAGGAATTTATTATTCAAATGTATGGAATAATATTATTAATTCCGATATAGAACGAAAAGAATATCTAAAAAGAATTTATCTTAATATTGTAAAAAATCAGAAATTAGAGCATTATCTCTATTATGATAAAGATAAGAAATTAGTTAGAATTAAGGATTTTAACGATCCAGACTTTTATCTTTCTGACATTTATTATGATTTTCAGGTTAAGGATAAATATAATAACATTATTCTTGATTCAGATTCATTAGCAAATGCCTTTGTTGAAATGTATGAAAAGTTTTCTGAAAAAGAAAAGGAAAATTTCAAATCTTTAATTAAAGATAATTTTGATGATGAATATTACTTTTTTAGTGATGTAAATTCAAAAAAATTCTTTAAGAATAACTTTATTATTGTATTAACTCGAAATGCTTTTAACCTTCCAAAAAATGCATTTAAAGTATATACGGTATTTGTATTTGGAAAAAATGGTTTGCTTCTTTTTGAAACATCAAAGAAAATATTTGGAGATGGATTTAAACTAAAATATCAGAAATTTATTGAATATTCTGAATTACCAGAAAAATTGGAACATAAAAATGCTTCTATTAAAGCTATATTGGATGTTTTAAATGATACTGAATCAAACAATCTAACAGAAGAAATATGCGAAAATCTCAAGTATCTTATTCGATTTATTCTCAGAAATAAGGTTAATGTGTTTGGATTATAAACAAAAAGGCTCTTCAAAACGAAGAGCCTTTTTTATTTAATTACAATCTCAATCTCTTTCTTATCAAAAGCAATAGCAACTTTTATTATTTTTTCTATTCCATAACTCTTAATTTCTGCTTCATAATTCTTTTCTTCTATTTGTTTCATTCCTTTTTCTGCGCTACTTTTTAAATCTCCATCTTTTTTATAGTATTTTTTAAATTCAAATATTATCCCTGGATTGCTTCTCTTTTTTGGAATTAATATTAAATCCGCTCTTCCATATCCTGATTCTCTATTGCTTTTTATTATATATTCCTTTTGTAATCCCACACTCAGTCCCAATATAAGTCCATGATAAAACCTTTCTGGTTCTTTTCCACTTACATCAAAATAACTTATTGTATTTTCTACTAATTCTTTAAAATTTTCTTTGAATTCTTCATAATTTTCCTCTATTAAATCTTTTAACAGTGTTTTGTATTTAAAACCTGAATCCTCTAATATGTTAACCACTGTTTTTTTAAAGAAATCAAGAGCTTCTTTGTTTGTTATTTTTAGTCTGTATTCTGCACTGTTTCCTTCCCCTATTTTGTCTATCCAGGTTAAGTATCCTGTAAATAAAAAGAGTGTCCATACGCTTTCTTCTACATTGACATTTAAATCTCCATATACCAAATTTTCATTTATTGTTGTTGTTACTGTTTCACCTTCTATTAAATCATAAATCTTTGATTTTATTTCTGCACTTCCTTTGGCTATTAAATCTTTTATTAACTTATTCCCGCTGGTGTTTATCCAGTAATTCTTTATTTCCTTTTCAAAGATTAAATTCATTATTGAATATGGATTGTATATTTCAAATCCTCCAAAATTAAATCCATTATACCATTCTATTATCTTTTCTTCTTCGTATTCCATTCCATAATATTTCAAAGCTTCATGTAATTCTTCTTTTGTCATTCCGAATTTGTCATTAAATAATCTGCTTAATACAGTTGAAATTTGGAGGTTATTTACTCCTGTAAATATACTCTCTTTTGCCACTCTTGTTATTCCTGTTAATACAGCTTTTTCTAAATACTCATTATCTTTTAATGCATTTCCAAGTATATTTCCTATAAAATCTATTAGCTCATCATAATATCCATTTAGATATGATTGTTGTATCGGTGTATCGTATTCGTCTATTAATAATATTACCTTTTTACCATGATATATATATAAATATTCTGTTAGATTTTTTATTCCATCTTCGAAAACAGCGTCTTCTGCAGTTTTATCTAATATACCTATAATTCTTTTTTTATCCCATTGTGTTATTTTATCAGTATTAAGGAGATATACGTACTTTGTATATAATTTTGATATTAACTCTCTTATTCCGTTTTTCATATCTTCATATTTTTTCTTCTTTAAGCCTTTAAAACTAATAAATATAACAGGATAATTATTTAAATACTTTTCTATTATTTTCTTTTCATTCCAGATTTTTAAATCTTTAAATAAATTCTCACTGTTTTCTTTCATTGAAAAGAAATGTTCTAACATGCTCATATTTAATGTTTTTCCAAATCTCCTTGGTCGAGTGATTAATATTACTCTTCCTGCTGATAATATATCCTTTATGAGCATACTTTTATCTATGAAATACATATTGTTTTCCATTATGGTTTTAAAGTTGCTTTCTCCCAGAGGAAGACTTTTTAATTCCTTCATTTTTTCACCCCCATGGTGTTATTATACCATACACAAAAACTCCTGCATTGAAAAATGCAGGAGTTTTTTGTCTCTTTTAGAGAGTGGTGATATTCGGATAATAAAAAATTACAGAATACAATTAGAAAAGATTTATCAGAGTTTCTATCTCTTTCAGAGAGTAGTTATATTCGGATTTGGAAAGAAATAGATAGTAAAAAATTAAGAGGAAAAGATGGTTTCTATCTCTTTCAGAGAGCAGTTATATTCGGATTCAGGTATTAAATCTATTTTACCAGTGGCATATCTTTTATCGTTTCTATCTCTTTCAGAGAGTAGTGATATTCGGATAATATGATAACTAAGAAAATTTTCTTTATCCAAAACAAAAGTTTCTATCTCTTTCAGAGAGTAGTGATATTCGGATCGGTGGATTAATAACATTTCTTCTTCTGATAATTGGTTTCTATCTCTTTCAGAGAGTAGTGATATTCGGATAGGTTTATAACGAGTGTTTTAAGTGAAGAATGGTTAGGTAGTTGTTTCTATCTCTTTCAGAGAGTAGTGATATTCGGATACTAACACCCTATACAATAAAGGTTAAACTTCCAGACTATAGTTTCTATCTCTTTCAGAGAGTAGTGATATTCGGATAAAAAAGCCGTCTCCCCGGCATGGGATGACGGCTTTGAAGAGTTTCTATCTCTTTCAGAGAGTAGTGATATTCGGATGTAAAAGCATTTAGATTATCAAATGCTGTAGAAGTAGATAGTTTCTATCTCTTTCAGAGAGTAGTGATATTCGGATAAAGATAAGTTAGAAAATACAGAAGAATGGCTTGATAGATTGGTTTCTATCTCTTTCAGAGAGTAGTGATATTCGGATTTACTCTATTAGTAAATACTGAAGGATTAGAAAATGCAAGTTTCTATCTCTTTCAGAGAGTAGTGATATTCGGATAAATGAAAAATATATTTAAAAATTTAATAAAAATAATTATGTTTCTATCTCTTTCAGAGAGTAGTGATATTCGGATGAGTCGGTTGTAACTGAAGAGGAATAAAATAAATTTAACAGTTTCTATCTCTTTCAGAGAGTAGTGATATTCGGATTATGGTGAAGTAGTAGAGGAAGAGGAATGATTATTTGACACGTTTCTATCTCTTTCAGAGAGTAGTGATATTCGGATATTAATGAATCTATTTCAATTATATCAAAGAAATACTATAAGTTTCTATCTCTTTCAGAGAGTAGTGATATTCGGATATCATAAAAGAAGAATTAAAAGAGGATGCGCCTGAATGGAGTTTCTATCTCTTTCAGAGAGTAGTGATATTCGGATTTAGATGTAAGAGATGAATTAGAAAAACAAGGATTTATACAGTTTCTATCTCTTTCAGAGAGTAGTGATATTCGGATCAAAGAAAAAGTTGATAAAATTCAAGCTGCGCATCCAGAGTTTCTATCTCTTTCAGAGAGTAGTGATATTCGGATTTGGTTGTTGCAATAATATCTTTTAAATTAAACAAAGATAAGTTTCTATCTCTTTCAGAGAGTAGTGATATTCGGATTATTTCATAAAAATTGGGGAAAAATCTTTCCCCAAGTTTCTATCTCTTTCAGAGAGTAGTGATATTCGGATATATGAAAAGTTAGCTAAAGAGTTGAAAAGACTTTATAAAGTTTCTATCTCTTTCAGAGAGTAGTGATATTCGGATTTAGAAAAATGGATAATCGGTTACCTGTTGATTGACTCCGGGTTTCTATCTCTTTCAGAGAGTAGTGATATTCGGATAAAGAAGTAGAAAAATATTTTAACGAGGGAATTACACGTGGTTTCTATCTCTTTCAGAGAGTAGTGATATTCGGATATAGAATTTAAAGGAAGCAAAAACGGTGTCGTTGCCGAATGTTTCTATCTCTTTCAGAGAGTAGTGATATTCGGATATTGAAGAGAAAGACGAAAAGGGGGACGAATAATATGAGCGGTTTCTATCTCTTTCAGAGAGTAGTGATATTCGGATATTACCAGTCAGGTAATCTTCAAGAATTGGTGGATATTAGTTTCTATCTCTTTCAGAGAGTAGTGATATTCGGATGAAGCAAGTTATATAGAAGTTTTAAGTGGATATTATAATAGTTTCTATCTCTTTCAGAGAGTAGTGATATTCGGATTTAAAGTAGTCATCAGAGAATTTTTAGATTCTCTCGATGATGGTTTCTATCTCTTTCAGAGAGTAGTGATATTCGGATATGGAAACTGGAAAGGGCTTGCAAGTGGAAAAACTGCAAAGTTTCTATCTCTTTCAGAGAGTAGTGATATTCGGATAGCTGGTTTCTAGAATGGTTATTATTAGCGTTTTTTAGAAGGTGATTTTTCGAACCTGTTTTTTAATTTTGAAATTTTCAGCATTTTTTCGAATAAAATCTCTATAATCTGCTTTTTATCTATATTCGTACCTGTTTTTCAGTTTTCCTTTGTTTAAGCCGCTTTCAGAGATTTTGTGTTTTTGGATTTAGGTCCGTATACGAACTATTTTTATTATAACATTCTAAAATCCTTTTGTCAAGTGATTTTTGAAAAGTGTTACAAAATTATAAACCTCTGCGAACCTCATAGATATGTTTTAGTTTATTTATGCGTATTTTATAGTTTTGTTATTTTTGCGAATATCTTTCTTTTGTTTTTCTTTTATATTTAGTTTATTTATAAATTTCTTATTTCCGAGTATTGCTGTTTTTTTTATCCATTCTTTATTATTGCTTATATTCCCTTGTACATTGTAATAATCTCATATGCTTCCATTATTGTTTTCATCCCCCATTCTCCTTTCGACGAGTTATATTTCTATTTTACTACTCATCATAAGCTTTTTCTTCCTTAGAGGGGTCAATTTGTTTTACCATATACACACTTTTTATTCTTTTCTACTTTAACCTTTACAATTAATTTCAGGGGTCTTATATTTTCTTGAAATTAATTTTGTGATGTGTTAAAATAGAAATGTATAATTTAATTCAAGATTAATTAGAATATATTTATATTATTAATATATCATTGATTGGTTGAAGATGTTAATTTTTAATAAATAGGAGGGAAAAAATGAACATTCTAGAATTTGAGTTACTTACAACATCGCCCATGTTTGCAAGTAGAGACGGAAAAACATTTTCTTTAACTCCGCAAAGCGTAAGAGGAGTAATGAGATTCTGGTTTAGAGCTGTTGTTCCAAGAGTAATAGATATTCATTATTATAACGGTGAAAGAAAACCATATATAGGATTAAAAAAAGCAGAAGAATTAATATTTGGTTCAACAGAAAGAAAATCAAGTTTTGATGTGATAGTTGATTTAATATCGCCTACTAATATTACAAACAATCACGATTATTTTACTTTTGCAAGAATAAATAAAAGAAACAGAAAAATAAATTACATTTATGGAATTTATGGTGTAGAAGAGAGAGAATTTTTAAAAGAAAAATCAAAATTAAATATAACTTTTATCATAAAAAAGCAACCAGATAAATTATTAAATATCATAATAAATTTAATGAACTTAATTTCTTTAGTAAGCGGGTTTGGTGCAAAAACAAGAAAAGGTTTTGGAAGCTTTAAAATAGAGTTAATAAAAACGAATAAAGAAAATTCATCAGAAATTAAAAACAGTGTAAAAAATATTTTAAATGAATTAGATGAAAATTTGAAACGATATTTTAGCTCTATATCCGATACTCATTTCAAGTATTCTCAAACAGAATTTTTAGATATACCTGAATTTCCTGTATTATTATCAGATCCCAAAACTTATAGAGTCGTTTCGACAAAAAAATCTCCAATCAAGAATTTTTCTGATATCTATAAAAAACTCTATGCAACTGAAATGCAAGAATCTAAAAAAGGAGTTTATATAAAAGTTAAAAAGAAACTAAGAACTTTGAATAACACTGATTCTTTTACAAATGCTTTAAGAGAAGTTGAAGCATCTTCAAAAAATACAATTGAAAGTAATATTATTTTTTATCAGGCATTAATGGGATTACCTATAAATTATAAATATAATATTACCTCTAAAAAATTGCGTAATTATAAAGGTAATGAATACACTTTAACAAACGGTGAAAGAAAAGCTTCACCATTTTTCTTCTCGTTTCATTTAAATGAAAAAAATGAATATTATGTAAGAATATTAATGATAACAAGTAAAATTTCTTTAAATAACAAAATATATTTCGAAGGAAGAAGAAATAAATTAATAACTGAGAGTCCAGAAAGTTTTGAAATATATAATCAAGCAATGGATATATTTAAAAAGGAAGTTGAAAAAAAATTAACGAATAAGGGGGAGAAAAAGTGAATTGGGAGAAAAAAATTATAGCGCTTTTACATGATCCGGTAGAAAAAGCGTTAAATCTTGAAAATCATGAAAATATTGCAAATAGAAGATTAAATAAATTGGGAACATATTTAAAAGATGATTATAAAAATCCCGATTATCTTTCAAGCGCTGCAGATAGAATATTATTTCCAAAAGAAAAAGAACATTTCAGTAAAAGAATCAGCATAAATATATACCATTATCCAGAATATTTACATCCATTAAATGGTGAAAAATTAGAAGATTATTTTAAAAATGATTTTAAACAAAAAATTGATAAACTTAATTCGGAAAAAATAACTGATAAATTAGAAAAATTAGAAGATTTCAAAAAAACATATTATAAAACATGGTGGGAACTTCCAGAACAAACTGAATTATCATTTATGTTACCTGGAGATACAAGAATCCCAAGTCATTCGATAATTGATCATCTTGATAGTGCTTCTGCAATGAGTGTTAGCAATAAAATGTCTTTATTATTAGTATCTATAGGACCTGTTCAAGAGTTCATAGCGGCTGCAAGAAAAACTATAGATTTAAAAGTTGGAAGTTATATGTTATCCTATTTAACCTTCCAAGGAATAAAAGTAATAGGTGAAGAGTATGGATATGACAATGTAATATTCCCATACATGAGAGGCAATTATTTTGTGAAAAAAGAATTCGAAAAAATCGGTATATTCGTTGAAACATCTGCTGATCCTGGCGTTGCTTCACTTCCTAATATTTTCACTGCCATTGTTCCAACAAAAGATCTAGAAAAAATAAAGAGCAAAATCAAAAAAGCAATAAAAGATGAAATGTCAAATATAAGTCAATTTATAAAAATATATATTGAAGATTTAATTCAATCAGAAAAAAAATATAAAGAAACAATTTTTCAAAAACTTGAAGCATTCAAAAACTGGGATAAACAAATTTCTCAATTCCCAATAATAATTACAGTTGATCAAGAAATTAATAACATTGAAAAATATATTGAAAAACATTATATTTATACAGAAGATGAAAATATTAAAAAATTATATCAAAAAATGAAACAACTTGAATCAACATATCAAATGAAAGATATAGCTTTTTATGGAATGTATAGTGAATTATTGGGTATAAAAAGTTCTCTAAGAAAAACTACACGTGATTTTATTCAACTATTTGAAGATGATGTTGTAAATGGGGACGATTTAAGCGGAGCAAATAAAGCAGTAATCGAAATCATAGACAAAGATGAAAAAAAGGAAAGATTATCGGCACTTTCAGCAATAAAGAGATTATTTGTTGAATATCTAAATGAAATTGGATACAAAGAAGCTTATGAAAAATTAAAATATGTAAAATCAACTGAAGAAATAGCAGGAAAATATAAACTTGCAGTATTATTGATGGATGGAGATAATATGGGAAAATGGATATCGGGAACATTAGCTCCATCATTTAAAAAAAGACTACATTCAAAAGTTATAAAAGAATTAGAAAGAGAAGACAAAGAATACACAAAACTATTGGAAAATATAAATCTTGTAACTCCATCATATCAGAGGATGATTAGTAGAACTTTAAATAATTTTTCAAATTTTGTACCAAAAGTGGTGGAAGAATTTGATGGATTATTAATATATGCTGGCGGAGATGATGTGCTAGCTCTTTTCCCTTCTAATAAAGTTTTTGATGCTGCTAATAAATTGAGAAAAGTTTATTCTGGAATTGGTGAAGAAAAAGTTGGAGAATATGTATTCAAAAATGGCTGGTGCTATAAAAAAGAAAAAAATCTGGAATATCCTGTATTTAATATGATGGGAAAACAGGCAACAATGAGTGCTGGAATTGTTATATCGAAACATAATTTTAATTTAAAACTTGCACTTAACAAGGCTCGAGAAATGGAAAAACTTGCTAAATCTAATGAAGAAAAAAGTGGTAGAAAAAAAGATAGTTTTGCAATAGCTACAATAAGAAGAAGCGGACAAATAAATATATCAAAAAGTTTTTGGGAATTGAATAGATTTGATATTCTTTTAAAAGGTTTAGAATTTATAAAAGATTTTGAAAAAGAAAAATCCATTAAAAATATAATTTTACGTTTAAAATCTGAATATATAAATTATTGTTTTGATGAATTTGGAAACGAAATTTTAACCATTGAAGATTTTAAAAATAATATTATACCATTTCTTGAAAAAAGAATGGAAATAAAAAAAGATAAATTAAAAAATTCATTTGTAAAATTAATTACACTTAATGAAAGATTCCTTACTGGAAATAAATTAATGGAATATTTCAATACCCTTGAAAATATAGAATATGCAAGAAGGGAGAATATATATGAAAAAAATTAAAACATTGTTTATTAAACCAGTGGATTGGGTTGGTTTTAGAAAATCAAAAACTTTTTCTCACGCTGAGGAAACAATATTTCCTAATCCAAAAACATTTTATGGTGCAATAATGACAGCATATATGAGAAAGAAAAATTTAACCCAGGAAGAAATAGAACAAATAATAAAAGATAAAAAACTGAAAATTATAGGTCCATTTTTAACCGATAGTGAAAGTAACATATACTTTAGAATGCCTGCAATAATAAAACAAAATGATATCACAAAAGAATTTTATAAAGGCGAAATAGATGAAACATTTACTTTTAATTTAAACGGTAAAGAATTATATGGGATAAAATATAAGAGTATGAGAAATTTAAAAGAGCCTGAAAAAACGTATATTTCATTAAATGAATTAGAAGAACTAAAAAAAGGAAATTTAAAAATTTCCAATGATAATTCTGAGATATATTTTAAAGAAGAAAAAATAGGAATTGCTCTTGAAAATAGAAAAGCAATGGAGGGTATGCTATATTCATATTCATATTTTAGATTTATAGACGATGCAGGATTTGCTTTTTTTATAGAGCGAGATGAATTAAATATATTAAATGAAATTGAAATAATTACTCTTGGTACAAAAGGAAAAATGGCAAAAATTGAAATAAAAGAGATAGAAACTTCTATCTTTGACCCAATAATTGATACTCAAAAAGGTTTATTGTTACTAACTCCAGCATACTTTGAAGATGGAGTAAAACCTATATTTGATAGTAATATTATAGCTATTGCCAATTATAAACCTGAAACAATTGGATACTGGGATCTTAAAAATAATCATCCTGGTGAACAATTTAAAGTGGTTCCTTCGGGAAGTGTTTATGTAATAAAAGGTGATTTTGAAAAAGAAAATTATAAAATAAATTTTACTGATAAATATGATGAATATAATTTTGGAAAATATATTGAAATAAAAATTTAAGGGGGTTATTAACTTGAGTGGAAAAGTTGGATTTTTATATGCAGTAACACAAATTCATGCAGGTAAAGGAATGGATGTTGGAGTTGTAGATCAACCAATACAAAGGGAGGTACATACTGGATTCCCAATAATAGCAGGAATAAAAGGAGCAATAAGAAATGAATTATCTTTCAATAAAGAAGAAGAAATATTTGGTTCTAAACCAGGTAATAACAATAAAGAATCAAAACCAGGTAATATAACTTTCTCAGAAGCCAAAATATTATTTTTCCCATTAAGAAGTATAAATAGAGGTTTAGTATGGATAACATGTCCAATGGTATTATCCAGATTAAAAACCGCTTTTGAAATTTCAGGGAATACTGAAATGGCGTCAAAAATAAATAAATTTCTCAAAACAATAAAAAATAAAAAAGAATATTCAACATTTAAAAGTACTGTTGTTAATGTGGAAGAATATGCTATAGAAACCGAAGAATCTAACGAATTAAAAGAACTAATGAAAGAATTAAAAAAAGTATCTCCTGATGAATATTTACAAAAAGTATTAGAAGAAAATGTTATTGTATTAAAAGATGAAGATTTCTCTTTTTTTGTTAGAAACGCTACAGAAGTATTACCAAGAATTAGAATAAATCCTGATACTGGTACAGTAGCAGAAGGTGCATTATGGTATGAAGAATATTTACCCCAAGACACTGTAATGTTCTTTTTAATAAAATCGCTAAAAAATAGCGAAGAATTGCTTAACGAAGTAGAAAAGAATTTAGATAAAGAATACATAAATATTGGTGGAAAGGCCTCTGTTGGAAAAGGTTTTTCATATATAAAATTAATGTGAGGTGAAAATGTGAAAAGAGAAAACAGCACAAAATTATTAGCAAAAAAATTTGTTATTCAGAAAATAAATAAAAAATATAAAGATGATTATAGATCTTTGATAAAAGGGCTTGGTTCAATGATAATACAAAACGGGTTATATGGAACCCTTGTATTTTTAAAAGCAAAAAACAAAGATCATCATAAAGCTGTATTTAATGATATTGAACAATATCTTAAAGAAAAAGGGTTGTTTAAGGGAGAGGATTTGCTTACATTTCTTGAAAATACAGAAGAACTTTCTACTATACAGGAAAAAGTGTTAGAATTTACAAATTGGTACAGAAGATATGTTGATATATTTATTCAAACAGGTGGTGAATAAACTTGAAGTATTATACCAATTATAAACCAGAAAATTTAAAAAACGCGAGTTTGTATTATGATAAATTTGTATACCATGAAGCAAATCCAGAAGATCTAAAAAAAATAAAAGATGATTATAAAGATATATTAATAAATTTGGATAAAAATATAATAAAAAAGAATATAGAGATTATAAAAAATATAAGAATTCAAATGATAAATAAAATAAAAAAACATTATAACGTTAAAACTTATATAGTAAAAAATAAAACACCATTTTTAATAGGAGCAGGAATTCCTTCAATAGATGAAATAGGATTTTATTGGAGTAGAAATTATGGACTTCCAATAATTCCAGGTACGTCAATAAAGGGAGCTTTTAGAAAATATATCGAATCAAATAATGATTTAAAAAGTATTATAGATGTAGTTTTTGGAAATGCTGAGAAAAAAGGATATATTGATTTTTTAGATGCAATACCTATTAATACTATAAAATTAAATATTGACTATCAAACACCACATTTTCAGGAATATTATATGAATAATCAACCTCCAAATGATGTATATAATCCCATTCCATTGAATTATTTAAATGTTTCTAATGGAACTTTTAGAATAGATTTATTAATTTCTGCAGATTCCAATGAAGTTATAAATATTATAAACATTCATTTTAAATACTTTTTAGAATATTTTGGAATTGGTGCAAAAACTTCTATGGGATATGGAAGATTTAAAATTCAAGAATTAAGTAATTTTGATAGAAGGTGATACTATTTTTTATAGTATAGTCATAGAATTAAAAGCATTAGAAAGTGGGGTTATCCCCACTTTTCCTGGTAAAAAGATACATGGCCTTTTTTTTAATATATTAAAAGATGTTGATAAAGAAATTTCTTATAAACTCCATGAAGACAAAAATTATAAACCTTTTACAGTTTCCTCTTTTCTTGGGAAAAAAATTGATGAGCCAGTAACTATTTTAAAAGGAAAAAGATATTATATAAGAATGACATTTTTAGAAGAAAAAATTTTTATCTTATTTACAACAAAAATATTTAAAAATAAAATTTTCAAAGAAAAAATAAATATTGAAGATATTTCATTTTCAATAATCAGGATAATTTTTGATAAGGAACACAGTAAATGGGCTAATTTATTAACTATTGATGATTTGCTAAAAGAAAATTATGACAATAAAATTTCTCTTACTTTTATTACTCCGACACTGTTTAAAACTGGAGACAAACATTTAAGATATCCGGATCCGGAAAAAATATTTAATAGCTTATTAATAAAATTCAATAAATATAGTCCTTATAAACTCAATGAAAAAGTAAAAGAAAAATTTAATACTATTAAAATAATTCAAAGAAAAACTCATTTAAAATACATATATTTTCCAAATTTTTATTTACAGGGATTTACAGGTAATGTAGTTTTTGAAATTCCTGAAGATAATTATGAATTAAAAAAGACAGCAAATATTTTATCTGATTTTGCATTTTATGCCGGAGTGGGGTATAAAACCACCATGGGATTAGGTCAAACACGAAGGGAGGAACCAGTTAATGTATAGTAATATTGTTCTTACAGGGGGAAAATCAATTTTAGGCAAATTTAATTTATTAGGAAAATTTATTGAAGATAATAATATCGAACACGTTAAAAATTTAAAAAGTGAAGATGTTGAAAAATGGATAGAAAAAGTAAAAGTCGCCTTTCAAAACTCAAAAAGTGATCCTAAAAAAGTTAGTGTTGAATATTCTTTAGTACATACTTTAAAAGAAATGAATAAATTAGCAAATAATCCTGATATATCCATTATTCATACAAACACTAAAGAAGGTATTATCTCTGCAAAATTAAATGAATATATATTTAGAAAAGATTTTAATGCAAATGTGATTTTAAAAGGTGTAGATTTTGATATAAATGATAGAATAAAATTAAATAAACAATATGGTGAATTTATGGATATTCTTGTAACTGAATTACAAAAAGGAAATATTTATAACACCTTTTTCTCGCCAACACCTGGATATAAAGTTATGTCTTATTTAGGATATGTAGCTGGTTCATTTTATGGTTATAAAATGGGATATTTATATGAAGAAGGTTCTGTATTTCAGGAAGTTCCTCCAATCCCTATAAAGTTTGATATTGAAGAATCTATAGATTATTTATACTTAATAAAAGAAATTCAGGAATCAGAAATTAAATATAATTCTTTATCAAAAATGGAACAAGAGTTTATTGATAATCATACATACTTTTTTGATACCATTGATGGAGTAGTTGTTTTAAATGCCTTTGGATTATTTTTATTTAAAAATATTCTTACAACTGAAATATTTATTTCAGATGAATTAAAAGAAATGTGGGATAAACTTGATAATGATAAAAGAAAATTTGTAAAAACTCAAATTTTTGAGCTTATACGAAAAATAAAATTATTTAAAAGTAATAACAATTCTTATAAAGGAGAATTAATGCATAACAAATCCTGGGAAGGAAAAAGATTTAATAAACCTTATTTATATAAATCAATTACCGGAAATATTTTTAGAGCTGTTTGGGATACAGATGAAAATAAATTAAATTTATACTATATATGGTTAGATCATGATAAATATGAAAGAGAATATGAGAAAATAATGCAAAAATATCAAGACTATAAATGCAAAAATCTATTAGAACTTATATAGGAGGCAATTTATGGAAAAAATATTATTATTATCTTTTCTTGGAAAAGGAAGATATAATGAATCATTATATTATAGATTAGAAGCTGAAAACAAAAAAGCTAAAAGTTATTTAAGCCCTTTAGCTAATGCATATTTAGAAAAAGAAAGAGGAAATGATGTTGAAATAAAATTCTTTATAACAAAAGAAGTTAAAGAAAATTTTCTGGAAAATCCTAATAGCGAACATGGTCAAAATATAAATAATGAAATAAATAATCTGCATCAAAAAGGAATAAGTGTAACCTTTGAAAATATTCCAGAAGGAAGGAATTATAATGAACTCGAAGAAATAATTTCAATTATAAAAAAGTCAATAAGTGAATTTTCGGAAAAAGAAATTATTTTTGATTTAACTCATGGTCTTAGGCATATATCAACCTTTACCACTGGAGTAATTTTTTATTTAAAAAATTTACAGCAGGATTTTGAAGAAAAAAATATTATATTATATTATGGTGCTTATGATATAAGAAAGGAATTTAAAAACAAACCTCCAGAAGTACCGATTCTTAATATTTCATCGACATTAGAACTTTCAAACTTAACCCTTGCTTTGGAGGAATTTAAAGAATATGGAATTACAAAAAGAATAGAAAAAGCTTTAAGAAATATCCAGAAATTAGTTGCAACAAATAAATTATGTAATGTGAATAAATTGAAATTTTCTTCTCTTTCTACTGAGTTATCTAATTTTAATAATATTATAAAAATTCCAGCATCACCTGAAAAAATTATAAATTCTATACTAAAAATAAAGGAAATTTTGGATAATAGCATTATAGAATTTAGAAATTGTTCAAAAAGCACAGAAAAGTTATTTTTCATAGAACCTATTAATTATTTTTTGGCCACTCTTAGAAAAATTATCGTGGAAGATTTATTTTATAATATCGATTCAATAAAAAATGATAATACATTAACCAGGGAAAAAATTATATTTATGGCAAATTTCATAAAATTATTATTAAAATGGGAAATGTATTCAGAAGCAATGATTCAGATTAGAGAACTTTTAATTGATTTACATCTATTAGCAAAAGGGCAAATATTATACTATGATGATAAAGAAAAAAGAGAAAGAATATTTTGGGAAGATTCTTTAAAAAGAAATGAAATTGCAGAAAGATTGGATAAACTAACTAAAAATATTATAGACACAAGAAATAAAATTGCACATGCCGGAAGAGGCACTGATGACTTCAAAAAAGAGAACTTAAAAAAATTATTGTTGTCGTATGTAAGAAAAATTGAAGAATTATCAAATAATATAGAGTTATTTGAGAAAAAAGAAGCTACCTTAAAGAGAAAAGTTTACTTACTAAATTCCATAATAATTCCACTTTCAAAAGATAGTGAAACAGGAAACTTTGATATAGAAAAAATTACAAAAGAAAAGTTTTATAATTTTTTAAAAAATGCTCTGAATGAACAGACTTTGGACTCTGCAATAGGTCACGATTCAATAAAACATTTTATAAAAGAACAGTTTGATTTGGATATTCCTCTGGAAAGAAAAGAAATTTATTTTGCTCCTGGGGAAGAGGCTATTGTAATAAAATTAGAAAAAAGGCCTGAAGAAGGAAGAATCTATACAAAGGAAGAAATGGACTATATGGAAGAAAACAATTTAATTGGATACTATTATATAAAAAGAAAATTTTAAAAATTAGAGAATTGTGTATGAAAATTACGATACGAATGGTTGGAAAGAAATATAAAATAAACTACAAAATTTATCAATAAATTTTATTATTCAAAATCCCTATATGTTCTGTGATTTAGAATGTATAGGGATTTATTTGATTAAACGACAAATTATAAATTTACAAAAAAGTTGCTTGATATTAGTTATCATATATGATAGCATAAAGAGTATGATAAAATGAGTATATGGTCTTTAAAGAAATCTATTAAGACAATAAAATGAAAAGTTATAAAGATTTAATGCAAGAACTTTTAGAAGACGAAAAATTCAGAGAAATTCACTTTAAAAAAGAAGCTCTTCATCATTTTTTAGATGAAATTGTAAAAGATGAAAAGAAAAAAGGCAAATTTATAGAAGCCCTGAATCTATTATAAAAATAAAGATAGTATAGAAGAAATACAGCAAAAGTCGGAATAAAACCAATTACGTTACCCTTATTAAAATAACCCCTGAAAATCAGGGGTTATTTTAATAAGGTATATATAATTTCCACTCATAATCAGTTAAAGCTACTTTATTTGCTATATGCAAAGGATATGGAAGCTTATAATTTGTATATGGTGTGGAATGAGCAACTCTCGTTAGTAAATATATTTGTTCAATTATCTCTTCAATTGTATAATCCGTATTATTTTCAAGAATTTTTACTTCAACTCCTTTTTGATTTAAAAAGGTTTTAGGATAATAGATATATGTATTTTCGTCAAGCTTTATAATCCATTCTTTCAGATCATCATATGAATTAATATTTGTATTTTTATTGATTTCAACCAGAGTATATTTCGTATTATTATAAGAAACAAAATTTTTGATTATTTCAATATCTTCTATAAATCTTCCGTCTCTTAAAACAAATACATTTTCAGGCGAAACATTAAATTTTTCAATATATTTTTCAAATGCCTTAATATATTCTTTTTCTAAAATATCCAGATTCATTTTTTCATTTAATTCCAGATTTTTATGTTTTCCTATATACAATATATCTCCAGTATTATCAACTGCCGCAATACAAAGATTTGTTTTTCTTGCATAGGTATCGTGACTTAAATCTATTCCTATATATAAATTTTTCTCCTTATCTTCCATTTTCTTCAATATAAATGGTTTACATTCTGGAATAAAATTTCCCATTTTATAAACATAACTTTTTATGATAAACGGTTTTATATCTTCTAATTTTTCTTTTAATATAGGTTGAAGAATTAGATTATCTGGAAAATTTCTTACAAGTGGATCTATATTTCCTATATATTTATCAAGCAAAACTATAGCCATTACATTATCTTCTATTTGATTTATAAACTCTGTATTTTTTACTGTAAATTCTTCAGGATTATATAAAAATGCTGAGCTTTTAGTTTTAGGATCTCTTAAAAATTCAACCTTTGAAAATCCAAGTTCTGCTGCTGTGCGATAAAAAACTGAATGTTTGTTATGGAATAATTCTTTTAAAGATTTTTGAACTTCAAAAAACTGTTTTTTTGAAGAAAAGAAGAATATTGCCTTAAGAGGTTGTTCGTTTTTATAGAAAGAATATTTGAAAACATCTTTAGCATAACGAGATTCGCCATTTTTAAATTTATATATAACATTTATAAATATTTTATATCCATCTTTCAATTGATAATTTTCATTAAGATTAGTAATTTTATTTAAGAATCCTAATGTTTTTGGTATTTTTTTAAATCCTTCAAATACTTTATTTTTATATATTTCGTGTACTTCTTTTGAAAAACCGTATTTTTCTGCATCACGAGTTGTAAAATTAAAAAGGTAATTCTCTGGATAAGCAACTTCTACTATTTGGTTATTTCCAATATCTATTTTTAAAATTCCATCCAATCCTGAAATATATGGAAAACTTTTTCCAGATTTTATATTATATAAATATCCGCTTTTTATGGCTGATTCTAATGCAGGTTCTTTTGAAAGGAAAGTAAACTTAGGTAGTATTGATAAATAATACTCATTGGAAATATTATGTATTTTTATTTTATAAGTTAAGTGTGCATTTACATTTTCATTTGAATCTAAAGAAAACACTTCTGAATTTGAAATAAAATTATTTCCTTTTTTAAAATAAAAATCATTGTCAAGAAAAAGTTTTTTTATGTATTTGTATAGTGTCTTTACAAATAATTTTTTATCTTCTTCTTCCTTAATTATCTCTTCTTTTTCAACTTTATACTGAAAAACGTTTTTTGGTGTAATTTGAAAATCAATATCAGGTATTTCAATCCAGACAAGATCGTTTGAATCCTGGAATTTAAAATTATTCACTCTTGAAAGATTTCTGGCAAATAATTTAGGTTCCATGTCAGGATTGTAGAAGTAAAGTCGTTTAATTTTTTTAGGAATGTCAATTTTATACAAATTTAAATACATGCCCCTTCCCCCTCTCTCATATTATTAAAAAATCCTTGTCGTAATACTTTCCTTTATCAATGCCTATTGTGACAATATATCTTCTACTTTCTTTAGATATGGGATAAATTCTTATGGTGTCCTCATCTTTTTTTATTTGCTTTTTTAAACCTTTTATAAGTTTTTTCAATTGGTCCTGGTTTAATTCCGTTTCAAAAACACTGTATTGAACTCTAACTCCATAACTTTCAAGATATTTTACAACCTTTCGTCTTCTTTTATCATTTGTAATATCATAACTTACAACATAAAACATTTAATTCCCCACCCTATAAAATGGAATATATTCCTCTTCATCTCCAATAACAACTCTGGCATAATGTCTTGCCTGCTTTTGAAATATTGTTCTAATATAATTTGTTTCTTCGTCTAAATGATATCGCATTTTTTGAGATATCATCTCTTCGTATTTGGATATAAATTTCTTCATTCCCTCATCTGTAAAATATATAATATTTTCATCTTTTTTATTGAAATCATCTTTGCTTATTTCATTTCTATTAATTAATTTAAGTATAAAGTTGTCTATTATGATATTTCTAAATTCTTCAACCAGATCAAATAAAAGTGATTTTTTTGATATTTCTATGGTATGAAGATTGCCAAAATATGGATCTAATCCAACGATATTAATAGCTGCCATAACTTCGTTATACAAAAGATAGTATCCAAATGATAGCATGGCATTTACAGGATCTCTTGGTGGGTGCATAATGCGTTTTTCAAATTTGAAATTTTCGTTTTTTATTAATTTTTTAAATCCTTCAAAATAATATTTAGAACCAATTCCTTCAAATCCTCTTACTTCATCAATATTTTTTCCTTTATCAACTTTTTCTATAATCTTTCTAATCGAAGCAATTTCCTTGCTTAAAGTTCCTTTAGGTAAATATCTACTTCTATTAATCAAAAAATCATATGAATTTTTCAGTTTTCCTTTAACTATTGCTTTTGAAATTTTCAGTTTGAATTTTTCATCATAAGAGCGTTCGTATTGTTTTAATCTTAATAACACATTTCTGTATTCATCGGTATATAATTTTCCTCTGTATTTTCCAGTTTTCGTCATAAAAATAACTTCTATTTCATGATCAAGAAAATAGCTAATAATTGGAGTAGTAAGGGAAATATTCCCCATTAAATTAATCTTTTCAATTTTATTTAACGGAATCTCTGAAATAATAGAATTTTCTTTAGAAATAACAAGTCGTCCTTCTCTTTTAGAAAGCACAGCTCCTTGTTCTGTGATATACAAAATCATTTAAAAATCTCCTTATAATATAATTTCTATATCATCGCCAAATCTTTTTATTGTACCTATTTCGGTTCTTAACTCTTTTGAATCGCCCATCTTTTTAGCTATCATTCTTTTTAAATTTTTAATTTCTTTTTCTATTTCAAACTTTTCAGCATTTTTTTCAACAATCTTTTTAGCAATGTCATTTATGTCAATTTTATCAAGAAACATTTCTTCTATATTTTCCACAATTGCATATGGTGAATTATAATTACCCTGAAATTTACATGTGCAGTTTTCAAGACTCAACGATATATCTTTATTCAATATAATTTTCCGTATCTCTTCACAGGTTATTGGAACGCCTAAACTTTGTTTTATAATCATATCAATACGTTTTTTTGAAAAATTAATTGTTTGAGATAATTTCATTTCTATAAACTTTTTTGAATTTTCAAGATTAGCAAGTGATTTTATAAAAATCATTTCTTCCTCTTCTGTAATATATGCCTCTTTTTCTATCTTTTCGTTAATTTGTTTTAAAATATGGCATCCTTCAATCATTTGGGTAAAAATATTCTTATTACTTTTTGGCAGCGTTTTTCTAATTGAACTTTTAATTTTTTTAGATGCAGAATTTTTAGAACTGGTTGTTCTTTTTTTATATGTAACATTAAAATCATCATAATCATTTTCATTGAATATTTCTCTAAAAAGTTTATCAATTTCAGTTGCATTATTTTCTTTTATACTATTCAGAAATTCAATTTGATTTTCAATGACATTAAAATCATTATCCACAAATAAACATTTTTTACCTGTCTTTTTATGAACTCCAAGAGGTACTTTTATTAAATTTCCTAATCCACCATTTAAAGATGTTTGTTTTGGAAATATCTCAACATCGATACCTTCTTCTAATTCAATTCTATCCAAAATTTTCTCCATAATATACTTTATTTTATATGCAGAAACAGGAATATCAAAAAATATCCATATATGATATCCTCTATTGCCAGTAAATTCAAAATAATGAGTTATATTTTCCAAATTCAATTCTCTAGATAATCGTTTAGCAACTTTTTTACTATTCTCTTCATAAACAAATTTATCTTCTCTATTTAAATAATGCTTTTTTATATCTATATCATATGCTGCAAATTTAACAGTATCATTCTTTTTTAAAAGATATATTCCTAAAGTCTTTTTACCAGAAAAATGATTTTTTATATCATGAAAATTCAAAGGTCTTCTAATTGGTCTGTATCCACCTTCATATTGAATAGAAAAAACATCTTCTCTTCCTGAAAAAAGCGTCATAAAACGTTTTATTGCATTTTGAGATGGTGCTTTTAATTCGATTTTATCTGAGAGCTCTTTCACTTTAGATTCTATTCCTAATTCTTTGTATATTTTCAATGCTTTTTCAAATTTATTATTCTCTTCATAAATAATAGCAAGTTTATTCATATACTCCGAGTCATTAATTTCAGAAACTATTTTTTCAAAAATTGGTTCTGCTTCTTCAAATTTTTGAAAATCAAATAATAAATTTGCATAGCGAATTAATGAATCATCATTAATTGTTAATTCATTAAATGCTTTTTTATAATATTCAATAGCTTTTTCAAAGTCAAAATCTTCTTCAGCCTTAAATGCTAATTCTTTAAAATTCATATTCTCACCAACCAAAAATTTAAATTGTATATATTATAATTTTAACATAATGAAATTATTATGTCAATATTTATAGGAGAAATTTAAAATAGTTTTTGGTGATTAAAAGATAAAAAAGCTCCTGCTTTTAATGCAGGAGCTTTCTATCTCTTTCAGAGAGTAGTGATATTCGGATTTTGTAGATTTTTGGTATGATTTGGCAGAAAAAAGCGATGTGTTTCTATCTCTTTCAGAGAGTAGTGATATTCGGATAATGAAAAAAAATATCCAAGAGAAACAACATTAATAATTCAGTTTCTATCTCTTTCAGAGAGTAGTGATATTCGGATTTAAAGTGAAAAAGATTTTATGGATTTCAAGGCATGGAATGTTTCTATCTCTTTCAGAGAGTAGTGATATTCGGATTATCAGGTGACAACCGAAAGTTTTCAAATGTATTATAACAGTTTCTATCTCTTTCAGAGAGTAGTTATATTCGGATAGAAGAAGGAACATATGAAACAATAGAAAACAAAAAGAACGGTTTCTATCTCTTTCAGAGAGTAGTTATATTCGGATCCGGAGGAAATGATTAAAGGATATGAGGAATTTAAAAAATAGTTTCTATCTCTTTCAGAGAGTAGTTATATTCGGATATTACAAATGAACATAATGAGATTGACATCAAAGGCACTGGTTTCTATCTCTTTCAGAGAGTAGTTATATTCGGATAAGCTACCTCAGAAATAACTTATAAGCTTCTCCAGGTTTATAGTTTCTATCTCTTTCAGAGAGTAGTTATATTCGGATATAGCAGGATTAAACGGCCAACCATTAAAGCCGCTGTTCGTAGTTTCTATCTCTTTCAGAGAGTAGTTATATTCGGATACCCTTCAAGAGGAGTATGGCATACCCTGCCCGAGGAAGGATAGTTTCTATCTCTTTCAGAGAGTAGTTATATTCGGATGTCCGAGTATTTCGATGACCTCGGAGATGAAGAAGAAAATTGTTTCTATCTCTTTCAGAGAGTAGTTATATTCGGATCTTCAAGAATTGGCGGATGTTAAATTATCCGCCAAAGAGAGTTTCTATCTCTTTCAGAGAGTAGTTATATTCGGATGTAACTGAAGAAGAATAAAATTTATTTTAACAGGGGCTTAAGTTTCTATCTCTTTCAGAGAGTAGTTATATTCGGATTGATTAAAATAGGAGATTTTAGAAGATTTTTAAGAAGTTTAGTTTCTATCTCTTTCAGAGAGTAGTTATATTCGGATAAAGAAGCCTTCGTTGAAGGCTTCGAAAAAGGTTCAACAACTTGTTTCTATCTCTTTCAGAGAGTAGTTATATTCGGATGATTACGGGTATGTATTGCGTGACCATAAAAAAAGAAGAAGTTTCTATCTCTTTCAGAGAGTAGTTATATTCGGATGAAGAAGGGTTTGAATCAATGGAGGACTGGTTGGAATACTAGTTTCTATCTCTTTCAGAGAGTAGTTATATTCGGATAATGGTGATTTACGTTTAAAAATGGTATTAGATTATGACCCGTTTCTATCTCTTTCAGAGAGTAGTTATATTCGGATGAGCAGACAGCCTCAGCGTCGTCCGACTGAGGCGGTGATGGTTTCTATCTCTTTCAGAGAGTAGTTATATTCGGATGCTGAGGGCTTTGTACTCGGCCTTGAAATGGCCGGGTTTATGTTTCTATCTCTTTCAGAGAGTAGTTATATTCGGATAATGTGGGTGGTAATCAAATGTGGTATGAGAGAAATTTTGTGTTTCTATCTCTTTCAGAGAGTAGTTATATTCGGATACGGCAAGGCCGAAGGAAGAACTCAAACCGCAGCATATTTGGTTTCTATCTCTTTCAGAGAGTAGTTATATTCGGATAGAATTAAGAGGATAAAACTTAATAGCGTGGCTATAAATGGTTTCTATCTCTTTCAGAGAGTAGTTATATTCGGATGATATTATTGATGAATTCAAGGAATCTGAAAAAGAATATATGTTTCTATCTCTTTCAGAGAGTAGTTATATTCGGATTATCTTGGCTATGATTGGGAGCACTATTTGCTCCCAAATATGTTTCTATCTCTTTCAGAGAGTAGTTATATTCGGATAGCTGGTTTCTAGAGTGGTTATTATTAGCGTTTTTTAGAAGGTGATTTTTCGAACCTGTTTTTTAATTTTGAAATTTTCAGCATTTTTTCGAATAAAATCTCTGTAATCCGCTTTTCATCTATATTCGTACCTGTTTTTCAGTTTTTTTTTGTTTAAGCTGCTTTCAGAGATTTTGTGTTTTTGGATTTAGGTCCGTATACGAACTATTTTTATTATAACATTCTAAAATCCTTTTGTCAAGTAGTTTTTGAAAAGTGTTACAAAATCATAAACCTCTGCGAACCTCGTAGATATGTTTTGGTTTATTTATGCGTATTTTATAATTTTGACTATTTTGCGAATATCTTTCTTTTGTTTTTCTTTTATATTTAGTTTTTTTATAAATCTTTTATTAAATGTAATTGCAACTTATATCAAAAAATCAGTTATTTTATATATAAAAAACCAGCCATCGTAAAGAGTAGATGGCTGGAATTTTTAGTTTATATGTATATTTTTATATCTTTCAGAGTTTATTACATTTTCCATTATTTCGTATGGATTTATGTCTTTTCCAGTCAATATGTATTTTAATATTACTGGATTATATCCTGATATTAATGCTGTTCCATTTTCGTCGAATTTAACAGGAACATCATTTCCGTAACTACTTACATTCCAGAATATTAGTTGTGGTATTGGGTATCCTGCTTTTTCGTACATTTCTTTTATTGCTTCAAAGTTTGTTTTGCTATTGTCTGATACAGCCATATCAAACTGCATATCAGATATTATGTATATTTTTTCAGGTATATCTTCTATAGTATATCCGCCTTTTTTGGCAGTTTCTAATATTAATTCAAATACTTTTATTATATCTGTATTCGCATCCCAATATGCCTGAGATAATGTCTGGACTTTTTCGTATAATGTTTCTCCTTTTATTTCCTGTAATTCAGGTTTTTCGGAGAAGGTTATAAAGTAATTTTTAAATTTCCCTTTATTTCTTTCAGCAAAGTATATTCCCAATGAAACTGCTACTGTTATTGGGATCAAACTTTCGTCACATCCGTACATTGATCCCGATGTATCCACTACTGCTATGGCATCTTCTTCAATTCCATAGTCAGGTAGATTTTTCCATAGCATTTCTGCAGTTTCATTTTCTTTATTCAATACCATTTTTACTATATCATGGGGATATAATGTCCCTGCGTTTATTTTCTTTTTGTTATTTTTTACTTCTTCAAGATATTTTTCATATCTTTCAGCATCATGTTTATAAAATGCTCTGTGATATTTTTTCATTGCCCGGGATGGGACTATTTCATATTCAATGTTATCCCATTTGTTTTCGCTCATATCTCTTTCTACTATTTTTATATATTTTCTTAATTCAGACAACATTTTTCTATATGTTTTTGAGTCCATTTTAAAATATTTTCTGGTTATTTTGGCAAGTTTTACAGAGTGTTTAGAACTTGTGTTTTCGGACTTTAACCATTTTGCCAATAGACTTATTGGCTTGTTATCCTTATAGTTTTTTACATCTTCTATTATTTGTTTATACATAAATTCAAATGCTTCTGTTTCTACTTTTGTTCCAACAAAGGCATATAAATCGTCCCATCTTCCATATTCTGGTACATATTTTATTATCTGCACTGCTATTTCAGGGTATAGATTTCCTAACTTTTTTAATATATGTCTAAATGTTCTTCTTACTCCCTGACCGCCTCTTACATCCCTTGAGTAAAATAATATTTTTATAGCTTTTTCTTTATCTTCTGCAAATGCATTAAGGAATAATTCTTCAAATCTTTTTGGCTGGTTCATTAAAATCCCACATCTGTAAAAGAAATCAACTAAACTATTTCCGCTATTTTTTAAACTCAATGCTCCATTTCCTGTGTAATATACGTTTCCTTCTTCTTTTAATGCTTCCATGAAATTTTTATTCATACTATTCCCTCCTCCACAATTTTTAGTATTAAGCTAATTTTCCGGATTTAAAAATACATTGTAGTTTTATTAGCTGTTGAAAGTCTCTTCTCAACGCTCGAGACTTGAAAATATTTGAGTTTTTTTGAAAACAAGACTTTTTTAAAATTCATTTGAAATGTTGAAAAAAATAAGCTCAAGAATATTTTGTTGCAGTATAAGTCTTTGGATTTTAATGATTTTTCTCTTTGAATTCCATTCCCTTTGTGGAGGAGGGAATATAACAAGGCTCGTTCATAAAATTGTAGATGAAAAAATAAAAAGCTATCTTTTGCTGTTAGAGCCTTTAAAATCCGGATTTAAATTTTTTATTTAATAATATTTTCTAAAATATCATCTCCTTTCGGTTTTGTTGTATATAATAAAAAAAAGAGTCTTGTCGCAACATAATACACTTATGCTACAACAAGACTCTCCTTTCTTCAGGATTTTGAGCCTTCCAAATTACATTGATATTATAATCAATGATTATTGCGTTTATATTATCAATACTTTTCTGTTTTGTAAAAATATATTTATTATAATAAATTGTCAGAAAAATTGTGACTATTTATGTAGAATGTTAGTTATAAATAAATATTTTATAGCAATCTCAAAATCCTATTTATAGCTTTTAAAATAAAAAATTAAAAATAGCCACCTATATACTTAAATAACAACTCTCCCGGAACATAATAAAATGTCCGGGAGAGTCTTTGTTATGGTTTAAATCAAAATAGATGATATATTTTGAATACTGAAACTGTAATTAAGGAAGTTACAGCCATGATTTTTATTAATATATCCAATGAAGGACCAACAGTGTCTTTCAATGGGTCACCTACTGTATCTCCAACAACTGAGGCTTTATGAGCTTCTGTTCCTTTTCCTTCACCTTCAAGATTATTGTTTTCAATGTATTTTTTTGCATTATCCCATGCACCACCTGCATTTGCTGTATAAATTGCAAGCATTACACCACTAAAGGTAGTTCCTGCAAGGAGTCCTCCTACAAATTCAGTACCAAAAATGAATCCTGAAATTATAGGAGTTAATACAGCAATTAAAGCAGGTGTTTTCATTTCTTTTAAAGCTCCTTCACTACTTATTTTTATACATTTATTATAATCAGGCTTGTTTTTTCCTTCCATTAGTCCAGGGATTTCTCTAAATTGTCTCCTTATTTCTTCCACCATTTTTTCGGCTGCATTTACAACAGCATCAATTAAATATGCACTAAAATAAAAAGGTAATGCTGCTCCAAATAATGCCCCTGCAATTGTTCTTGGACTTATTAAATTGATATTTAAAAGTGTTTTTAAATCAACTGCCATATCCGGATTAATTTGTGAATAGACATATGATGCAAATAAGGATAAGGCAGCAAATGCAGCAGAACCAATTGCAAATCCTTTTCCTATAGCTGCAGTTGTATTTCCAACGGAATCAAGCATATCAGTGATTTTTCTTACTTCTGGGTCCAGTTCTGCCATTTCACTAATACCTCCGGCATTGTCAGCAATTGGGCCATATGAATCAACGGAGACAGTTGCGGCTACAAATGAAAGCATTCCCATTGCAGCCATTGCAACACCGTATAATCCTGAAAAATAATTTGCAAGAAGAATTCCAAACATTAGCATAAAGACGGGATATAATACACTTTTCATTCCTAAAGCCATACCTTTTGAAATGATTATTGCAGGACCGCCTTTTGCAAATGTGGCTAATTCTTGTGTAGGTTTGTATTTATCGCTTGTGTAATATTCAGCTAATAATCCTATTATAATACCAGAAATAATTCCTAACATAGCTGATAGCCATGGTGAAAATATGCCATATTTAAATCCAAGTAGCTTTAATTCATTTTGAGGAAGGTCTTTGAGGTAATAATATCCAGCTATTAAAGTAAATATTCCTGTAAAGGTTGCAGAGAATAGAAGTGAAGTGTTTAGTTCTTTGTGAGGGTTGTCTGTGCTTTTCTTTTTTATTACATAGAATATTCCCAACATTGCGCCTATTAATCCCATGATTGCAAAGATAACAGGATAAACTATTAATTTATATGTGGTTTCATAAGATATGATGGAATTGTTTTTTGATAGAATAAAGCTGGCATATAGTATTAATATTACTGAAGAGATAATTGCACCTATATAACTTTCAAGCAAATCTGCTCCTAATCCGGCAACGTCACCAACATTATCTCCGACATTGTCTGCTATTGTTGCAGGATTTCTTGGATCATCTTCTGGTAAGGCCAATTCTGTTTTTCCAACAAGATCAGCTCCCATATCAGCGGCTTTTGTATATATTCCACCACCGACTCTATCAAACATTGCAATTACAGAACAACCTAAAGCATAACCAGAGATGACCATTGCAAATGGAATATAGCTTATCCCCAGCCAATTTCTTATTACTTTTATATTTTCGATGTTGAGTAATCCCTGCCATTTTCCAAATATTATATATATTATAATTAGTCCCAATAATGCAAATCCTGCTACTGATAATCCCATTACGCTTCCGCCTTGAAAAGCAACTTTTAGTGTTTTTCCAATATTTTTGGTTGTTCTTGCGCTGTTGGATACACGAACATTTGCATATGTGGCCATTTTCATTCCGACATAACCAGCACTACCACTCATTATAGCTCCTATAACAAATGCAATGCCGGTATTTATATCTGTTACTATAGCCAGGATAATAGAAATAAATACAATGTATATTCCAACTGTTGTGTACTCGTGATTAATAAATGTTCTGGTGCCTTCTCGTATTGCTAAGGCTATTTCACTCATTCTTTCTGTACCTTCATCCAATTTTAATACAGAACGATAATTATACATTGCGAATAATAAGGCTAAAAGAGGTACTGTTATTAATAAATACAGCAACATTGTCCCACCCCACTTTATAGAATTTGTGATTACTTAATGAAATTTTGCACTAATTCTATTTAAATAAAATTTCTCTATTTTAATTATACCACTTTTTGATAGATAAAAGTAATATGTTATTTAGATTTTTCATCTTAACATTTCTTAATATAAGCAAAAAAATGCTAAAAAAATTTAATCTATACTACAGATGTAAAAATAAAAAATAGGAGGGAATGAAGATGAAAAAAAGTATAGGGTTATTTCTTGTTTTAGTATTAGTTATATTAGGTAAAGGTTTTGCTGAAAGATTGATTATTAAAGGATCAAATACGGTGTTTCCAATTGCTCAATTATGGATTGAGGAATTAAAAAAGAATAACCCGGAAATTGAAATTACACTTGAAGGTGCAGGATCATCAACAGGAATAGCAGCTTTGTTTAATGGGACTACGGATATTGCAAATGCAAGTAGATTTTTAAAGAAGAAAGAGATAGATAAGATGAATAGAGAAGGATTATATTTTGCGCCAATAGTTGTGGGATATGACGGAATTGCAATAATTGTAAATCCAAGATTGAAGATTAATAATATCACTTTAAAAACTTTAAAGGGGATTTATACTGGAAAACTTAGAACGTGGAATCAGGTTGATCCAAATTTACCTAAAAAAAGGATTGTTATTTATTCGAGAAATACTGCATCTGGAACATTTGAGACGTTTGAAAAGAAGGTTTTAGATGGAGAAAAGATGTTTCCTACTGTGAAGATGGTTGAATCAACTCAGTTTGAAATTGATCAGGTTGCGAGAAATCCATATGCAATTGCATATGTTGGAGTTGGATATGTTTCTGAAAAGGTTAAAGTGTTAACTGTTGAAGGCGTAAAACCAACAAAATTAAATATTTTAACTGCTAAATATCCGATTTCAAGACCTTTATATATGTTTATAGATGTAACCAATGGATGGCCTGAATCTGGACCTGTTAAGGAATATATCACGTTTGGATTGTCGAAAAAAGGACAGGAACTTGTTGAAAAGGCAGGATATGTAGCGGCATATGGTTTTTAATGAGGTGATTTTTTTGAGGGAGTTAAAAGATAAGTTGAATTTTATGCTTATTAATATAACTGCATTTCTGGGGATAGGGGCTTTGATATTGATATTTGTTTTTATTATTCATGAGTCTATACCGGCATTGAAAAGTGCCGGTATAGAAATATTCACGAGTTTTAACTGGTATCCAACTTATGATGAGCCTGAATACGGTATTTTAACTATGTTAATTAATTCTATTTTATTGACGATTTTTACATCGCTTATAGTTATCCCTTTAGGATATATTGTAGCTTTTTTTATGTATGAATATGCAAAGCCACTTGAAAAAAGATTAATAAAGTCTGCAATAGATCTTCTTTCTGGAGTTCCATCTGTGATTATTGGTATGTTTCTTGTAATTTATCTTTCTCCGTTGATGTTAGAAATAGGAGCATGGTCTCCGGAAAATATGTTGTTAGCTGTGTCAGGACTTGTTTTATTGTCTTTTCCATATACAGCATCATTAATGGAGGAAGCTTTGAGTTCTGTTGATAAGAGTTTGAAGGAAGGAGCGCTGGCATTGGGAAGTACACGATTTACAGCGGTATTTAAGATTGTTACTCTTGCAGCGTTGCCTGGAATAGTTAATTCCATTATTTTAACAATCAATAGGGTAATTGGGGAGACAATGGTTGTATTAATGGCTGCGGGAGGAGCGAATATGCTTCCACAATCTATTTTTGATCCTGTGAGACCATTAACTGCTGCAATAGCAAGTGAGATGGGAGAGGTGGAAATTGGAAGTATTCATTATTCTACGCTATTTGTTTCAGGACTTGTGTTATTGGTAATTTCTGTTATTCTTACTATATCTTCAAAAAATTTTGTGAGGAGTTATGAAAATGGCAAGAGATAAGGTTGTATCTATTGTGTTTAGAAGTATTAGTTATTTGCTTTTTGTTGTAGTAGTTATAATATTTGCGTTTGTTATTTTTGAGGGTATAAGGTTTTTTTCTTTTGGATTTTTTATACAATTTCCAAAAGATATGATGACAGAAGGAGGTATTTTTCCTGCAATATTGGGAAGTTTTTATTTGTTATTTTTAACTCTTGCAATATCGATACCTGTTGGAGTTTTAACGGGAATATTTCTTTCAGAGTATGGCGATAATAGAATTGGAAGATTACTTGATATAGCTATAACATCGTTGTCTGGAGTTCCTTCTATTGTTTTCGGACTTTTTGGACTCGCGTTGTTTTCTATTACAATGGGATTAAAAACATCTTTAATTTCAGGAGCTTTAACGCTTTCTGTTATGGCATTGCCAATAATTTCATCTGCAACTAAAGAAGCTTTAAGGGCTATTCCAGATGTATTAAGAGAATCGGCTTATGCACTTGGTGCAAAGAAAACGGAGATGATATTTAAGGTAATATTGCCTGCAGCTAAATCGAGAATTTTAACAGCTGTGTTAATTGGATCTGGAAGGGTTATGGGAGAAACTGCCCCGGTTTTGCTTACAGCTGCTGTTTTTTATTCAACGCAATTGCCAGGAAGTATAAAAGATCCTGTAATGACTTTGCCTACACATATATATAATATTGTTATGGCATATGGAGCTGATGCACAATGGATGGCAAAGGGAACAGCTTCTGTATTGATGATAGTAGTATTAATAATATATTCTTTTGCGTTTAGATTGAGGAGGAAAATAAATGGCAACTGAAACAATAATTAAAAGTTGTAATGATATAATTACTGTAAGAAATTTTAATGCATGGTATGGTGATAAACAGGCTCTTAAAGATATTAATATAACTATTAAGGAGAATAAGATAAGTGCTATTATAGGGCCATCTGGATGCGGAAAGTCTACGTTATTAAGAAGCATTAATAGAATGAATGATACTATACCGGAATATAGAATTAGTGGGGAGATTTGTTTTGAAGGAAAGAATATATATGATAGTAAAATTGATCTTACAATATATAGGAAAAAGGTTGGTATGGTATTCCAGAAACCTGTGCCATTTCCCATGTCTATATATGAGAATGTGGCTTTTGGTTTGAAGATTCATGGAGTGAAAGATAAGCAAAAGATTGATGAGATAGTTGAAATTTCATTAAGGAAAGCAGCATTATGGAAAGAGGTAAAGGATGAATTACATAAGTCTGCTCTTACACTTTCTGGCGGGCAACAACAAAGGCTTGTTATTGCAAGAGCGCTTGCTGTTGATCCAGAGGTTATATTGCTTGATGAACCTACTTCTGCTTTAGATCCAATTGCGACTCAGAGAATAGAGTTGCTTTTAGAGGAACTTTCAGAAAAATATACTATTGTTATTGTAACGCATAATCTTTCTCAGGCTATTAGAATTTCAGATTATCTTTATTTTATGTATCAGGGTGAATTAATAGAAAGCGGAAAAACTTCTGAGATAATAGAAAATCCACAAAATCAACTTACCGAAGATTATTTAAATGGAAGAATAGGATAATGGGGGTTATATAATGAAAAATATACATCATTTTGAGAATGAAATTTTGATTTTAAAGGCTGATATATCAAAGATGTTATCGTTGATTCTTGAGTCTTTTAATATGTCAATTAAAGCACTTGAAGGAAATGATAAAATGCTGGCTAAAAGAGTATTAGATCTTGATGATAAAATTGATAATTTAAATAGAAAGATAGAAGAAGAGGTTTATCAATTAATTGCAAGGTATAATCCCCTTGCAAAAGAGTTAAGATATATAATCACAATGATAAAGTTTTCCAATAATCTCGAAAGAATAGGAGATTTGTCCTGTAATATAGCGCAAAAAACATTTGAATTTGAAGAGTTAAACGAACATGCAAAATTAAATGAAAATATGCTGAAAATGATAGGTTTATCTTTAGAGATGCTTAAGGAGGTATTCAGAGCTTTTAATGAAAGGAATATAGAACTTGCAATAGAAATATGGAAAAAGGATAACATTATAGACGAACTTGAAATAGAAAATAGAAAAAATATATTAGAAGATTTTAAAAATGGGAAATACGATGAACGTTCTATTATTCCATATGTTTTAATAGCAAGAGATATTGAAAGAATTTCTGATCAGGTTACTAATCTTTGTGAGGAGATTGTGTATATTGAAAAAGGAGAGGAAATATTGAAATATATTTAGGAGGGGAATAATGGCATCTATTTTAATTGTTGAGGATGATAGTGATATTCGCGAAATTTTGAGGACATATCTGGAAATTGAAAAATATGATGTTTTTGAGGTTGAAAATATTCAGGAAATGAAAGCATTTCTTTCTAAAAATCATGTGGATATTATTCTTCTTGATATTATGCTTCCTGATGGAGATTCTGTGGAAATTCTCCCTTATATTCGTTCAGCAAATAGAAATACCGGGATTATAATTGTTTCTGCAAAGAATACAGATAGGGATAAGATATATGGAATAGAAAGTGGAGCTGATGATTATGTAACAAAGCCGTTTAATCCGCGAGAGGTTGTTGCAAGAGTGCGTGCTCTTCTAAAAAGACTTAAAAACGAAGATGAGAAATTGGAATTTGGACCACTTGAAATTTTTTCTGGAAATTATGTGGTTAAACATAAAAATAATGTAATAGATTTAACTGCAAAAGAATTTGAAATTTTGCTGTTATTAGCTAAAAATAATAAGAAGATTTTTTCAAGAGAAGAAATTATTGATAGAATCTGGTTTGACAGTGATTATATAACAGATAGAGTTGTAGATGTTCATATTAGTATGATTAGATCTAAAATAGGAAAAGGATGGATTAAAACTGTAAGGAATTTTGGATATAAGTTTAATCCTCAGGCATGGGAAGTGGAGGAATAATATGGATACGAAAATCCTGGATTTTATAGAAGAAGCGTATATTGAACTCGATAAGATAAAAGTGAAGGAAATTAATAAATCGGCAATGGATTTTGGATTTAAGAAAGGAATTGAGTTAATAAACATAATTACGTTTAATGAGATAGATGAGTTTATTAAAGCTATTATTAATAATGAAGATTTTGAAATAGAAACCACTGTCTATTTTTTTCAGGGAGAAAGTAAATATTGTTTTTTAAAATATCTATCAAATTATAATGTGTTGATTATAAAGGATCAAACAGAAAAGGAATTGGTAAAAAAGGTGAAATCTGATTTTATAACTTCATTATCCCATGAAATAAGAACACCATTATCTGTTGCAAAGGGAAATATATATCTTGCCATAGATCTTTTGAAGGATAATGAAGCGATTAAACCATTAAAGAAGGTTAGAGATTCTATTAATAAAATAGAGAGGATTCTTGATCAATTGACTTTGTTATCGTTGGCTGAATTTGAGAATTATGTTTTAAAATTCGAAATTTTTGATCCTCAAAAGATTTTTGAAGATGTAAAAAATGATCTCGAGGAGAAAATTAAAAGAAAGAATGTTAGTATTGATCCGGATTTAAATGTAGAAATGCTTAAAGGAGATCCTTTTGTAATTTATACAATATTGAGAAATCTTATTTCAAATGCAGTAAAATATTCATATGAAAACTCCAGGGTATATGTATCTATTTTTGAAGATAAAATAATAGTAAAAGATGAAGGAATAGGAATACGTGATGAAGAAAAGGAAAGAGTGTTTGAGAGATTTTATCGTGGAGTTGATGCGAAAAAATATGCTCGTGGTTCCGGTCTTGGACTTGCTATAGTAAAATATCTGTGTAATCTTGCAGGTTATAAAATAGAATATAATTCTCAATGGATGGTTGGTTCTACGTTTATTATCCATTTGAATACAGATATGTAAAAAAGTATATGATATAATATATATGCAAATTACATAGTGGATGGTGATTGCAATAGATAGAGTAAAAAAGTATATAATGGAAGAAAAACTGATAGTATTTTTATTTGTTTTTTTAATAATAATTTCATTTATGTATAAAATTTCACCAGTTCAATATCCAGAATTAATAAACTGGAAAACAATATTTTTTCTTTCGGGATTATTATTAATTACTAAATCAATTGAACTATCAAATTATTTTCACCATATAGCGATATTTATGGTTAAAAAGGCGCATTATGAAAGGAATCTTGTATATTTTTTAATAATAATTTCAACTTTTCTGGCGATGATTTTGACCAATGATATAACGCTTTTTATTGTAATTCCTTTAACAATAAAACTAAAAAAACTGGTAAATTTTGATTTTTCTCGAATAATAATTCTTGAAATAATAGCTGTAAATATTGGTTCTTCATTAACTCCTATTGGAAATCCTCAAAATATATTTATATGGCATAATTATGGCACAGGTGTGTTTAATTTTATTTTAAAAATGATGCCTTTTTTTCTTTTGGAATTTTTCCTTTTGATTGTATATGCAACATTTCTTGTGAAAAATAAGAAAATGGAAATAGTTATTAGTGATGAAAAATACGATAATAACGCTTTTTTTAATTCGTTAATAATCCTTTTAATGTACATAATTTCTTCGAATTACGAAGATTTTTTTTATTTGTTTTTAGGAGTAATTTTTGTTTATTATTTAATTACTAAAAAATCAGTAATATCTAAATGTGATTGGAATATAATTCTTCTTTTTATTCTGTTTTTTATTAATTTTAATATATTATCCATGATACCTGAAATAAAATATTTTATTGAACATTTTGGTTTGAATAATGGAAAAAATTTGTTTTTGTTTAGTACAGGATTGTCGCAGATAATAAGTAATGTTCCTGCAACTATATTTTTATCTAACTACACAGATAACTGGTATTATTTAAGTTATGGAGTTAATTTGGCTGGAACAGGATTTATAATAGGTTCTCTTGCAAATATTATAGGATTGAGAATTTCTAAGATTGAAAATGGAATGAAAACATATCATAAATATGCAATACCATATTTTTTAATTTCATTGTTATTAATATCATTAATAATAAAATAAACAGGCGCGAATTTACGCGCCTGTTTATTTTATATAATTATTTATTGTGTTTTGCTGCTATATTTAATGACCAGGCTAATCCTCCAAATAATACAACACCTGCAAAAATCATGAATGCTATTGCGCTTCCTGACATATTTTCGCCCCCTTAATCCTCTACTGTAATTTCAGTAACCTTTTCATTATACTTTTCGTCTTTTGAAGGCATTTTAGCAAGTATATATCCAATTACTGGAACAGCTAAGAAAATAACAAAACCAACTGTTAATGCCCATGCTGGATATCCGCCGTATGGATTTTTCATTTCATCATAGATATTTAATCCTAAAATGGAGATTAAAACAATAGGAATAATGTATTTTAAAGAAATGTCAAACCAAGCACCGATTTTTACTTCAGAAACTGAATTGATGTATTCTCTTAATTTTTCTGCACCAAAAACCCAGCCAATAACAATTGATTCTAATATACCAACAACCAATAATGCATATGTACCCATGTAGTGATCAATGATGTCTAACCAGTATAATCCTCCCTGTGTTGCAAATAAAAGTCCAAAGATAAATCCTAATACTGAGAAACCAACTAAGAATGTTTTCTTATTTACTTTAAATTTGTCTCCAGCTGCAGCTTCTGTTGCTTCAACAAGTGAGAATGCTGAGTCAATACCAAGTGTTAATAACATAATAAAGAATGCTAAACCAATTATTGACTGAACTACAGCACCGCCAGGGATTAATGAAATAGCCTGTGGATAAACAACGAATGCTAATCCAATTCCACCGCTAACTACTTCATCAACTGGGACCTGCATTTGTGTAGCCATATATCCTAAAACGGAAAATACAGCGATACCAGCAAGGAATGAAGTTGCTGAGTTACCAAGAGCAGTAATAATAGCATTATTAGCAACATCATTTTTCTTATCATTATAACTACCATATGCAATCATAATACCAAATGCAACACTTAATGAGAAGAATATCTGTCCAAATGCATTAGCCCATACTCTTGGTTCAGCTAATTTTGCAAAGTTTGGTTCAAATAAGAAATTTAAACCTGTGGCTGCACCTTCAAGTGTTACACCTCTGATTCCTAATAAAACTAAGAGAATAATTGGTAATGGAACAGTCCACATAACAGTTTTTCCAACTGATTCTGTACCTTTTCTTAATATTAAATATACCCATAACCAGGCAATTAATAATCCAATAACTATTGGCCATCTTAATCCACCTAATTGTCCAGGTCCATCTGTTAATTTTAAGAAATCACCAAAGAAGAAACCTTTTGGATCGCCTTTCCATGCTGGACCAAATGAGAAGTATAAATAGTTAAAAATCCAGGCCATAATAACGTTATAGTAGAATACGATTATAGAACCAGTTAATACAGCCCACCAACCGATGAATTCAGCACCTTTTGAAATCTTTCCCAAAGCTTTAGGAGCACTACTTTGTAAACCCTGACCTATTCCAAATTCTGCCATTAAAATTGGTATACCAGCAAGAAATAGAGCAATGAAATATGGAATATAAAATGCTCCACCTCCATTAGAATATGCCATATATGGGAATCTCCAGGCATTCCCAAGACCTGCGGCAGAACCTACGGCTGCTAAAACAAACGCCCATCTTGAACCCCACTTTTGTCTAGCCAAAGTTAACACCCCTTTCTATGTAAAGATAATATATGTTAATATTTACATCTTAAGTTTTCGATTTTAATTACTTTATTAAAATTAGTACAAAAATATAACAAATTTCCATGAAAAATATTTCATACATGTAAATCATATCCTATAATACCATAAAATTTTTTTGTTGTCAATACCCTGTAATATAAGTGACAATAATAACAAACAAAACATTAAAGTCTTTTAATAAACCATCTGCTTGACAAAAAGTGATTTTTGTGATATAATATATATGGCAACTGAAATTCCAGTTGCCAATTTTTTTATATATAGGGGTGATAGGATGTTGTATTTAATCCTGGCAGCATTTATTTTAGGGTTTGTTCTTGGTATTAAGAATAAATTTCAATTTTTGAGAAAATGGAATGTTGTTACTATTGTCACTGTATTATTGCTTTTTTTTATGGGGTTTGAACTTGGTTCTGATAAGGATTTAATACAACAACTTTCTGAAATAGGATATCTTTCATTTATAATTGCTGTTTTTGCAATTTTAGGAAGTGCGTTACTGGCCACAATATATGAAAAGTTCTTTTTTAAAAGGAATGATGTGAAATGATATTATTGCTTTCTGCTGTTGTATTAGGAATAATAAGTGGATTTTTTATAGATATTAATCTTCCATCGAATTTAATTACTGTTTTGCTTATGCTATTGGTTTTTTCAGTTGGAGTTGATATTGGATCTGAAGAACGTATATTATCAAAGTTAAAGAGTAGTTTAAAGGTAATATTAATCCAGACATCTTTAACAATTTTTGGAAGTCTTGTTTTTGGTGGTTTTGTTTCGTTTTTTACTCAATTAACTTTTAAAGAAGCAATGGGTGCTGCTGCTGGAATGGGATGGTATTCTTTATCTGGAGTTATGATTAGCTCATTATATTCGCCGTTTTTAGGTGCTGTGGCATTTTTGTCCAATGTATTTAGAGAAGTTCTTGGAATTTTATTAATACCATTATATGCAAGAGTTTCTCAATTAGGAGCTATTGGTATAGCAGGTGCTCCGTCTATGGATACGCTTCTGGGAGTTGTTTCAAAAAGTGTTGATAAGGATAAGATTTTAATAAGTTTTGGTCATGGAGTTTTGCTTTCAATATCAATTCCTATAATAATCACTTTGATTTTTTAAAAAATAACCCCGAGAACCCGAATTTAAGAGTTCCCGGGGTTTTAGTTATATTGTAGCTATAACTTTCCTATATCTTTTCTATAATATATTCCTTTAAAAGAAATCTTTGAGATTTCCTCATACGCTTTTTCTTGTGCTTTTTCAAGTGTATCTTCCATAGTTACTAATGATAAAACTCTTCCACCGTTTGTAATAAGTTTATTATCTTTTATTGCTGTTCCTGCATGAAAAACAATTTCTTCTGTATTGATATTTATTTCATAGCCTTTTTCATATTTTCCCGGATATCCATTTGAGGCTGCGACAACACAGCATGAAACTTTGTTTTTCCATTTTAATTCTACTTCATTTAATTTTCCTTCTACTGTTTTTAAAAAGATTTTTGCAATATCATTTTCCAATAATGGGAGCATAGCCTGTGTTTCTGGATCGCCAAATCTTACATTATATTCAAGGAGATATGGCTCATTATTTTTTATCATTAATCCAATAAATAAAATACCTTTGTAATTTAATTTTTCTTCTTTTATACCTTTTATTGTTGGTTTTATTATTTTTTGTTTAATGTTTTCAAATAATGTTTCGTTTAATAAGGGATGTGGAGAAATTGCTCCCATACCACCTGTATTAGGTCCTTTTTCACCTTCAAATATTTTTTTATGGTCTTTTGCTGTCTGGAATATCTTATAATTTTCTCCATCAACAAGCACAAACACAGACATTTCATAACCTTCAATATATTCTTCTATAACAACTGTTTTTCCAGCCTCTTCAAATATTTTGTTTTCCATAAAATCATAAAGAGCTTTTTCTGCTTCTTCGTAATTTTTGGCGATTATTACCCCTTTTCCAGCAGCTAAGCCATCGGCTTTTATTACCACTGGATATTTTACTTCCTTTATCTTTTCTATTGCATCGTCTAATTTATTAAATACTGAATATTCTGGAGTTTGAACGTTATATTTTTTAGCGAAGTTTTTTGCATATGATTTACTTCCTTCAAGCATTGAAGCGCGTTTGTCTGGACCAAAAATTTTTAAGCTGTCTTTTTCAAATTCATCGACTATTCCTTCAACAAGATATTTTTCCGGTCCAACTATTGTAAGGGCTATATTATTATTTTTAGCGAATTCTTTTATGTCATGAATATTGTCTATATAGACATTTTCGCATTTGTTTTCATTAAATGTGCCACCATTTCCGGGGATACAGTATATTTTTTCGACTAATGGACTTTGAGATATTTTCCAGGCTAATGCATGTTCTCTCCCGCCGTTGCCAATAATCATTACTTTCATCTTATCACCTCAATGCTTAAAGTGTCTCATTTTTGTAAATATCATGGCTATTCCCAGTTCATTTGCAGCTTTTATTGAATCTTCATCGCGTATTGAACCGCCTGGCTGTATAATAGCTTTTATATTGTATTTTCCAGCCTCTCTAACAACATCATCAAATGGGAAGAATGCATCAGAAGCTAATACTATTGGGTGTTTTGCCCTTTTTAATGCATCTATTGCTGCCCATATTCTATTTGGTTGCCCTGAACCTATTGTTGCCATTTGATTACCTGCAACGACAATTGCATTTGATTTAGCATGTTTTACTACTTTAAAGGCAAAAATTAATTCTTTTTTTAGCTCTTCATCTATATCTTTTTCAGTTACCACTTCAAATTTATTAAATAGTTCTGTATCTCTATCCTGAACAAGAACTCCACCATCAATTGTAGAAAATTCCCTTTTTTCTGATGGTTTTTTATGAGCTTTTATAATTCTTAGATTTTTTTTCTTTTTTAAGGTTTCTAATGCTTCTTCTTCAAATTCTGGTGCAATTATTACTTCTAAGAAGAGTTTTTTCATTTCAAGTGCCGTTTCTTTAGTTACTGTATGATTAAAGGCAACAATTCCACCGAATATGGAGATTGGATCACATTCATACGCTTTTTTATATGCTTCTAAATTATCTTTTCCTATTGCAACACCACATGGGGTTTGATGTTTTACAGCGCAACATGCATTTTCATTATCAAATTCATTAACCACTTTCCAGGCAACGTCTATGTCTTTTAAATTGTTATAGGATAATTCTTTACCATTTAATTGTTCGAAGGTGTTGAAAAATCCTTCTTCAAGTGTGTTTTCATAGAATACTGCATCCTGATGAGGGTTTTCTCCGTATCTTAATTTGTTTTTTAGTTTTAATGAAGGGGTATAATATTTGGGGAATTTTTTATTGATTAATTTGTTTAAATAATTTGATATTAATGAATCATAATATGCTGTAAGATTAAAAGCTTTTGAGGCAAGGTATAATCTTGTTTCAAAGTCAATATTATTTTCTTTAATTTTTTCTATAACCATTGGAATATCCTCAGGATCAACAATAACTATTGTGTGTTCGAAGTTTTTAGCTGCAGCCCTTATTAATGTTGGACCACCTATGTCGATAAATTCTATCCTTTCCTGTATTGTAAGTTCTTCTTTCAATTTTTCTTCAAATGGATAGAGGTTTACATATACGAGATCTATTTTTTCTATGTTATGTTTTTTTAAAACTTCTAAATCTTCTTCAATATTTCTTGCAAGAACGCCTCCATGAATTTTGGGATGTAATGTTTTTACTCTTCCATTAAGTATTTCCGGGAATTCTGTAATGCTTTCTACAGTAATTACATTTATTCCGTTTTTTTTAAGATATTTTGCGGTGTTTCCAGTGGATATTATTTCATAGTCGTTTTCAATAAGATTCTTTGCCAATATTTCTATATCTTTTTTATCATAAGCGCTAATTAAGGCTCTTTTCATATGCAACCTCCTGAAGTCTTAATATTTTATCTATTACCTTTGGATATAATTTATGTTCGAGTTTATGTATTTTCTCTTCAAGTGTTTCCAATGTATCTTCTCTTTCTATTTTGACAACTTCCTGTGTTATTATTTTTCCTCCGTCGAGTTCATTATTAACATAATGTATGGTTATACCGGTGTATTTTACGCCATATTCAAAGGCCTGTTTTATAGCGTTCAGGCCTTTGAATGCAGGCAATAACGAGGGGTGAATATTGATAATTTGATTTTCAAAATGTTCAACTATATATTCAGGGAGTATTTTCATATATCCGGCAAGAACTATTAAATCAGGTTCTTCGCGTTTTAGATATTCGAATAATTTTTGATTGTATTCTTCTCTTGATTTATATAGTTTGTAGTTTATTAATTCATAATCAATATCAAGTTTTATGGCTCTTTGTAAAACATAAGCGTTTTTATTTTCGCTTATTAGTTTGATTTTATATTTGTTTCTTAGCTTTTTTACTATAGCTTCAAAATTGGAACCATTTCCTGATGCAAGTACAATTATTCTTTTTTTCATTGAATTCACCTCTTTTAAAGGTTTATGCGAACTTTTTCATCTTCATCTGTTTTTATTATTTTTCCAATTTCATATATAGAAATATCCATTTCTTCGAGTATTTCTTTTACTTTTTGCAAATTTTCTTGAGGTAATATATAAATCATTCCTATTCCCATATTAAATACTCTAAAAGCCTCTTCTATTTTCACACCTGCGTTTAGAGCTCTTTCGAATACTTCAGGTATTTTCCAGTTAATATGAATATTTGCCAGATATCCTTCAGGAATAACCCTTGAAAGATTTTCTCCAATTCCGCCACCGGTTATGTGTGCAGCAGCATGTATATAATCTTTTATTTTAAGTGTTTCATTTACATATAATTTTGTAGGAGCTATGATTTTTTCATCAAATTTCATTCTATTTTCGTCCAATAATTTTCTAACAAGTGAATATCCATTTGAATGAAACCCGGAAGAAGGAAGCCCTATAACGATATCTCCTTCTTTTACCTTTTCTTTTCCTGGAATTTTATCTTTATCTACTATTCCAACAGCAAATCCAGCAACATCCACTCTGTCTTTTACAAGCATTCCTGGCAATTCTGCAGTTTCGCCGCCCAATAATTCGCAGTTTACTTTTTCAAGCACTTTTATTAATTCGTTTAAAAATGCAGCACCTTTTTCTCCATCGAGTTTTCCTGTAGCATAATAATCTAAAAAGAATAAAGGTTTTGCACCCATACATACAAGATCATTTAATACCATTCCAACAAGATCATTAGCTACTATATCCCATCTGTTTCTTTCTTCAAGGAGTATCATTTTTGTTCCAACACCATCTGTACTTGAAACGAGTACAGGATTTTCATATTCGTTAATTATATTTTTTAATGGAAAAAGTCCAGCATATAGCCCGGCATTTTCTTTTAATTTATCTTTAACTTTTGAAATCATGCTATTTGCTTCATCTATATTTACACCGCTTGATTTATAATCCATAATTTCACCTCTCGCTTTTATTTCATGAAACAATGAAAACAATAGTTATTATATTCGTCTTTTAGTATTTTTTTAATTCCTTCAAGAGAGACATATCCAAGAGAGTCGGCATTAAAAGCTTTTTTCATTTCTTCTATGCTTTTATTTGCAGCAATTAATTCATCTTTTTCAGGAATATCCACTCCCCATTTACATATATTTACTACTTTTGGACTGGCTATTCTAACATGAACCTCTTTTGCTCCGGCTTTTTTTAGCATATCCACTATTTTTCTCATTGTTGTCCCTCTTACTATGGAATCATCAACAAGTATTATTCTTTTGCCTTTTATAACTCCTTCTATTGGAGGTAATTTTCTTCTTACACCTATTTCTCTATCGCTTTGATTTGGTGAAATAAAGGTTCTTCCAACATATCTATTTCTCATTAAACCAAGGTCTATGGGAATGCAACTCTCTTTTGAATATCCTAATGCAGCGGAAAGACCACTATCAAGTACCGGGACAACAATATCGGCTTCTACGGGATTTTCCTTTGCACACATTTTTCCAAGCTCTTCACGCATCATATGAACGTTTTTCCCAAAGAGATTGGAATCTGGTCTTGCAAAATATATATGTTCAAAGAAACAATATCTTTTTTCCTGTGAATTTACAGAAAATTTTTTAATTCCATTTAATGAAAACTCATATGCTTCACCAGGCTTTATTTCCTGGATATTTTTTTTATCTGGTCCCAGGAAATAAAATCCGCTATCTTCAGAAGATATGTATATTCCATTTTCGTCTGTATAGTAATATAAAGGCCTATATCCATATTTATCTCTTAATGCTATTATCTTATCTTTAAATAACAATAATAATGAATATGAAGGTGAGATGTTTTCAAATATTGTTTTTGCTATTTCTTCGAATGTCCATTCTGATATTTTTTTATTTAGTTTTTTTATTAGTATATGTAATATTAATTCAGTGTCCGTTTCTGTCAAAAATATTGTTCCCTGTTCTTCAAGTTCTTTTCTTAACTGTTCAGCGTTCTCAATTTGTCCATTATGTGCTATAGCAAAATGTTCATTTTTGAATCTAACGTGGAATGGTTGTGAATTTTGAATTTCAGAACGTCCTTTTGTGGAATATCTTACATGGCCTATAACCATATGGCTATTTAGTTTTTTCATTGTTCCATTATGGAATACATCCATTACCATTCCCATTTTTTTAAATACTTTTAATTCATCTTCTGTGACATATGCTATTCCTGCTGATTCCTGGCCGCGATGTTGAAGGGCTATTAACCCTTCAACAACATATGGCACAGCGTTATTATTGTTTTTTAATAATGTTCCGAAAATTCCGCATTCTTCCATTAACATATTTAGTCCTCCATATATTCCTTGATGGAATTGAAATATGCATCGTATAAATTTTTATAATATATCTGTCCAAATCCAAAGTCTATACCGTAATTCATAGGCATTACTTCACCAATAGCTTTATATGGTATTCCTGTTTTCTTCATAAATGTTTCAAAGAGTTCTGTTTTTTCCGGAGAAACGGAAATAATAAATCTTGATTGATTTTCACCAAAGAGTTCTTCAAGTGAATTGCCAATATTACCTTTAAATCCTTTTTTGCCATTTAACGCAGATTCTATTATTGCAATTGCAAGACCGCCTTTTGAAACATCATGAACAGAATTTACAAGATGATTTTTGATTAATTCAAGCACTGTGTTTTGTAAATTTAATTCAAATTCTGAGTTTATTGTATCCAATTCTCCTCCTATAAAATCAAAAAGGATTTTTAAGTAAAGACTTCCACCAAGCTTATTTTTATCTAATTCAGTTTTTCCAATTAAATATACTTTATCTGAGGCCATTTTAAATTGCATATCCATAATATGATTTAAGTCAGCTTCACCAACCATGCCAATTACAGGTGTTGGTAATATGGCTTTTTCACCTGATTCATTATAAAAGCTAACATTTCCTCCGGTAACAGGAACAGATAATTCCTTACATGCCTGTGTAATACCTTCTATACTCTGTTCAAATTGCCACATTACCATGTCATCTTCAGGATTTCCAAAATTCATATTATCTGTTACACCGAGAGATTTTACACCCGTAGCAACAAGATTTCTTGCTGCTTCATATACAACATTTCTGCTTCCTTCGAATGGATTAATATATGTGTATAATCCATTGCCATCTATGGTTACACCAATACCTTTATTTGTTTCTTTAATCCAGAGTATAGAAGCATCGGCTTTGCCAGGAATTATTACAGTGTTTGTTCCTACTTTATAATCATATTGTTCGAAAATCCAGGATTTATTGGCAATATTAGGATTTTTTAATATTTTAAATAAGGCGTTTTTTAAAGGTATATCGCTTTTTGGAATTTCTTTCTTTAGTTCTTGGATATATGAAGGTGTTGATGTTTTTCTGTAAAAGGAGGGGGCATCGACAAGAGCATTTATAGGCATATCTGACATTAATTTGCCATTCATGTATATTTTCATATTTTTACCTTCAATTGTTTTGCCTATAACTGCATAATCAAGGAAGTATTTTTTTGCAATTTCGGCTAATTTTTCTTCAACTCCTGGTTCTACAAGAAATAACATTCTTTCCTGAGACTCAGATAATAATATTTCCCATGCTGACATTCCTTCTTCTCTTAAAGGTACTTTATCAAGGTGTAATTCGCAGCCGAATCCGCCTTTAAAAGACATTTCTGATGAAGAGCTCAATATTCCAGCAGCTCCCATATCCTGACATGCAAGAACACCAGGAATATCAAGTATTTCAAGTGTTGCTTCAATGAGATTTTTTTCTGAGAATGGGTCTCCAACCTGTACTGAAGGCCTTTCGTCCTTTCCAGATAATTCTTTTGAAGCAAATGAAGCACCATGTATTCCATCTCTTCCTGTTTTAGAACCAATATACACATATAATTTTTCTGCAGCAGGAGCTTTGGAAGAGGCTATTTTATCCTTTTCCACAAGCCCCACGCACATTACGTTTACAAGTGGATTTGTCTGGTAATTATCGTCGAAATAGGTTTCACCAGCAACTGTTGGAACGCCTATGGAATTTCCATACCCGCTAATTCCTGATACAACACCTTCGAATATATTTTTTGCTTTTGGATCTTTAATGTCTCCAAATCTTAAAGAGTCAAGCAAAGCAATAGGACGTGCTCCCATTGCGAGTACATCCCTGACAATTCCACCAATACCAGTTGCAGCACCCTGATATGGTTCAACTGCACTTGGATGGTTATGGCTTTCAACTTTAAACACAACAGCATAATCGTCTATTAATACATAACCTGCATTCTCATTTTCTATATTTTTTGGAAGTTTTTTTAATAATTCTTTTGAATGTTTGTATCCACAATGTTCAGACCATTGAGCGGAGAACATGTATGTTTCAACTTCATTTGGCTCTCTATTAAGCAATTCTTTTATTCTGTCATATTCAAAATCCTTTAATCCCAATTCAAGATATAATTTATTTTTTTCCATCTTCTATAGACCTCCTGATAGATAACAATATTTCAAGTCCATCACCATTTCCAAGTGTTCTTACAGAATTTCTTTCAGGGTGTGGCATCATTCCAAGCACAGCAAAATTTTCATTATAAACTCCTGCAATATTTCCAACAGAACCATTTGGATTTTCCACATATTCAAAGGCTATTCTGTGTTCTTGTTTTAACTTTATGTATTCTGATTCGCTTATATAATAATTTCCTTCAGCATGAGCAATTGGTATTCTTAAAACTTCTTTTGAAACGAATTTTGTAAATGAACATGTTTTGTTAATTATCTTTACATCTACATCTTTACATATAAACTTTAATGATGTGTTTTTAGTTAAAGCACCTGGTAATATTCCAGATTCAGTTAATATCTGAAATCCATTGCATATTCCAAGAACAAATCCCTGTTTTTTTGAAACGTATTTTTCTATTTCATTCATTACAGGAGAAAACTTTGCTAAAGCTCCTGCTCTTAAATAATCTCCATATGAAAATCCACCTGGAATAAATATTAAATCGTATTTTCCAATTTCTTTAAAATCATGCCATACATATTCTGTATTAAATCCAGCTTTTCTTAATGCAAACTCCGCATCTCTATCACAATTAGATCCTGGAAATACTATTATTCCTGCATTTATCATTTTTCTAACTCCCTTGTTTCAAGTAATTTTAATTCATAATTTTCCAAAACTGGATTGATTAAAGAGTTATATGTTATTTCTTCGGCGATTTTTTTAGCATCTTCTTCATTCTCGGCTTCAAGATCAAAAGTAATTAATTTACCAAATCTTACATTATCGATTTTATAATTCAATCTTTTCAATACTTTTTGAGTAGCTGCACCTTGAGGGTCTAAAATTCCGTTTTTTAATGTAATTAAAGCTTCAAATCTATATATTTTCATATGTCAATCCTCCTTAAAAATTCTGTGTATTTGTCAATTAAATCACCTTTTTCTTCTCTATATACGTCTTTATCAAGTGAATCCATTGTATCTTTATCCCAGAATCTACAAGTATCAGGAGAAATTTCATCGGCTAATAATATTTTATCATTGTATTTTCCAAATTCCAGCTTATAGTCAACAAGTATTATATTTTTTTCTGTAAGGAATTTTGAAAGTATTTCGTTTATTTTTAAAGCATATTCTTTAAGTTTTTCAAGAACGTCTTTTTCCACAAGGTTTAAGGATAAAATGACATTTTCACATATCATGGGATCACCTAAAGAGTCGTCTTTTAATGAAAATTCAACTATAGGATCTTCCAGTTTTATTCCTTTTTCTACTCCATACCTTTTGCAAAAACTACCCGCGGTATAATTTCTTACAATAACTTCAAGAGGAATAATTTCAACCTTTTTAGCGATAAAAGAATTTTCATCTAAATCTTTTACGAATTGTGTTGGAATTCCCTCTTTTTCTACCAGTTCAAAGAAAAATGTTGTTATCTTTTTGTTGATTTTTCCCTTCCCGGAAATAGAATCTTTTTTTATGCCATTAAAAGCAGTTACATCATCTTTGAAATATATAATAACTTCTTCATCGTTATATTTGAATATTTTTTTTGCTTTTCCTTCATATAACATTTCAAATTTTTCTATATTCATTTTTTCCCCTCCAGATCCAGAATTCTTTTTGCAAAATATGCAGCGTTTTTCATTCCGTGATTTCCAATTCCCATTGTTCCTACTGGAACACCTTTGGGCATTTGAACTATGGAAAGTAAAGCATCAACACCATTAAGAGGTCCAACAGCATTTGGTACACCTATTACGGGAAGAGTAGTTAATGAAGCAACAACGCCTGGGAGAGCAGCGGCAAGACCGGCAACGGCTATGATAACTTTAAACTCGGAGGAGAGAGTAGAGAGGAATTCTGTTAATTCTTTGAGGTTTCTATGGGCACTGTAAATTTTAAATTCGTACTCTATGCCCCATTCATCAAATAAATCAAGAGCCTGTTTTACAAAAGTTTCATCGGATTTACTACCAGCAATAATTAAAACTTTTGACATAATAGACCTCCTTTTAAAAATCTTAATAAAAACAAAAAACGCCTCTCAGGAAGAGAGGCGTGATTCTATACAATAATCCCACACCCCTCTTCCTGTAGTCAGACAGTTTACGGCTGCCTGGTAGAGACTCCCGAGCCATATTCCCGGGATTATACAGGAAGAGGAAAAACATTTTTTATTAACTTATATAAATTTAAATATCCTTACACCGGCATTCTATCAAAAAAAATATGAAAATGGAATAACCAAATAATTAAAATAACGTGAATTCAACAATAACAAATTTTTACATAAATTCAATATTTGCTTCCTTGAATTTTAAAGAAAAATCTGGTAATATATAACTCGGTTGTGAAAGAGATTGCCCCCATCGTCTAGCGGCCTAGGACATTGGCCTTTCACGCCAAAGACACGGGTTCAAATCCCGTTGGGGGCGCCAGATAAAAACATGAGTGGGTGCTTAGCTCAGCTGGGAGAGCGTCTGCCTTACAAGCAGAAGGTCGTAGGTTCGATCCCTGCAGCACCCACCATTTTTAAATAGTGGCCAGGTAGCTCAGTTGGTAGAGCACTGGACTGAAAATCCAGGTGTCGACAGTTCGATTCTGTCCCTGGCCACCAAAAAATCCCCGAACTTAGTTCGGGGATTTTTTTATTTTAAAGTTATTAAACTCATTATTTAGTAGTGTTTGAAATAATTTTTGATACTAATATATTATTTTTTAACATTAAAGTTACTTTATTTTAATTGATTTTTTCTGAAAAATTCTGTATGATTTTCAGGAAAAAATTTTTTCCTGGAGGTGGATGTATGGAAAACGTGAAACACGATTTTCTTGGAAGAACACTTGCGGTTATTAACGATCTTTCTATTCAGGAACAACTTTTCCTTTATGAAAAAACAAAACAATTAAAGAAAAAATGGCTTGAGAAACAGGATTTATCCGAATTTATGATTAATAAGAATGTTGGTATTTATATTGTTTTTATAGAACCAAGTACCCGCACTAAAGAATCCTTCATTAATGCTGCAAAATTCCACAAAAAAGCTAAAGTTACTATCTTTGATTCCAATCATTCCTCGTTTAATAAGAAAGAAAGCTATTTAGATACATTTAATATGCTAACCGGTTACAGTGATTATTCCATTTTTGTGATACGTTCTAAACTTGAAGGAACATGTAGATATTTAGAACAATCTGTTTCAAAATTTGCACTTAGAAATGGCCTTCCTATTCCTTCTTTTATTAATGCCGGTGATGGAAAACACGAACACCCCACTCAAGAACTCCTCGACGAATTTACCTTCCTTGAACAAAATAACTTCGATAACTCCTTTATTCATATTGCGCTTGTTGGCGATCTTCTCCATGGTAGAACAGTACACTCCAAGGTCAATGGATTAAAAATCTTCAAAAATGTTAAGGTTGACCTTATTGCTCCGCAGGAAATTTCTATGCCTTCACATTATATTTCCCAGATGAAAGAAAATGGTTTTGAAGTAAGAATATTTGAGTCTATAGATTCGTATTTAAAATATGGTAACGTTGCAAATATATGGTATTTTACACGTTTGCAATTAGAAAGAATGGGTGAAGATATTTTAGAAAAAGAGCATATTTTAAGAAAAGCAGTTACTTTCCAGAAATCCTACCTTGAAAAAATTCCTGATAATATTAAGTTTTATCATCCTCTTCCAAGACATAAACTTTATCCTACTATTCCAACATTTTTAGATGATTTGCCATTAAATGGTTGGGAAAGACAGGCAATTAACGGATACTGGACACGAATAATTTTATTGTCAATGTTTGGTGGAGCATTGAAAGCAGATTTTGATACTTCGAAAAGCGTAAAAGAAATAAAGGAGGATTTTGTTGTGAAAGCTCCTATTGTTGATGGAACGCATGGAGTGCAAAAGGAAGGGAAAAGAGGAATTAAACCTATAGAAAATGGAACTGTAATAGATCATATTGCTAAGGGTAAAACGGAAGAAGAAATTTATCATATGATTATGAAGATTAGAAAAATATTGAAGTTATATGATGTAGATAGTGCAGATGGAATTTTTAAGTCAAAGGATGGTGTGTTTAAGGGATATATTAGTTTGCCGGATAGATATTTAACTAAAAAGGAAATTAAAAAGTTATCAGCTATCTCACCAAATGTGACAGTTAATATTATAAAAAATGCTCGAGTAACTGAAAAATATAGAATTACACTTCCGCCAAGAGTATATGGTTTTGAAGAATTGAGATGTAAAAATGAAAATTGTATTTCACATCCAAATAATGGTGAAGGAATAAAAGGATCGTTTATAAAAAATAAGGAAGGTAAATTGGTATGTGAATTCTGTGAAACACCTCATACATTTGAAGAAATCTGGAATGTTTAGGTGGTTGATGTGAGAGTTTTAATTAAAAATGGGGATATTATTTCACATTCAACATCGGGGAAAAAGGATATTTTAATTGAAGATAATATTATTGTTGATATAGCGAAAAATATTAAAGATGATGTTGATAAAATAATTGATGCAGAAGGATTAACTATTATTCCGGGGATTATAGATATGCATGTTCATTTAAGAGAACCTGGATTTGAATATAAAGAGACAATAGAAAGCGGCCTTAAGGCCGCTGTTCATGGAGGAGTAACTACTGTTGGAGTAATGCCAAATACTTCTCCGGCAATGGATTCATTAACAACGCTTCAATTTGTTGTAGAAAAAAGCAAAAGAGTAAATCTTGCAAAGGTTATGCCTATAAGCGCAATTACTAAGGAAAGAAAAGGAAAAGATCTTGTTAATATTGAAGAACATATAAAAAATGGATTTAAATTCTTTTCAGATGATGGCTCCCCGGTTTATGATTCAGAAATAATGTTTAAAGCATTAAAAGAAACAAAAAAATATGATGGAATAGTTATTGACCATTGTGAAGATAGTAGATTTGGAAATACACCCTTATTTGAATCGTTAAATATAGCAAGAAATATAGAGATAGCAAAGTATTTAGATGCACATATACATATAGCCCATATTTCAACTAAGAATTCAATAGATTTATTAAAATACGCAAAAAGCAATAAAATAAAGGCAACATGCGAAATTACATTTCATCATTTATTATTCGAAAATCACGGGAAAAGTAATCCAATATACAAAATAAATCCGCCATTGCCGGATAAAAATACACAAAAATACTTAATAGATAATTTTGAATATATAGATATTATAATTAGCGATCATGCACCACATTCAATGGAAGAAAAATCAAGGGATTATAATCAGGCGCCACCAGGAATATCCGGGCTTGATATATTTTTTCCGGCAATTTATACAGTATCCAGAAAATACAATATTCCATTGTCAGATATTGTAGAAAAGGTTACATATAATCCTGCGAAGATTTTTAATTTAGAGAAGGTAGGAGATATAAAAACTGGATATTTTGCAGATATAACTATTGTAGATTTGAATTCAAAATGGGATGGAAAAATATATTCAAAAGGAAAAAATATGCCGTATAAGGAATTGGAAGGTAAAGTAGTAATGACTATTGTAAATGGTGAAATAAAATACGATGAAAGGATGAATGAAAATGAAATGTAAGGTTATAGGAAAAGAGAATACAGAGAATTATTTGTTTCTTTCAGTAGAAACATCTGAAATAATAAATGTTTTACCAGGTCACTTTTTTATGGTAAAAACAGAGGATTATGATTTTCCAAAACCATTTTCAGTTATTTTTCAAAAAGGAAAGGTAATAGAATTTTTAATTGCTGTAGTTGGAGATTTAACAGGAAGATTAAAAAAATTGAAGATAGGAGATTTTATTGATATTAGAGGGCCTTATGGAAAGTCATTTATAGAAACTATAGATAAAAATAAAAAATATATTCTCATAGGCGGAGATTGTGGTTCAGCACCTCTTATGCATTTTAAAAATGAATATCCTGAGCTTGTGGAAAATGAATATTATGGTTTTAGAACAAATGAGATAAAAAGTATTTTGGATACGGATAAATTACATATTGACGAGGAAGAAGGAATTTCAGTTATTGAAAGAATAAAAAGAGAAAATCCATCAAAGAATACAGGATTTCTTGTGTGTGGAAGTTTAAATATGATAAAAGCAGTAAAAAATGAATTTAAAGGATATAAGGTTTATGCATCATTAGAAGCAAGAATGGGATGTGGCGTCGGAATGTGTAAAGGATGTCCTATAAAGACTAAAGATGGAATTAAGATGATTTGTAAAGATGGTCCCGTTTTTGATTTAAGTGAGGTGGATTTAGAATGGTAAATATATGTGGGATAGAATTTAAAAATCCTATAATAATAGCTTCCGGTCCCGGGGGAAATGGTCAGGAATTGGCAAAATATATAGATTTAAATAAATTAGGAGGTTTTACAGCAAAAACGGTTACACCAGATGAAAAAGAAGGAAATCCACCACCACGTATTGTAAATGTAAAGGCTGGTATATTAAATTCTATAGGTTTGCAAAATCCTGGAATAGATAAATTTATAGAAGATGATTTGAATTTTCTTGATTCACTGGATACAAATGTGATTTTAAGTATAGGTGGTGACAAAAAAGAAGATTATTTGAATCTAATAGAAAGATTAAACGATAGTAAAGCAGTTATATTTGAATTAAACCTTTCATGTCCAAATGTAGGTAAAAATGGAATTCCACTTGGAATTGATAAAGAAGGTATTTATTTGCTTGTAAAAGAAGCAAAGAAGATATCCAAAAAACCTATATTTATAAAACTTGGTGTGGAAACATTTCTTGAAGATCTTGTTGAAAGTGCTGTAAAAGGTGGAGTTGATGGAGTAACGCTTATTAATTCGCCCAAAGGTCTTAAAATAGATATAAATACCGGAAAACCAATATTAAAAAGAGCAGTTGGTGGCTTTAGCGGACCGGCTATAAAACCTATAGCACTTGCAACTGTGTATAGAATAAGAAAAGTCTTTAGAGATTTGCCAATTATAGGAATGGGTGGTGTATTTACTTTTGAAGATGCAATAGAGTTTATAATGGCCGGGGCAAATCTTGTTGGAATTGGAGCAGGAGTTATGTCTGATCCAGAACGACCAATAAATATTATAAAAGAATTAGAAGAATATTTTAAAGTACATGACTATCAAAAAATATTTAACTGCGCATTGGAGGGATAATAGATGCTTGAAAAATATTTGAAAAGAAGAGAAAGTAAAAAATCCGTTTTGTTTGCGGGATTGGATAGTGATTTTGAAAAAATAGATGGAGATGTTCTGGATTTTAATAAAAAGATTATTGATGAAACTTCTGATATTGTATGTGGTTATAAATTAAATATAGCTTTTTATGAGAAGATGGGACATAAAGGTATTGAAATACTGGAAAAAACAATTGAATATATAAAACAGGATGAGAGTATTCCAATAATTCTCGATGCTAAAAGAAGTGATATAGGAAATACAGCAGCAGCTTATGCATATTATTACTTTAATGTATTAAAAGTTGATTCATTGACGGTAAATCCTCTAATGGGATTTGATACAATGCTTCCATATCTCGAATATCAAAATGCACATCTATTTGCATTGGCATTAACAACAAACAAAGGGGCTTATGATTTTGAAATTCCGGAAAAATTATATTTGAAAATAACAAAGATGATGAATGAAAAGAATAAGGAATATAAAAATAAAATTGGAATTGTAGTGGGAGCTACAAATAGTGAATTTATTGATGAAATAGTTGAAAATTCAGAAGACATGCTTTTTTTAATACCGGGAATCGGAGCACAGCAGGGAAATGTAGAGAAATTATTCAGAAATCTTAAAGGATATAAGAATATTGTAATAAATGTTTCAAGGGGTATTATATTCAATGAAAATCCACGTGAAAAGGCTAAGGAATACAATGAATTAATTTCAAAATACTATAATTTCTAAGGGGGTTAAAAAATGGAAATAATGGAGATATTGAAAAAGACAAATGCAATATTAAATGGACATTTTTTATTATCCTCAGGGTTGCATTCAGATACATATATTCAATGTGCTCAGGCTTTAAAATATCCAGAATATGCAGAGATGCTTGGAAAAGCTTTGTCAGAAAAATTTAATGAGAAACCTGATTATGTTGTTTCTCCTGCGCTTGGAGGATTGATTATTGGATATGAAGTTGCAAGAGGACTTAAAACACCGTTTTTATTTACCGAAAGAAATAAGGAAGGAGTTATGGAGCTTAGAAGAAACTTTTTTATTGAAGAGAATGCAAAGGTTATTATTATAGAGGATGTAATTACAACAGGGAAATCCACATTGGAGGTTGTAAAGGCTCTTGAAAAGTATAAGCCGCAGATTATTGGCATTGGTTGTATTGTAAATAGAAGCAAGAAAAAAGATCTTAATAATATTAAAATTCAATCATTGGTAGAAATTGATGCAAAAACATATGAACCAGACAATTGCCCCTTATGTAAAGAGAATATTCCAGCAGTAAAACCTGGAAGTAGAAAATAATAAAACAGAGGCGATATGCCTCTGTTTTTTATAACATTTCAATTTTTATTTGTGGAAGTAGCTTTAAGACATCTTCTTTTTTGCATAATTCTGTTCCTGGAGTTAATACAGCAGCATTTCCTGCAGCATTTGCCCATCTAAATCCTTCTTCAATTCCTTCGTTTTTTTTCAATATATATCCAGCTAAGAATGAATCACCGGCTCCAACTGCACTTTTTACTTCTAAATCAACAGGATAAGCATACATAGCCATATCCCAATTAGCATAAACACTTCCATATTTTCCCATTGATACAAGTATTTCATCTAAATGATATTTTTCAAGAACATATCGTGCTTCTCTGGCAATTTCATATTTATCATCTTCAGGGACATCTTTTCCCAATAAACGGGATAATTCATGAGTATTCGGCTTAATACAATCTGGTTCAGCATCAAGACCAGCAATTAAATTTTTTCCATCAGCATCAAAGAAAACTTCTGCTCCCCATTGTTTTAATGAAAAGATAAGACCAGTATAATAATCAGGATCAACACCTTTTGGTAAACTTCCTGATATAGCAACAGTATCTCCTTCTCTTACCAGCGATTGTAATATGTCAAAAACTTTTTGAAGTTTTTCTCTTTTAACATGTTCTCCAGGCATACTCATTCTGTATTGAGTTTCTTCTTCAAGGATTATATTCATACGTGTTTCATGGGATATTCTAACTGAAGAATATATTACACCTTCCTGGTCAAGCATTTCTTCTATTTTTCGACCGTTATCCCCACCTAATAATGCAACAGCTACTGAAACACCGCCTAATTCTTTTATTACTCTTGAAACGTCTATTCCCTTTCCTGCTGGATAATCTTTTATTTTTTTTGCTCTTATTGTGTCATCGGGTATAAGCTTGTCAATATAAATATACCTGTCTAAACTTGGATTCATTGTTAATGTAAAAATCATTGTTCTCCCCCCCAATATATTAAGGAACTTTATATCCTAATGAAGCTTCATAAATCATAAACCATTGTTCGCGGGTTAAGGTTATTTCCAGAGCTTCTACAGCATTTTTGATTCTTTCAATTTTCCCACTTCCAACAATTGGTAAAATACCAACAGGATGGTTTAATAACCATGCATATACTATTTTTTCAATTTCTGAAATTCCAAAATCTTTTGCCACTTCTTTTAAAGCTTTTTTGATTCTTTCTCCCCTATCATCATCAGGGTCAAATAATTTACCGCCAGATAATGGAGACCATGCCATTGGATTAATTCTTTTTTCAAGTAAAAAATATATATTTTCATTGAAAAAGTGTTCTAGATTATATGGTGAAATTTCTATTTGATTTGTTATTAAAAGAAAACTTAAACGCGATTGCAAAGTTTTAAACTGTTGTATTGTAAAATTAGAAACACCGAAATATAATACTTTTCCTGATTTTTTTAGTTCATAAAAGGCTTCAGCGATTTCATCTGGATTCATAAACGGATCGGGTCTATGAATTAAAAGTAAATCAAGATAATCGGTATGAAGATTTTTTAAAGATTTTTCTACAGATTCTATTATATGTTCTTTACTCGTGTTATAGTGTTTTACACGCCTATCTGGAAATTTATCCGATTTTCTTATTATTCCACATTTTGAAATAAGTTGCATTTTTTTTCGAATTTCGGGATTTCTTTCTAATAACCTTCCAAATATTTCTTCGCATTCTCCATTTCCATATATATCAGCATGGTCAAATGTGGTAATACCAAGATCCATGACTTTTTCTATAAAATATTCAAACTCTTCAATTGTGTATCCCCAGGTGTTTAATCTCATCATTCCATGTATTATTCTTGAAAGATGTAATCCGCTGTTAGATAAGTTTACAACCATAATCCCCCTCCATATTGATTTTATAATAATATAGGTTATTATTATTATACCATATTAGAGAGTTACTTTACCTCATCTCTATTAACTTTGTACCATATTCTTTCTTTTTTAAATAATGAAATAAATGAATTGAATACAATAATATATTCAAAAATAATCATAAAAGGTATTGTGATTAATGAATTAAAAATAATTCCAGGAAGTTTAATTTTTTTGTTTAAGAAAACAGAGGCTAATAGAGTTCCCCAGATTATTGTAAAGTAGTATAATAAAATATTTTTTGTGAGTAATGGATATTTAAAGGATATAGCAACAGCAAAAATTGGAATAAAAAGCATTATAATAACGAAAGCATTTAATATAAATACATCAAACCTTTTATTAACAGATGCTTTAAAAAATTCTTCTAATCCTCCAATATACCATCTTTTATGTTGAAAAAATAAATCTTTTAAAGAAGTTGCGTATTGAATTTCTGTTTTTGGTTCAATGATAAAAAACTGCGTAATACCTATTTCATTTAATTTTATTGCCATGTGTACGTCATCAACAAGGGTATTTACATCTATTGGCATAATTTTTTTAAGAATATCTTTTTTAATAAATACACCGTTTCCCATAAAAACAGCTTTTGAAAATATATTTGAATATAAAATATTTCTACTAAATTCAAAATAGATTTCCTGATAATCAAAGATTAATTTTTTATGGTAATTATAAGCTTCAAAGTCTACATATATCATTTCTGTATTTTTATTGGCAAAGTATCTTATATGTTTTTCAAGATAATCATCTGGAAGAATAGCATCAGCATCTAAGAATAATATAACATCCCCTGAAGCATATTCAAAGGCCTCATTTAATGATTGTGGTTTTCCCTGTTTTCCCTTTTTTTTAAAAACTTTGAGATTTGAAAATTTGTTTTCTAAATCTTTTAATATTTTATAAGTATTGTCTTTTGAATTGTCATCAATTACAATTATTTCGTAATTTTTATATGAATTCTTTTCAATACTTAGAATACTTTTTTCTATAACCTTTTCTTCGTTATAAGTTGGTATGATTATAGTGATTTTAGGATGTTGTATATCCTTTAAATCTTTCATTTTAAACATTGTTCTATATAAATTTATATATTTACCCAGCAACTGGAACATCATGGATAAAATAAGTGAATATAATATTATTTGCAACATTTTCATCCCTCGTTTAATTGGTTTTTATCAATGAATTTTCTTAATGCCAATCCAATTTTTTCAAGTAAAGAATACATATCTCTATTTTTATTTAATCGTTTTAATATGGTCCAGAATAACCATATGCCTACAATAATACCTATTGAATCGTATATTAAGTCCATCATTGTATCAAATAAGCTTCCTTCCTGAGCTAAACGATAACCGGGATATCCTGCGAAGATTAAATCAGAAGTAAATTCAAATATTTCCCAAATTGTTCCCATGCTTAATGCAACTGAAAAGGTATAAAAGTTGACTTTTAAAATAAGAGTAGGGATTTTTTGTCTTGAAAAAGTTAGTTCAAGAGATAATATCAACGGGAAAATAATTAATGCCAGCCATATTCCTCCCGTTAAATGCAAAATATCATCAAAAGCATCATATTTGTCGTAAAAATCAAGGAAAAGTCCAAAAAAACTATGTAGAGCTATTTGAATTATGGTAAAAGTTTTAATTTCTTCAAAAATAACAAAATTTGTCATCCATTCAAAAGCCCATACAAAATAAACTCCTAATGCGTATATTGTATATCCAATAAAATATGGGAGATTAAAATTGTAAATTGAACCAATGATGGGAATTATATTTATAAGAGAAAAGAATAAGTTAAAATGATGAATTATTTTATAATACTTTTTATTTGGTGAAAATAAAGCTTCTCGTATTTCTGGTTCTTTAAAGAGAAATTTTGAAACTTCATAACTTTCTTTTTTTATATATTCAACTACTTTCAACAGGACGCCTCCTTAATTGAAATCAATCAAAATTTTTTTTAATTTCTTCGAAAGCTTTATCTATTTTTTCTTTTTCTTCTTTTGCAAGAATTAGTTTTTCTCTTGCTATTATAAGAAGGTCAAGACTTTTTTTGTATATTTCCAAAGCATATTCCACATCAAGATCATTGTTATGTTGAAAAGTATATGAAATCATTTCAAGCATAGACAAAATATCTTTAAAGGTCATTTTTTTAATATCACTTTTCTTTAAGGATAAAATTTCATCTATTGTCATTTTTTTCTCCTCCAATATTATTATAATAATTTATACTTTCTATTTTCCCTTTGGCTTCACCATCTTTGAATTTGATTTCTACAGGATCTATTTTTAAATTTTTTATGGTATTGACAATTTCTCCATTTTGAATGACAATTGCACCGTTGCTTAAAAATGCACTAAATGGGCTATTTTGAGTTATTTTGATATATAATTCATCAATGCGTTGAAAGGACATATTTAATTTATTTTCCATATTTTTTTGAATAAGATTTTTTTCATTATTAATTACAGAAGAAAAGTTTATCAGTTTATTATTAATATGATTTGAAATTAAGTTTATAAAATCTAATCTGGAATTAAGTGCTTTCTCATTCATTTCAAAGAATTTGTTTATGTTATTGATTTTATTCGACATTTCCTTTAAGTATTTTTCTTGATTTTTTGTGATGTTATTAAAATAAATGGATAGATTTTCAGATAAGTTTTTTAGCTTAATTTCTGTTGTTGTAAAATTAGAGTTTATTTCATATATAATATTCTGAAATTTTTCATGTAATGTTTGGTGAAAGAACTCAATTTGATTATTAATAGCCCTTGCAACTTCGGTTGGAGTTGAAAATCTTATATATGAAACAAAATCAAGAATTGTGGTATCCTGTTCGTGCCCTATACCAGTAACAATTGGAATTTTGTTATTTGAAAAATAAGCAACTTGTTGAGCCAGATTAAAATCATCAAAATACATTAAATCAGCCTGAGAACCGCCACCTCTTATAATAACTACTAAATCATAATCTATTTTTGATTTTAAAATATTTTTTAAAGCACTTATTATCCCTACAGGAACTTCTACCCCCTGCATGGGTGATGGATAAAGATGGATTAATGGTGGATATTTTGTTTTGTTTATATTTTTTACAAAATCTCCATAACCAGCTGCAGTTTCTGAAGAAATTACAGCTATTTTTTTTATTGGAGGTAACATTTCCAAAGTATTATTTGCTGTTCTTAAAAGCCCTTCCAATTTAAGCTTATTTAAAATGGCTCTTCTACGTTTTTCAAGTTTGGATTCACCTACTGGTGAAAGAGATTTTAAAGTAATAGCAATACTTGAAGATGATGGCCAAAAAGATAATCTTCCAACAATTTTCCAGCTTTTATTTTCTAATTCAGAAACATCTTTTAATTCTAAATTTTCAAGTAAAGTTTTTACATAATAACGTGAAAGGAATATGTTTATTTTGTATGTTTTACCAGTTCCTAAACGCTGAGACACCTCAATAAATAAATCTTTTGAGGTACTTAATTTAGCTCTTGATATATCTCCTATAAAAGTAATAGAATCAGAAAATAATTCAGTTGTTTTTAATTCTGAACTTACCCAATCTATTAAAGAAATTAAATCTTTAAACTGTTTCATTATTGCTATCTCTCCCGGATAAAACTACAGTAATTTCACCACGAACCTTATTTTCAGAAAAATGAGCCAATGCTTCGCTTACCTTTCCTCTAAATAATTCCTGATGTATTTTCGTCATTTCACGAGCTATAAAAATATCCCTATCGCCAATAATTTCCAGAATTTCTTTTAATGTATTGACAAGACGTTGTGGGGATTCGAAAAATACGAAAAGTATATCGATATCCTTTATATTTCTTAAAACTCTTCTTTTATTTTTTCCTCTTGGTAAAAAGCCATAAAACATATATTTAGATCCAGGGAATCCACTTAAAGCAATTGCAGCAGAAGGAGCATTTGGACCCGGAATAATGTCAATTTCTATTCCTTCCTCCCAGCATTTATTAATCAATTGGTATCCCGGATCAGAAATAACAGGCATACCAGCGTCGCTAACAAGAGAACAAATGTTTTTTTGCTTTACAATATCAAGAGCTTTTTTAAGTACTTTGTTTGCATTATATTCGCTAAAAGTAAATAATTCTTTTTTTCCAATTTCAAGACTATTTAGTAATTTTACGGTAACTCTCTTGTCTTCAACGAAAATAACGTCGGATTCTTTTAGAGTTTCAACAGCTCTTAAAGATATATCCTTCAAATTTCCAATTGGTGTTCCAATTATGTATAATTTTCCCATAAATTCACCTCAGTATAAAAAATAATTAATAGAAAAAACCGGCATTTAGCCGGTTTGGTGGTGCCGAGAGCGGGACTTGAACCCGCACGGGCAAAAGCCCATATGATCCTGAGTCATACGCGTCTGCCAGTTCCGCCATCTCGGCACAATTTTATTTTTGAATGACTTTATTGTTCTTCAGTATTATTATTGTTTTCTTCGACAACTTCGTATATTTCTTTATATTGAGAAACAATTTCATAAGTTAATGCCTTTAATGAAACTGTGAAATCAACATTTTCAACAGCAATATTTTCCGGCAATTGTAAAGCTATAGGTGTAAAATTCAAAATTCCCTTTATTCCTGTTTCAACTAACTGATCAGCAACCTTTTGTGCAGTTTTACCAGGAACTGATAATATAGCGATTTCTATATTTTTTTCAGAACAAACTTTTTTTAACTCTTTGATATCATACACAAGAACTCCTGCGGCGATTTGAGTTCCGATTTTTTTCTTATCTTTATCAAAAGCAGCTTTTATAAAGAAACCATTTTGTTCCAAACCGGTATAATTTGCAATAGCTGAACCAAGATTACCTACACCAATGATAGCTACATTCCATCTTCTGTGTAAACCAAGAATATTTTTAATTGACTTCATTAGTTTTGGAATATCGTATCCTACACCGCGTTTTCCAAATTCTCCAAAATAAGATAAGTCTTTTCTTATTTGACTTGCTTTTATTCCAAGTGATTCTGCAAGGTCTTTAGATGATGTTTTTTTTATTCCAGCACTTTCCTTGTTTTCGAGGCATCTATAATATATTGCCAATCTTTTAATTGTTGGTTTAGGTATTTTTGGATTTTTCATAATTACCCCCTGCCTATAAAAATTTATTTATTTTTCACAACGATATTTAATAATTTTCCTTTTACAAGGATAACCTTTTTAATTTCTGCATTTTCTACATATTTTTTAATTTTATCTAATTCAAATGCTTTTTCTTTTATTTCATCTTCGCTTGCAGATGCATCAACAATCATTTTATCTCTAACTTTTCCATTAATCTGGATAACAATTTCAATTTCATCAACTTTTAGAGCTTCTTCATCAACTGTAGGCCACTGTGCATTTAGCACGAAATCTTCATGTCCCATCATTTCCCACAATTCTTCAGCAAGATGTGGCGCAAATGGTGAAATAAGTATAACAAAATCTTCAGATAATTCTTTAAGTAAATCTTTATTCCATTTTTCTTGTGGAACAGAATTTAGATAGGCATTTAATTCGTTAATAAGCTCCATCATACCACTAATTGCTGTGTTGAATTGGAAGTTCTTTTCAATATCATTTGTTATCTTTTTAATCATTTGATGTAATTTTCTTCTTAAATTCTTCTCTTCTTTTGTTGTTAAGTTGATATTATTAATATTGCCATCTTTTGAGAATTCAATGATCTTTGTCATTGAATTCCACACTTTATTCATGAATCTTGCAACACCTTCTAATCCTGCATCATTCCATTCAGCATCTTTTTCAGGAGGACCCATAAATAACATGTATAATCTCAAGGTATCAGCACCGTATTTTTCTATCATTTCATCTGGTGAAACTACATTTCCCTTAGATTTTGACATTTTTGCTCCGTCTTTGTAAATCATACCCTGAGTAAAGAGATTTGAGAATGGTTCTTCAAAATTAACATAACCAAGATCATGAAGAACCTTTGTTATAAATCTTGAGTAAAGCAAATGCAATATAGCGTGTTCTACACCACCAATATATTGATCTACGGGAAGCCAGTAATTTACGTCATCTGAATCGAATGGTTTGTCCTCCATTTTTGGATTAATATATCTCAAATAATACCAGCTACTGTCAACAAATGTATCCATTGTATCAACTTCTCTTCGTGCGGGACCTCCACACTTTGGACATGTTGTATTTATAAAATCTTCGTTTGTTGCCAATGGACTTTTTCCAGTAGGTTCGAATTTTACATCTGTAGGTAATTTTACAGGTAAATCCTTTTCAGGAACAGGAACTGTTCCACATTTTTCACAATACACTACAGGTATAGGTGCTCCCCAGTATCTCTGTCTTGAAATTAACCAGTCTCTTAATTTGTATTGAATACTTTTTTTACCATAACCATTTTCTTCAAGCCACTCTACAATTTTTGTAAGAGCTTCTCTGTTTTTCATTCCATTGAATTTGTCGGAATTAATCATTATTCCATCTTCTGTGAAAGCTTCTTCTAAATCTTCTGCTTTTAATTCTTTATCTTTTGGAGTAATAACAACTCTAATTGGAAGATTGAATTCTTTAGCGAATTCAAAGTCCCTCTGGTCATGAGCTGGGACAGCCATAATAGCACCAGTTCCATATTCAAATAAAATGTAATTAGCAACGTATATAGGGATTTTTTCTCCATTTACAGGATTAACAGCATAACTTCCAGTAAATGCACCATCTTTTTTAGCTCCCTGCGCAATTCTCTTAAATTTATCTTCTTTATTTACTCTATTTAAGAATGATTCTACTTCTTCTTTTTGTTCAGGGGTTGTTAATTCTTCAACGAGTGGTGATTCTGGAGCTAATGCCATAAATGTAACGCCCCATAATGTATCAGGTCTTGTTGTAAATACTTTTAATTCTTTATCTGTTCCGTCGATTTTAAAGTTAACTTCAGCACCAACACTTTTTCCTATCCAGTTTTTCTGCATTACTTTTACATTTTCAGGCCATCCTTCAAGTTTTTCAAGATCATTTAACAATCTTTCAGAGTAATCTGTTATTTTGAAATACCATTGTTCAAGTTTTTTCATTTCAATATCTGTTCCACATCTTTCACATTTCCCATTAACTACCTGTTCATTTGCAAGAACAGTTTTACAGCTTGGACACCAGTTTACAGCTGCATGTTTTTTGTATGCAAGTCCTTTTTCGTATAATTTTAAGAATATCCATTGTGTCCATTTATAATAATCTTCTGTACATGTAGCAATTTCTCTATCCCAATCATAACTTATACCGATTTTTTTAATCTGTTCTCTAATCGTTTCAATATTTTTAAATGTCCATTCTCCAGGATTTACGTTACGTTTTATTGCTGCATTTTCTGCAGGTAATCCAAATGCATCATAACCAAAAGGATGCAAAACATTGTATCCCTGCATTTTTTTATATCTTGCAACAACATCACCTATAACATAATTTTTAACGTGTCCAACATGAATAGTTCCTGAAGGATAAGGGAACATTGTGAGTACATAATATTTTTCTTTTTCATTCCTTTGTTCCGTTTTAAAAACATTTTTATCGGACCATTTTTTTTGCCATTTTTTCTCTATTTGAATATGATCGAATTCCATGATCTTCCCTCCTATTACCCAAGTGATAACTTTCTCATTTATTATACCAGATTTTTTGTGAAATATCAAATTTTATTTACCTCTTATTGTTGGAATATAAAGGTTTAGGTCCTCTGAAATATTATCAAGCTTTGAAGAAGGCATTTTTTTTAATCTGCGTTGGCCAGGTTCTTGAATTAAAAAGTAAACATTATCTGGATTTGCTGTTTGTATTTTGGCGTCATAAGGTATATCAATTGTATATGAGGTTTTTACAGACGGATCTTTAAAAAAATAAAATTTATAAGGATTTAATCCTGGTTTTAGCATTCCCTGAAATATATATTTGCTATTTTTATTTTTAATTCCTATCCAGACTTCTCTTGAGCCGGTAATATATATTTGAAAGTATCCTACATTCTGATCTTCCTGAGCTAGAGTTAGAAGTTTTTCAAGGTCGCTTAGATGTTTTTCAAGGTTTGTTTTATAGTTTATAAATTTTTCAACAACGCCATTAGGAGCAAAATATTTTTCTAATTCTGATAGTTTCAAATTCATTTGTGAAAGTGAGTCAGTTACCTTGGCATTTTGTCTATTGAACATACTTTCCATATAATTTTTGAATTTAGCATATCTAAATTCATTAGAAATTGATAATGTAATAGATATTATTGAAAGCAATATTGCTATGTATAAAAGAATGCGTGTGAACTTCATAATGTCCCTCCATTGGATATGGTATTATTTACATATTTCATTACTCTATTTGCTATTTTTTTGAATTTTTGAATGGTATTATCAACCTTTTTCTTTGGAACGCCAATATTTTGTGAAATTTCATCGTATGAATTATTTTCCAACCACATTTTTACAATATCTTTTTCCAGGTCTTTCATTTGATCTATAGTTCTTTCAAAAATATAATTATATATAGCCGATTGATGAAGATCAACTTCTGAAGGTACTTCAAAGTAATAATCGGAATCTTCAGAATAGTTTTCAAACATTGATTCAATACTTACAGCATCAGAAAGAACTTTATTTTTTTCTCTGTTGAGATATGTAATAAAAGATTTTATTTCAGAAGAAATATTAAGATAAGCAAATGTAGAGAATTTGGTGGTTTTTTCTTCATTATATGAATAGACAGCCTGAATTAATCCAACATAACCAATTTGCATTAAATCTTGAAATTCTGCCCAGGCACCAAAATATTTAGAAGCAATAGATATGATCATTGGCTCGAATTTAGCAATGATCATATTTAATGCTTCATTATCTCCAGCTTGTGCTAATTTAACAAGTGCTTTTTCTCTTAAGGTACGTAATTTATATTTACTCATATTATTTCACAACCATATATAAAAGGTGTTCAGCAGTATCATAAAAACTTTTTGAAAAATGCAATTCTAATTCTAATACGTCAGCCCAATATTTTGAGAAATCTTCATTAAATTCCCAGGTAAATGGCATTATTGAGAAAATATCAACTTTTTTAAATTTTTTGTGTAAAAGATTATATAAGGAATCATAAGTAAAAAGGTTAGATTTAAATGACATTATATTTGAAACCCCCACCTTCGCAGTTTTGAATTTCTCCATTGATTTTATTATACCAAATTCTTTTGAAAAAAAAGCATCGAGGATAAATTTATTTAAATTATCGACAGTTCCAATAAAGATACCGTCTTTTTTTAAAACACGGTATACTTCTGAGATAAATAAGTTTATATCTTCAGAATAGCTTAATACATCTCCCATAGCAATTATAATATCAAATGAGGAATTTTCAAAAGGTAAATTTTCTCCAATTCCTTTAAAAACTTTTAAATTTGTTTTTTTAAATCTTTCTTTAAGCATATTAACCATATTTTCAGCAGGTTCTAAGGCATAAACATCGAAACCGTTATCAAGGAAAATTTTACTCCAAAAACCAGTTCCTGCTCCAATGTCGAGCAATTTTCCATTAGAAATATCTATATTATTAAAAATAATTTTTTCAGAAACAGCATTATGCATTTGCCAGTATGAATCCTCATACATTTCATCATATTCTTTTGCTATTTTGTTGTAATATTCCCATGATTTCATAAATGTTCCTCCAGAGAAAAATAAAAATATAAAATAAAAACCCCGAATTAATCGGGGTGTTACTATGGAGCAGGTGATGGGACTCGAACCCACAACCTCTGCCTTACCAAGGCAGCGCTCTAACCTGTTGAAGCTACACCTGCAAACCCAGTCTATTATACTATAAACTTATAAAATAGTCAAGAGTTTTTCTAAAAAAATAATCTATAAAAATAAAGAAAAGCCGGTTTTACCCGGCTTCTTATAATTCAACTATTTTAACTTCATCTCCTGTTTTTAATAATGCAGCATTTGCTTCATCTGTATCAACATGAAATTCTAAAGCATATTTTGGACTTACCCTTACTAAAACGTCACCAAAAATAAGTTTTCTATCTCCTTTATCAACAATTACATATACAAGGTCTTTATCTTTAACGCCATATTTTTCTGCATCTTCTGGTAACATGTGAATATGTCTTTTTGCAAGAATTAAACCTTTTTTAATTTCAACTGAACCTTTTGGTCCTATTAATTTAATTCCAGGTGTTCCATCTAAGTCTCCTGAATCTCTAACAGGTGCTGTTACTCCTAATTTGAAAGCATCTGTTTGTGAAATTTCAACCTGTGTTTCTTTTCTAACAGGACCTAAAACTCTTACTCTTTCTATTTTTCCTTTAGGGCCTTCAAGAGTAACAACTTCTTCAGCTGCATACTGACCTGGCTGTTTTAAATCTTTAATTGGATGTAATTCATATCCTTCACCGAATAAAATTTCTAAATCTTCTTTTGAAAGATGAACATGTCTGTTTGAAACGCCAACAACAATGCCTGGTTCCTTTACTTTCATTATAATACACCTCCGTATTTAAATAATATTTCCTTTTTTAGGAGAAATTAAAGGTTTTCTTATTACCATTTCTATATTTTTAGGTTTTACTACTTCAATATTCAAAGGACCTCTTCTTACAGATATCCACCCAAGGCCCGGCAATGCCAACTCTTCGTTTTCTTCAATCATCACTATTTCCTTTTCATATTCAATATCTAAAGGATAATTTTTCTCATATGGCGGATATAAAACTTCGCCTATTCTATTTTGCAATAAATCTTCCACGCGTTCTTCTTTGGTTTGATGGAAAGAAATATTTTCAGGTGCAAATATTAAGAATATTGGTTTTAAATCATCATGAGCAGGTGATAATATCTTAAATCTAAATAGTGAACTGATAAATATAACTTTTCCAACGTCGGGTTTAAATGTTTTTCTGCTAATAGTTCTTTTAGGAATCATTTCAACCTGAGTGTATATGTCAAAAAAATCTGTAAATCTATTATTTGTTTCAATTCCAGGTGTATCATATAATTCAATACCATAATCAGGAATTTTTCTCCTTACAACTCCTAAAGTTGTTCCTGGGAATGAACTTGTTGTTATTTTTACATTTGTTATTGTATTAAGTAAAGATGATTTCCCAACATTTGTTGTGCCAACAACAATAGCCTTATTAATATTTTGCCCTTTTAAAATCTTCATCAATCTATTTATACCAAAATTCTTTTTCGCACTTATTAAACGAATATTATCTTTTTTAATATTTAAGTCATTTTTTACTCTTTCTAATACCCAATCCTTTAATTCAGCAAAAGCAACGCTTTTGGGAAGTAGATCAACTTTGTTGATGATTAAGAATACATTTTTATCTTTTACTAATTCAAGTATTTGTTTGTCATAGGTACCTTCAAAATCAATTATATCAATAACCCATAGAACGGTATCGAAATTCTTGATAATCTTTTTTAATTCAGAAAGGAAATTAATATCGATTTTCATAGGCATTAATTCGCCATAATGTTTTAATTTAAAACATCTCTGGCATAATGCTTCTTCTTCATTTGAAAGGAATTTCTCAAAAACATGTTCAGGTAAAAAACCAGGCTTTTGAGGGTCAACAGTTTGTATTTCAACTCCGCAACCGTGACATTTCATATACAATCACCCCATTTTTATTTTGTTATTGAAAAGAAAATTAAACCAAGATATTCATGAAATGCGAGCGCATTAGCATATAATGCAGATATATCAGGTTTAAAATCTATCCATGTAACTTTTCCTCTGGTAACTAAATAGTTCGAAGGAACAGGAACAATTTCAACATTTTTTATATATGTTTTAAAAATTTTATATGAACGTGGTAAATGAATAGCCGATGTAACAAGATATACCTTTTCTAATTTCATATTATCAATTAAGTTTTTTACAAAAATAGCATTTTCTTTTGTTGTCATCGAATCAGGTTCCATAAATATGTCTGATGGTGAAACCCCAAATCTTACAAGATATTCCCTCATTACTAATGCTTCTGGTATATAATCAGTTTCTGGTAAACTTCCACCGCTAATGACTATAGGAAATTTTGTATTTTTATATAATTCATATCCCTTAAAAACCCTTTTGAAAGCCTGATCAGATAATTCTCCTATTTCTTCACCAGGAATGTTTTGAATAGAACCTCCACCGAGAATTACTATTATAGAAGGAATATTTTTATCTATTTTTTCATAGTTAATTGGTGGATATAAATCTTCCAAAGGGCGAGTAATATATCTTGCACTATATGGAATTGATAATAGGTAAATTATAGCCGCGACAATTATAACATATTTTTTGAAATTTTTCTGTTCCTTTGATTTTAATAAAAGGAGAATTACAAGGGCAACAAATAAACCCGGTAATTCAATAAAAGATTGTATAATTTTTCTTAGTATTATTACCATAAAACCCTCCTTTTAGCATTTGAAAAATTATTCCCAGATTTCCGGTTCAACTTTTAAGTCTTTATTATATTTTTCTTTAACAATTTTTTTTACATGATTAATAAGTTGCTGAACATCTTCAAAAGTAGCATTTTCTTTATTTATAATAAAACCTCCGTGTTTTTCGGAAATTTGAGCTCCTCCAATTGAAAATCCTTTTAAATTGAGTTTTTCAATTGTGGTGCCTACATAAAAAGTTGGTTCTGGTCGCTTGAATATGCTTCCTGCACTTGGATATTCTAAAGGTTGTTTACTCCAGCGCTTTTCCAACAAATTAAAAATCTCTTGTTTTATTTTTTCATGAATTCCCTTTTTTAATGCAATTGTTGCCCCTAAAATAATCAGATTATTTTTCTGAAAAATACTTGTTCTATAACCAAACTTACAGCTTGAATTACCTAAAAAAAGTATTTTTTTTGATTTTAGATCATAAACTTCAACAGTTTCGATTATGTTTTTCATTTCTCCACCATACGCACCGGCGTTCATAAATATTGCACCGCCTAAACTTCCGGGAATTCCACATGCAAATTCCATTCCGCTTAAACTGTTTTCCATAGCAATAAAAGACAATCTTGAAAGCGGAATTCCACTTTCAGCAATAATTTTTTCATTTTCAATTTCATATCCAGAAATATATTCAGTACTTATAACAACAAAATCATGAAATTTATCGCTAACAATTAAATTAGCACCACCACCTATTATTTTATACTCTATATTATTTTTATCAAGATAATTCAAAACCTCAATAAAAATATTTTTTGTTTTTGGAGTAACATATAATGCTACTTTTCCCCCAATTCTAAATGTTGTGTGTTTAGACATGGGTTCGTTTATTAAAACATTACAACCCATAAGATATAAATCTTTTGCTATTGTTTCAAGGTTGTTCATTTCAACATCCACTCCAGCATTTCTGATATTTCATCACCTGCTGGATGTTCTTTAACTATAGGTAATAAATCTTTATTTTTCACCAACATTTTTTGTATAGAATCAAGAATTAATGCTTTTTGCTGTTTAGAAATATTTTCAGTATACTTATTGAGTAAATAGTTAATGCTTTTGCTAACAGGAAGTTCAGCCATTGCCATAACAGCCAATTCCTGTATTTCGCCTTCATCGTTTAAATAAGTAGCAAGAATATCAAGATATTTCTCATCTTTTGTTAGTCTTAATAGTGCCTCTATGATTATTGGAAAAGCTCTTTCATCAGAATAAAGTTCGAGCATTCTTTCAAGATATGGGGCTAATTCTTTACATTCTAATTCTGATAAGATGTCTATTAAATATAACATGACTACATCATCAAGATTTTTTTGATTGAATCTTTTTAAAAATTCTTTAAATAAGTATTCTTTTGCTTCAGCACCCATTATATCTATTATATCCATTATTAGTTCATATGTTTCAGCATCACTGTCTTCCATCATATCAATCAATATAGGAATAGCTGTTACCCCTTTTTCCTCGATTATTCTTTGTATAACATCTTCTCTTTTCATATTATTCCACCTCTTTTTCAAATACTATTTCACCATACATTTCTTTTATCTCTTCTATTCTTTCATCTTTGTTTAATTCCTTTAAGTTTGAGAAGGTTATTCCATCCTCTTCGTATTTGTAAATCTTAAAATGTTTATCGGCATAATTGGCAACCTGAGGCATATGTGTTATTACAATTAATTGTTTGTTTTTAGAAAAGTCCTTTAATTTTTTACCTATAATATCAGCCATTCTCTGGCCAACACCAGAATCAATTTCATCAAAAAGCATTGTTTCGACAATATGCATATCTCCAAGCGCCTTTTCTATAGCTAAAACAATCCTTGAGAGTTCACCGCCTGAAGCAATTTTTTCAATAGGTAGTAATGGCGATTGTTTAGTAGTTTTAGCTTTTAATCTTATACTATATGTTCCATATCTTGAAGGTTCTTCTAATTTTGAAAATTCAAACTTAATTTCTGTATGTTCCATATTTAAATTTTTGAGTTCTGTTTTAATGGATTTTTCGATTTTTTTGAGAACTGTTTCACCCTGAATCCTTATTTCTTCGCCAATTTTGAATAGCTCTTTTTTTATTTTATCCATAGTTGGTTTTAATTCGTTTATAAGCTTTTCCAATGAAAGAAGTTCATCTAATTCTTTTTTAAATGAATTATAATGTTCAAAAACATCTTCAAGAGTAGGCCCATATTTTCTTTTTAAATTATTGATTTCACTTAATCTATTTGATATTTCCTCAAATTTTTCCGGGTCACTTTCAATTTCGTATAATTTATTTTCAACTTCACTGTATAATTCGTTTATTAAATCCTGAATTGAAACGGCAATATCGAGTTCTGAAGAATATCCATATTCAGAAATATCAGATAAATCATCAACAACTTCTCCAATTAAAACATCTATGTTTTCTTCTTCATCTTTCAATAAAGCTAATGTTTTCGAAAGTTTATTCTTGATTTCTTCTATATTGCTTAATTTCTTATATTCTTCACGTAATTTTTCATCTTCATCTTCTTCTGGGGAAATGCTTTCTATTTCGTCAATTTGGTATTTTAATATATCAATTTTTCTATAAATTTCAGAAGGATCATCAGGAATTTTACTCATTTTGTTTTTTAAAGTAGTATATTCTTTAAATTTTAAATTATATTTTTCAATAAGAGAATTCAATTCCTTTTTTAGTATATTATATGCCAATAAATTGTGATATGAAGGTGTCCTTAATAATACTTGGGAATCTTGAGTATGAACTTCCATAACATATGAACCAATTTTTTCTAAAAAACTTTTTGGGATAATAGTTCCATTAGCTCTAAAGACAGCTCTTTTTTCGGTGAAATTTACATTTAAAATAATCTCGTCATTTTCTAAATTTAAAAAATCTTCAATTTCTTTTTTTATTTCATCAGAAACAGTAATAAAAGCTGAAATAGATCCATTTTCTCCTCTCAAATTTTTTGGTATATTACCACTTAATAATGATATTAGGGCTTTAATAAACATGGATTTTCCAGCACCAGATTCTCCGGTTATAACATTTAACCCTTCGGAGAAATCAACAGAAATATCTTTAAATAATCCAAAATTTTTTATTGATAATGAATGAATCATATGGCACCTCCAACATCCGTAGATTATTTATATTTTACCTCATTTTCTTTAATTTTAGAAATCATTGTAATGAATTCAAAAATTTGACGATTGTAATCATTTATGTTATAATAAATTTAACCTTAATTTTACTTTAGTTTAAGAGGGAGAGATGAAAATGAAAGATTATATTTTCTATTTAAATGAAAAAAAAGAAACTCTTGTTTCACCTACAAGAAAAGTAGAGGTTAATATTGATGAAATAATGGAATTTGATAATTATTATGGTATAGAAAGAAAGTGGATAACACTTGATAATCATAATTCCATAGAAAAAATTAAAAGATTAGTTATACCTGAAAAATTAATAATGCTTACCACATTTAAAACAGCTTTTAATTCACCTCTTAAAGATTATTTGATTTACATTGACTTCGGTAAATATTCATCAAAAAATAACAGTATTGAATTTATAGATTTAGAATTGGATATTATTATAAAAAGAGATTTGAAATTTGTAATTGATGATATGGATGAATTGATTTTGGAATATAGAAGAAAAAATATCCAGCAATCTGATTTCTTTAATGTATTGGAATATAGCACATTTTTAATAAATCATTTTGAACAACTTGGTGTTTTAAACACATTAAAACAAAATTTATCTGATGAATCTATTGAATGGTTATTAAATATTTAGGATTATTGAAAACTACGGTGAAATATTTATTGAAGCCTATTTAATGTAAATTCAGGAGCGATTAAAATGAAATATCTTGTAATTGGTAAAAAGGAAGATTTTAAAAAAATATTAGATGAAATAACACTAAAAACAAATAATAAAATGCAATTTGGCGGATATTTAAATCCGAATCCGACCTCGTTTAAAGAAAACCTAAAGTATTTTGATAGGATTTTAATTGCCGATCCTTCATTGGAACACTATATAAAAAAAGAGTTAGAAGATGCACAAAAGAATGGTTATATTATAGAAATATTACCTGAAATTGCTGAAAAATATTTACAGAGAATTCCTTTAATTGTATTAAAAAAATTCAAATATTATTATTCTGAATTTTTTATTGAAAAAAGTGAAAATAGATTTCTTGATATAATTATAACTTTATTATTTTTAATTATTGCTTCACCATTATTAATAGTAATATATACCATAAACTATTTTATGTTAGGGAAACCTGTAATATTCAAACAAACTCGAGTTGGGAAAAATGAAAAAAATTTTTTGATGTATAAATTTAGAACAATACACAATAATCATATTAATAAATTCTGTAAGTTTTTAAGAAAAACAAGGCTTGATGAATTGCCACAATTTTTTAATGTATTAAAAGGAAATATGAATTTTATAGGTCCAAGACCGGAAATGATTTCATTTCATGATATGTGCATGGAAAATATAGAATTTTATAATTATCGTCTTTTGGTAAATCCTGGTATTACAGGCTGGGCTCAGGTTAAATTTAAATATACAACAAACCTGGAGGATTATAAAATAAAAACAGAATATGATCTTTATTATGTAAAAAATAAAAGTTTGTTACTCGATATAAAAATATTATTATTAACCTTTTTAGCAATTTTTAAAGATCAAGGTTCTTTATGATATTTACAAATATAAAATTTTATGGTATAATAGGATTGCAATTTATGGCCCCATAGGATAACGGCTAGTCCATCGGATTCTCAGTCCGAGAGTCGGGGTTCGATTCCCCGTGGGGCTGCCATAAAAAACAGCGACGTTTATTAAAACGTCGCTGTTTTTTTATCAAGTTTTTGTTAAATAATTGATTTCCCAGAAATTCCACAGATATTCTGGTCCTTTTTTATATAATAATTTTAATGAATCAAGTTTTTTATTGTTTGAATGCCAGAAATCTATAATGGCGAACATTCCTGATATTGCAATATATTTATCCCAATAATTATTTGCTGTAATTCCCTTTATTAAAAGATTTTTATCTAATTTATTTTTCAATTTTTCTTTTAACATTTCATATGAATATTCTCTTTTTTTAATATTTTTTTTTTCGTTCCAATTAATTTGTTCTATGTTATTTGAATAGGATAAAAAATGTGCAAATCCCTCGTCAAAAAATAAATATTTTAATTGATTTTCGATTTTTTGTGGATATTGAAATCTTTGATGAATGTAGTAATGAGCTAATTCATGAGTGATTAATAAGGATATATTTTCTTTTAACTTTGGAAGATTGTCAATATTTTTTCCAAGTAAATATATATCGAAAATCATCAAAGTATTTCCGTTTTCATCATATCTTATCATTGCTTCGTAGGGAGATGGAGCGCCAATGATTGGGAAAATAATGAAGCTATTATCTGTATTATCAGATATTTCAAATATATTTTTCCATATATTATAATTACAAGGTTTAAATGAAAAAATGATATTTTTGAATAAATTATAAGTGTTTTTAATTTTTTGATAAGATTCCTCTGGAGGTGCTTCAAATAAAATTTTTCCATTTTCAATAAGAGAAAAGATTTTATTGTTTGAGATTTTTTTTAAATTTTTTTCCATTAAATATGTATCTATTATTTCTGTATTTATTTTCATTTTCCATTTTTCTCCTTTCATGAGTTTTTATATTTAATATAATATATTATACATTATTTTTGGTGGAAGACTTTACTTTTTGAAATTTTTGTAGTATAATATATGAAAATTATTATAAAGAGGTTTTGTGTATGGGAAATTATTATAATAGAAATATAGTTGTAAATACAAATTTTAATAGCGTAAATTGGTGGTGGACGCCCGGTGGGTGTCTACTGCTTTGTCATGCTTCGGAAAAATGAGGCATTAAAGCGAGTGATTATTAATTAATGTAGGCAGTCACCGGATATCCAAATTGGATATCCGGTTTTTTTATTTTAAATTACAAATTTGAAAGAAAGGGGTTGGTTTTATGGGTAAAAGAGAAAGAGTTTATTTGTCTGTTGAGGAGATGCCAAAATACTGGTATAATGCATTAGCTGATTTGCCATTTGAACTTGATCCACCTTTAAATCCACAAACTAAGGAAATAATGAAACCAGAAGAATTAGAGGCAATTTTTCCAAAACCAATTGTAGAGCAGGAAGTTACAAAGGAGAGATATATAAAGATTCCTGATGCAGTTTTAGAGGAATATGCAATTTTCAGGCCAACACCACTTATTAGAGCAACTAATCTTGAAGAATACCTTGAAACACCTGCAAGGATTTATTATAAATATGAAGGTGTTTCTCCAACCGGCAGTCATAAGACTAATACTTCTATTCCTCAGGCATATTATAATAAAATTTCTGGTGTTGATACTCTTGTCACTGAAACAGGTGCTGGACAATGGGGAAGCGCTTTATCTTATGCAGGTCTAAAATTTGGATTGAACATAGAGGTATATATGGTTAAGACAAGTTTTGAACAAAAGCCAATGAGGAAACATCTTATTAATCTTTTTAATGGTAAGGTTACTCCAAGTCCAAGTTTAGATACTGAATTTGGTAAAAAGATGATTTCAATGGATGAAGATAATCCAGGTAGTTTAGGAATAGCAATTAGTGAAGCATTGGAAGTTGTATTTACCAAAAAGAATGCAAAATATGCTCTCGGCAGTGTTTTAAATCATGTTTTATTGCATCAGAGTATAATAGGACTTGAAATTAAGAAACAGCTTGAAAAGATTAATGAAAGTGCTGATGTTGTTATAGGATGTCACGGTGGAGGTTCCAATCTTGGTGGAACAATTTTGCCGTTTGTTCCAGAAAAACTTTCTAATGATAATATTAAATTTCTTGCATGTGAGCCGAAGTCCTGTCCTTCTTTAACTGAAGGTGAGTATAGATACGATAATGGCGATACTGCAGGTTTAACTCCTTTAATGAAAATGTATACACTGGGAAAAGAATTTATTCCTCCTAAGATTCATGCAGGTGGATTACGTTATCACGGTTCTGCACCAATTATTGCAAGGTTAAAACACGAAGGGCTTTTAGATGCTGTAGCTTTTTCACAGGATGAAACTTTTGAAGCTGCAAAATTGTTTGCGAAATTAGAAGGTATTGTTCCAGCTCCTGAATCTTCCCATGCAATTGCTGGTGCAATTAAGGAAGCAATTGAAGCAAAAGAAAATAAAGAAGAGAAGGTTATTGTATTTACATTGTCCGGTCATGGGCTTCTTGATTTAACAGCGTATTCTTAATAAAAAAGCCAGCCAGGATTGATCCTGGCTGGCTTAAATTATAGTATAAACTCATTTATTATCACAATATATTCTAATTTTTAAGGTTCCACTTTTGTTTATGCACCTATTTCAAGAAACTTAAATTGTGAAAGATATAAATTGTAATAAAATCCTTTTTTAGACATTAGTTCATCATGATTCCCGGATTCAATGATTTTTCCATTATCAATATAAAATATTCTATCGGCATTTCTGATTGTGGATAGTCTATGAGCAATAACAAATGATGTTCTACCTTTTAATAATTTTTTAATCCCATCTTGTACTAATTTTTCTGTGTGTGTATCAATATTTGATGTCGCTTCGTCTAAAATTAAGATTTTTGGATTTGCGAGTAAGGCTCTTGCAAAAGAGATTAATTGTCTTTCTCCAATTGATAATCTCACACCTCTTTCGTTAACTTTTGTATCATAACCTTTTTCTAATTTCATAATAAATTCGTGAGCATGAACAGCTTTAGCAACATTGATAATTTCTTCATCTGTGGCATCCAATTTTCCATATCTAATATTTTCTTTTATAGTATCTGAAAATAGAAATGTATCCTGCAGCATAATTCCCATTTGAGAGCGTAAAGATTCAAGATCCACGTTTTTAATATCTATTCCATCAATTAATATTTTACCTTTTTGGGGATCGTAAAATCTGCTAATTAAATTAATTACAGTTGTTTTTCCTGCGCCGGTTGGTCCGACTAGAGCTATAGTTTCTCCTGCATTTACTTTAAAAGACATGTCTTTTAATATAATTTCTTTATCGTATGAAAAATATACATTTTTAAATTCAACTTTTCCCTTTATTTCAGGCATAATTCTGGCATTTTTTGAATTAACAATAAGTGGTTTAGTATCCAGTATCTCAAATATTCTTTCTGCTGCTGAAATATTGGTAACAAGCGAGTTATAAAAATTACTTAAATTCATAATAGGTCTCCAGAACATACCTATATAACCAATAAAAGCTACAACAGTTCCAACGGTTATTTCATTTAAATCTATCATTTTGGTACTTAAATAAAATACAACAACACTTCCAATTCCCCAGGAAACCAAAACCATTGCCCAGAACCAATCATTTATTTTTACAGCATTAACAAATGAATTCATCATTTTTTGAGTTAAAAATCTGAATTTTTTATTTGTTTTATTTTCAGCAGTAAACGATTTAATAATTCTAATTCCTGATATGTCTTCATGTGTAAAAGCATTTAATTCAGAACGGTTTTTTCTATAATTCATCCATCGTTTTCTACTAATGTTTTCAATTAGAAATAAACCAAAAAGCAGAAATGGCAATATTATCATTGATGCAAGGGCTAGCTTAAAGTTCATCGAAAACATTATTATTGCTACAAAAACAAGAGTTAAAAATTCAGGTACTAAACTTGTTATACTATTAGAAAATAGTTGTTGAAGTGAATTTACATCATTCACAACACGTGCTAAAATTTTTCCTACAGGTTTAGTATCAAAAAAGGAAAATGAAAGTTTTTGTATGTGTTCGTATAATTCATGTCTAATATTCACAACGATTTTATTTGTAATTTTACCCATTAATATAATGCGCATTCTTGAAATAAAAAGTGAGAGCAGGTTTAAAAACATTACAGCTACTCCAACTATTATTAAACCGTTGAGATTATTATTTGCAATGTATTTATCTATAGCTATTTTAAAGAAATAGGGATTTATTAAATTAATACCCATTACTATAATCATAAGAAAAATAACCATAATTGTTTGTTTAAAGAACGGTTTTAAGTATGAAAATATTCTTAAAATAGTTTTTGTTTTTTCAAATTTTAAATTCATTTATACCACCTCATCTTCAATTAAATCCTCAAAGTCCTTAAATTGCTCAGCATAAATTTCATAATATCTTCCTTTCATATTTAATAATTCATCATGTGTTCCTCTTTCGATGATTTCGCCATTATCAAGATAGATTATTTCATCGGCATTTTTTACAGCAGAGATTCTATGAGCAATAATAATTTTTGTGTTTTGTAGTTCTTTTGAATATATACTTTTTAATAATTCATATTCTGTATCCATATCAAGAGCTGAAGTTGCATCATCAAAAATTATTATAGGAGCTTTTTTTATAAGCGCTCTTGCAATTGTTAATCTTTGTTTCTGGCCTCCCGATAATCCCAGCCCTCTTTCTCCAATAATTGTGTCAAATTTTTCTGGTAATTTCATAATAAAATCATAAGCCTGTGCTTCTTTACAGGCGCTTATTATTTCTTTATCATCAATATTGTCATTTCCATATTTTATGTTTTCTTTTACTGTATCTGAAAATAGAAAAGTATCCTGGAAAACATAGCTTATATTTTTTCTAAGTGTGTTTAAAGAAAAATCTTTTATATTTATTCCGTCAATTAAAATTTCACCTTCATCGATTTCATAAAATCTGGATAATAAACTTATTAATGTACTTTTTCCACATCCAGTTGGACCCATTATTGCAAGTGTTTTTCCAGGTTTAATCTTAAAATTTATATTTTTTAATATGTATTCATTATCATATTTAAAACTTACATTTTTAAATTCAATCTCACCATTTAATTTTTCAATCTTTATTCCTTTAAAATCTTCCGTATCTTCCTTTAAAATTTTTTCTATTTTTTTAGCTGAAGCATTTGCTTGAGAAAAAATATTGGAAAGCCATCCTATTAGTCGCATTGGCCATACAATCATCCACATATAACCGTTGAAAGCAACAAGAGTACCAATAGATATATTTCCTTTTATTACTAAAGCTCCACCTACAGTTACAACTAGTATTAAAGCGCCATTGCCAAGAAATTCAATTGTGGGAAAATATTTGCCCCATATTCGAGATTTTTCAAGATTTAATTCATAGTTTTCGTTATTTAATTTTAAAAATTTCATGATTTCATATTTTTCTCTTGCAAAGGCTTTAACAAGACGAACGCCAGAAATATTTTCCTGAGCTGTGGTATTTATCACAGCAGCCTGATCGCTTATCTTATCAAATGCTTTTCCTATTTCATTTTCTAATTTAGTTGCAAGATATGCAATAGCAGGAGCTGAAATTAAACTAATTAAAGCGAGTTTCCAGTTTAAATAAAATAAAACAAGACTTCCAAGAATAAAATATAATGCAAACTCAACAGCAATACTTATTCCAAAACCAAGAGCATTCCAGATATTATCTACATCTTCTCCTATTCTGGACATTAATTCTCCAGTGTTAGTTTTATCAAAATAGGTAAAAGGTAACTTTTGAATATGTTTAAAAAGGTCGTTTTTGATATTTTTGCTTATCTGAGAACCAGTAAAATCAAATAAAAATTCCTGAGAATACCCCATTAATGCTCTGAAGATAGTTATAAAAAATATACCGGATAAAACAGGAAATAATAAGTTTCTTTTCCCACCAACGATAATGTCATCTATAACAATTTTATTCAGGTATGGGAGTATCAGCTCTGCTGATACTCCGCCAATTAGGCATAAAGATGCAATAATAATAAATCTTTTCTGTTGAGAAACATATTTTAAAATACTTTTCATGATATAACCTCCTAAATCTGTGAGCGTTTTAGTTCAATTAGAATATCTTTTAACTTGTCCATAACGTCAAAACCTTCATAATATGATGTTTTTTTGTTTTTCAGCAAAAAATCATGCTTATACTTTTTCATAAAAATCCCCTCCTTAAATTTTGTGAAAAATTTATAAAAAAGGGCTATGGTATAAATACACCATAGCCCTTTATGTAGATAAATATAAAAAATGGGCTATGGTGTGATAACCATAGCCCAAATTTTATGTCTATATTCAACAACAATCGACCTTTATTTGAGCGAGGTTATCACATGAAGTAGACACACTTCTCCCACTATCAAATTGTAATAATTCAAATCTTACAAATGCTAATTTATTCATGTGATACCCTCCTTCCGTGAAATTTTTCATTATTTACAATATAACATATTTTTTTGATATTAAAAAATGCTATTATTAATAATGACTTTTAATTAAACGGAATTATTATAAGTTATAACCAAAAAACCAATTTTTTCTTAATGAGTAAAAATTTTAAGGAATTTCTAAGTGAAAACTAAGTTTTCTTTAAGTTTTAAAGGTTAATATATAAGTATCGAAAGACAGGAAGGAAAACAAAAAATAAAAAAACAAAATTACTATGGAGGTGTTATTATGAAGAAATTATTAACAGCATTATTAGTAGGTGGATTGATGACAGGTTCAATTTTTGCATTTAATGCAAATGCATCAAGGGTATATCAAGAAACGTCAGGAACAGTACCAATGTATCAAAATTATCAAGGAGTACCAGGTGGATATTTATTTACTGAAGAAAATATGATAACAGTAACTGGAGTAATTGAATCAATAGAAGAAAATGAGGATTATCCAGGATTATTGGAAATAAAAGTTAAAACAGAAGCAGGAGAAGAAATAGAATTACATGCAAATGCATATTTTGCTGGAAGTTTAGAAATAGGACAAACAATGGAAGTAACAGGATGGTCGGTGGAAATAAATGGAGAAAAAATCTTTAGACCAGCAGAAACAAAAATAGACGGAGAAGAAGTATTATTAAACGGTTTTAGAGGTTCAGCAAGAGGAACAGGATATGCATCACAGACACAATATCCAGCACAACCTGGAGCATATGCAAAACCAGCACCAAGAGGTAGAGGTCATGGTGGAAGAGGAAGATTTTAATAAACAGGGCAACAGCTTGTTGCCCTAATTTGGTAATTAACAAAATTGAAAATTGCGAAACAAGTTGTTGCGCATTTAAATATCTTTATCCTTTTTAACCAAATTCATATTATTAATTATCTCTTGACTTATTGCTTTATACTTCTCTTCAAGACTATCATAAGCTTCTTTTAACCTTGGATTTTTTCTAAAAGCATTTTCCTTATATTCTTCATAATCATATAATTTTATTTTTTTGATTTTTATCACCATCCTATTTAATTTCATTTGCAATCAATTCTATATAGTAATGAAAATAATAGGTATGAATATAGTTTACAGGTTATATTCTTTCTAAATATTTTAGTTCTTTTTTGTCTATATCAGAAAGACCTGATAGTATTCTAATTATATTTTTACGTTCTTTTTTTAGAATTTGATCTGTTTCTTCAATTATTTTGGTAGCCTCTTTTTTTATACGAGGATTAGTTACTTTCTTCAATTTTCTCATTGCCATTTCACGAAAATATGCTGCATCTTCAGCATAATATGGATCATCTTCATAATCTGTTATTGCTGAATTATATCTATATGCATATGTTAAAGCATCTATTTCCTTTTCCATAATAAAACCTCTTTCTTCATAATTTTATCAAGTCGTTTTTCTTTTTCAATAAACACAGTTTTAATTTTTCCAAATAGAGCATTAGTTTTTACAATAAAATTCTCTTTATTTATTATATCATAATTTTCCAGAACTTTTTTAACGAAAACCTCAGTTTCAAAATATTTGCACTAATTCACATTCCAATATGGATTATTAAAGACTCTCTCCTCCACCTTCTCAGCGTCTTCCCGTCTCCGATTTACATTCCAATATGGATTATTAAAGACGAGCAACTAAACAACCAGCACCAAAAACATCGCTTTTATTTACATTCCAATATGGATTATTAAAGACTAATAAGAAAAATAATTTTATATTCACTTTGGCGGATTTACATTCCAATATGGATTATTAAAGACAACAACATAAAATCAGTTTATATAAAAAAGAAAATATTTACATTCCAATATGGATTATTAAAGACTAATGAAATATTCATTAATGAAGATTTAAACAATCTTGCAATTTACATTCCAATATGGATTATTAAAGACCGACCTCACATTGGAGGCAAAAGTTGATGGCCTCCAAATTTACATTCCAATATGGATTATTAAAGACTAATTGATTATATTGGTTTTAGATGCAAACAATTACCTTCATTTACATTCCAATATGGATTATTAAAGACTCCCTTATCAAGGCATCTACATGTCTATTGACCCCTCATTTACATTCCAATATGGATTATTAAAGACTTTGGTGGGTTAAGACCAGAAGCTGCAGTAGTGATTAAATTTACATTCCAATATGGATTATTAAAGACTATTCTAATCAACCCTTATCAATTAGTTTCTTTTGGATTTACATTCCAATATGGATTATTAAAGACCTATAGCTATAATGTATGTTTAGAGATATGTTTTAATTTACATTCCAATATGGATTATTAAAGACCAACAGCAACATCAGCAGATGTATTAATACCTTCGTAAGTATTTACATTCCAATATGGATTATTAAAGACCTTTGGATTTTTTATAATACTCCAAGCTACCTGTCTATTTACATTCCAATATGGATTATTAAAGACTTTTGGAATATTGAATTTTTAAGTGATGTCTATCAAATTTACATTCCAATATGGATTATTAAAGACCTCGAGCGTGGGATGCTCGAGAAAATCTCGCAACTATTTACATTCCAATATGGATTATTAAAGACCGGGCATGTTTAGGGGCGGGTGCTGGGAGTGATTATTTACATTCCAATATGGATTATTAAAGACTAATAGTCTAAATCTTCAAGCATAGGGTATCTAGCATTTACATTCCAATATGGATTATTAAAGACAAACAGGTTCAACAGGAAAACATTTGTTGCTTATCTATTTACATTCCAATATGGATTATTAAAGACTATGATGTTTATGAAAAAGTAAGGAGATGATAATAATTTACATTCCAATATGGATTATTAAAGACTACCAAAAAGCGATGTTTTTGGTTGTGGTGTGGTTGATTTACATTCCAATATGGATTATTAAAGACCCAACCGGGAATATAAGCTTACCATTATATTTATATATTTACATTCCAATATGGATTATTAAAGACAGTATAATGCCTGAATTTGGTAAAGCAACAGAATTTGAATTTACATTCCAATATGGATTATTAAAGACTCTTCTTCAACGTGAGAAAAATTACCTCTGTCTAAAACATTTACATTCCAATATGGATTATTAAAGACTTTGAAACAAAAACAATATCTTATACAGCTCCTGAAAAATTTACATTCCAATATGGATTATTAAAGACTTGTTACTGCATTGTTGAAATAAGCTTGTAATCCAGAATTTACATTCCAATATGGATTATTAAAGACTGTTTCTGTATCCAACGGTTTTTGCCTTGGCACTACATTTACATTCCAATATGGATTATTAAAGACTTTGATATGGATATATTTAAATATACGATTGTATTAAAATTTACATTCCAATATGGATTATTAAAGACTCTTTCCGTTTCTCCAATTCCAATTACATCACCTTTATTTACATTCCAATATGGATTATTAAAGACCAATTAAGAGACTCTTATTATCCTGATTTAATTAATTTACATTCCAATATGGATTATTAAAGACTTACCGTCAGCGCGTATATACCAATCATACATACTGTTATTTACATTCCAATATGGATTATTAAAGACTGGGAAGATGTATTTGAATTCGTTAAAGCTTTAAATATTTACATTCCAATATGGATTATTAAAGACTCACATATCAATACAAAAATGAAAATGTCTTTATTAATTTACATTCCAATATGGATTATTAAAGACTGAAACCTCTTTGAATGTACCAAAAAATTACTTCATTATTTACATTCCAATATGGATTATTAAAGACTATTAAAGGTGATAAGCACCTTGATCTCTCTAGCTAATTTACATTCCAATATGGATTATTAAAGACATTAAAGCTGTTTGAAAACGATTAAAACATGAAATATTTACATTCCAATATGGATTATTAAAGACATTAAATGCTCAATATTCCATGCAAAGTCGTTTAAATTTACATTCCAATATGGATTATTAAAGACCAGAGATAGACCTTTCTTCAAAGTCTATCTCTTCAGGCATTTACATTCCAATATGGATTATTAAAGACTCTTTGAACCCCAATTCGTCCCAAACTGGGAAAGGTTGATTTACATTCCAATATGGATTATTAAAGACTAAAAATGCTACTATAAAAGACGTTGTAGAATACCAATTTACATTCCAATATGGATTATTAAAGACTTTCTCAATAGAATTGTTATAACAAATCTTAAACGATTTACATTCCAATATGGATTATTAAAGACTCATAACAACCTCTCAAAACCCCTTAAATAGCGAAAAATTTACATTCCAATATGGATTATTAAAGACGCATCTTCCCTACCTTTTTTAACAGCCTCTTTAAACTCATTTACATTCCAATATGGATTATTAAAGACCCAAGAGTTTTGAAAGAGTTACGCTGTATTCTTCAAATTTACATTCCAATATGGATTATTAAAGACTATCTGCTAATGCTGGCATTGCATCGACGGTAATTACATTTACATTCCAATATGGATTATTAAAGACTGTGCTTCTATTTTCTCGATGTATTGCAATGCCGAATTTACATTCCAATATGGATTATTAAAGACTCAATTAAGAGACTCTTATTACCCCGATTTAATTGATTTACATTCCAATATGGATTATTAAAGACTTAATCTTGTTAATTCTTCAAAAGCTGTATCGTAATCATTTACATTCCAATATGGATTATTAAAGACAAGAAAGGCGAAGATTATGACTTACAAGCTTAAAAAAATTTACATTCCAATATGGATTATTAAAGACACCGCCATTTGTAATGAGTTTTATAAGAGAATTTAGTATATTTTTATTGTCGCAATATCAAAGAGTAAGAAAAAATTTCTTTATATAAAGTAATATGTTTTTAGAATAATTTATAATAGTGACTTACAATTCCTGTCGTTGCCTTATAATTTTTACAATATTGAACATCGACAATCACAAAAAGTTTGATGTTTTATCTTCTTTCAATCCCCAAAAATCTTTTTCAAGCCAACGTTCATGCCGACTTTTGAAAATTATTATAGAATCTTCGTCTTTTCTTATTACTTTTTCTAGTTCCGATTTTAATTTTAGAATTTCCGCTTTTGTTAGCTCTCCTTCAAAAACAGAATTTTGAATATGATAAAGATATTTCTTGCATATTTTAAAAACTTTAGGTAATATTTTTTGCCCTTTTCCTTCTTCATCGAATTTAATATCATATACTAAAATAATATACAATCTTATCACCACCATAGTTTAAAACCTTCATAAACTTTTTCCCCTAATAAATGCTTTACCAATTTATATGCTTCTAATCGTATTAAATACCGATAAGATACTTTCTTTTTTAGTGTTTTATGATATATAGTTTCTTTAAGCCTTTCATCGTATTTTTGAAGAATTTTTTTCATCCCACTTTTTTTTAAATACAGATTATTTAATTCTTTACTGAAATCTTTTTCAGAAATTATTTTTTTATTTAATAATGAAAATATCATTCTATCTACAAGAATAGGTTTAAAGATTTCTGAAAGGTCTAAACTTAGAGAAAATCTACGTTCTCCTGGTTCATGTAAATATGAAATTGTTGGATTTAAATATGTTCTGTAAATTTCAGATAATGTAGTGGTATATATAAGTGAATTTATAAATGATATTAGTGTATTTACAATATTATCAGGTGGTCTTTTTACTCTTTTGGTAAATTCATAATTAATTATTTTTTTCCATGAAGAATAATAATGTTCTCTTATATTTCCTTCTATTCCCATTAATGAATTTATTGATGTTTGTTTTTTTATTTCTTTTCTTAAGGATTCTATTTTTTTAATTTCTTCAATTAAATTTTTATTTCTTTCATTGTAATATCTTAGATTTCTATATATGTTATAACTTGCTGAAGTGATTAATTCAGAGGCAATTTCAACTCTTTTTTGAGTATTTAAATAATGTTCTACCTGTTTTATTAATAAAAAGCCTGATACCTGTTTCTCTTTTGGATAGTAACTTCCTGAATAAAATCCATAGTAATTATAAAAATGCATAATAATATTTTTTTGAGATAAAAAATTTAATAATTTGCTGTTGATATTTAATTCACCAAAAACATATATTTCAGATGTTTTTTCTATAGGAATATATGATTTATTTTCTTTAGTAATAAAAATTAAACTATTATCTTTTCTTTTTAATTCTCCATTTGAGAAAATATATATGGATTTTTTCATTATATCACCTTAAATATAACACAATTCATAATATGCACATTTTTTACAGTATTTTTTATTGACGACGTCAGGAATTTTATCCGTTTCTTTTATTTGAATTATATTTTTTATTATTTCTTCTATTTTTGTTTTATCTTCTTCTGAAAACTTGACTTTGATTCTTTTTCTAAGTTTTGGATAATCTATAATTCCTTCTGAAATATCAATATCATAATTTCTTAAGTAATAAATATAATATTTTAATTGCCATATTGAAGCTTCTTCAAATGTTTGAGATTTTTTTATTTCGTGAAGAATTTTTTTATTTTTTATAAGGTCTATATTTATTTCATCGTTAATCATAATGTTTTTTGTATTGTTTTTATAATAATTTTCTTCAATAATTTTTCCAATTTGAACATCCTCATTTTCTTCTTCCATCAGAATTTTATGTGAATAAAACCAGAGTTTTCTCTTACATATGAAATAATAATAAAATTCTATTCCGGAAATATTTTTCATAATATCGCCTCAAAAGAATTGATTTTCATCATCAATTTCTTCACTTTTTTCATAATAAATTCCAACTTCAGGTGAATACTCACATTTGTGAATATATATTTTTTCATATTTATTTAGTTTTAATTCGTCGATTTTTTTAAGTTCTCTAAACCAAATTGAGGATGTATATTCCATTATTTTTATTTTTACATTGTATTTTTCTTTTTTAGTTAAATTAACATCATCATATTTTGATATAAGAGTTTCTATTATATTTTTATTTTCGAGATATACAGGTTCTGGTATCACAATAACATTTTCTATATTTCTGAATATTTTGTTTATATCTTTTTTTTCAGCTTCATATGGATTGAAGCTTTTTACATACTCTATCATTTTTTCTAAGGTTTTATAATATTCTGTATCTTTTAAATTTTCTACTGTATATGTTGAATTGATTAATTCAATTTTATCTTTTTCGGTTAATACACCATCTACATTTTTAAGTTTTTCTTTTGATAATTTAAATATATCTTTATCAATAAAACTTTTTAAACCTGAGATTTTATTTTTTTCTCCACCTAAAAAGAGATAAGTATTATAACCATCTTTTTCCCAATCACGATGTCTATATACGCGCCCCAAACGCTGAAAAAAACTATTTAAATCAGATAGTTCTGTAATGAGTATGTCGAAATCCACGTCTAAAGAAGCTTCTACTATTTGAGTGCTTATCCATATTCCGTTGGATGCATAATTATTTCCAAATTCAATTATTTCTTTTTCTTTTTTCAATCTGTCTTTTTTTATAAATTTTGAATGAAGTAAATTTATTTCATTTATTCCGTAATCTTTTAAATTATTATAGATTTCCTGCACTTTTTTTACAGTATTACATATTACAAGAATTCTTTCTTTTTGATTTTTATTGTATATGTTATATATGAAATCACTGTTTATTTCTTCATCTATTACTTTTACACTGTGTCTAATTCTATCATTAATGAAAGGTTTTTCAGGTATTATGAAGTTTATTTTCATTTTTTTCATAAAATCAATCAAAAATGTTGGTAAGGTTGCTGTAAGTATTGAGAATTTTCCGTCAAAATCGGTTATTAGTTTTATTCCAAGAAGTAAATATGATAACAAATCTGCTGAATACATTTGAACTTCATCAAATACAATTTTTGAATATGATAACGTGGCTAGTTTAGCTTCAAATCCTCTGTATAAATATACTATATCTAGTAGTTGATCAAGAGTAGTAATTGTTAAAGCAAGAGACATTTGCTTTGTAGCGGTGTAATAATAATTCAAATCAAGCTCTTCAAGTATTTCTTCTCTTTTTAAATATTCTGAATATGTATCAGAGTGTAAAATCCCAACTTTTTCAATATATTCTTTTTTTAATATTTTTTTTATTATTCTGTCATAAATAGCATTTATCGCTATTTTTAAAGGTAAAGTATAAAAACCTTTGTTATTTCCTATCCATAATAAACCAGCTTCTGTTTTTCCCATTCCTGTTTGAGCTATTGCTATAACATTTTTTTCTCTATTTTTTATCATAAACTTTTGAAGCTCATTCCATTGGTATCCAATCTTTTCCAGGTTTTCAATAAGAAAATCGTTTTTCAATTCAACATCAATGTGAGCGCTTGCTGCGTAATCCAATTTATTTAGCAAACCTTTTATTAAAACATATTTTTTAAAGTTACTATTTTCTTTATAAGTTCTATCTCCTAGCTGAAAATAATAATCGTCAATGTAATCAACTAGATGTAAATTAGGGATTTTTTCATATTTGAAATTTTTAAGTTGTTTTTTTAAACTCTCATATTGATTTTCAATGATTTCATTTGAGTAATCTGCATAATTCCTTTCATGATGATATGCAACTGCTTGATATAATATTTGTATCTCTTCATCACTAAATTTTTCTGACAATTCATCAGGATCTATAAATAAAAGGCTTAATAGCGCATGTGGAATTTCTTTATTATATCTTTTGTGGTATCTTAATTTATTCTGAAAATTTTCATTTATTTTTCCAAGGTCATGATATAAACAGACATATTCAAGCAAATCCCAATTAATAGGGATTTGTTTATAAATATTTTTTAAATGTTTTAATTGAAAAAGTAAGTTATCAGTATGTTCTTGAATAGTTTCTTCGGGGTTAGATTTAGCAAGAAATTTCATATTTTCTCTCCTAAGCTAAAAATAAAACATCATTATCTTCGTCTATATATGCTTCATGGTTTCTAAGAATGCTTATATTAGAATTGTATAATACTTTTATTTTATTCCATTTTCTAAAAATTTTAGTGTTTTTTCCACTACCAATACTTTGCAGTGTATAATCTTTATTTAATGTATATTTTGTTCCTGTGAATTTTATACCAGATACTTTATTGATAGATTTTATTGTATTTATATATTCTTCAGGTATATAATATGAATAATTACTTCTTATGCTTTTTTCGAGAATTTTTTTATGAAAATCTATAATTTTTACATCTCTTATTATTGCAAGATCTTCCCTCCTTCCGAGTGAAGGATATTCTCGTGGATATTTTAGAGCATTTTCAATTATTTCCAGTAATGATTCATCTTTGGGAACTATATGTATTAATAATTCTACATTCACTAATAGTTCTGTTGTTGCTATACCTCTGGTTATTCCGTAATTATATTCTTCAATTTTTAGTTGATGTCGTCCTTTTTCAAATTTCATACCAGGTTTGAATTCATATCTTGTGTATAAATCATTTGTTTTAGAATTATATTTACCTGCAATACTTAATTTCATTTCTTTATAATCTTTAAAATCACATAATTTATGAATCATTCCAATTACTGTTGAATAAGGAGGGAGAGGATATGTCTCCCTCAATCCAAAACTTGTTGGAATTTTATAATTTGCTGTTTCCTGTTCTATTTTTATTTTAATTGCTTTCATAATATTTTCTAACCCTTTCTTTTAGAGTTTTGAATAACTCAGGAATAGAAATGGCATTTAATTTTTCTTTTATTTCATTTTCATTATCAAATTTTCCATTGATTACACCACATAATGTGTTTTCTTTTATTTCTGGATATTCAAGCATTGAAACTAAAGGTTCAACCTTAATTTTGTTGTTTTTTACCTCTACCAAATTTTGAAAGAATGGATTTTTTATATTATATACTCCACCAATAGCAAAGAGAGGTTTTAAATCTTCTCTTCTACCTTTTATGTCTCTATATAAAAAGGCTATTGTATCCAATAATTTCTCAATTCTTCTTGCTTTTTCTTCATTAGGTAAATTAATTTCATCATTAAGATCGATTCCTATCTCGTCAAGATCAATATTTATAGTATATCTATAATATGCTCTGTGAATTTCTGACTGAGCAATATTCATGTTTTCATTTAATCTATCAGCTAATCCTTTGTTTGTTAAGAAATCAAGATCTCCATAAAATTCTTCTAATGCTATTGCATTGGATAATCTCACCTTTGCATCTCTTGTTAAACTGCCTTTCCCCTTTTCTGTTTTCATATAGCCAAAGAAATCTATTTCTGGATATTTTTCTATTGTTGCATCAGGATGAAATTGAATTACCTTCTTATCCCCGCTACCTTCTGCAACAACTGGGGCCAAATCTTCTTCTAATTGTTCTACAATATTATATCTTAATGCCTGTCTTGAAATATATGTATACATTCCATTTTCACGAGATAGTTTTTTTAATGAGGTTACATTTCCAATTCCTTCACCATAATTTGCACTTTCTGCTTCGAAAACTATTGTTAAAGTTAATCCTTTTCTTTCCATATTATTCCTCTCCTTTCGTATTTGATTCTCCTATTAATCCTGCTACAAATGAATATCCTGCAGTTTTGAAAACTTCGTCATTTTCTAAAGCTTCTATAATTACTTTAGGAACAGGTTTATCTACATATAAGTAACAATTTAAAATTACATCCATAAAACCATCTTTGTTATTTACTTTTAGTGCATTTAATAATTTATAAGAGATACCTCCAAGTTTATGTTCGCTATTTTTTCTGTTATATTCTTTTTTTAACAAGTAACCTTGATAATTTGCATTACCAACTAAATTTTCAGGAAATTCCATATTTTTCACCTCTTTCAAATAATTTAAATTTATTTTTATTAATTGTTTAATTGTAAAAGTGTTAAAATAGCCGTTGTTTACGTTTGAGATTTTTAATCTTAAAAGAGTGTTTATCAAAGAATACAAACTGATATTATTTGATATTCTATATATAACTTCTTCATATATGGATATTTTCTCATTCCAATTTTTATTATTGGAAGGAAAATAAAACTGAGCAATTAGAAAATCCAGTTCTTCTTCTGAATTTTTTAAAACTGATAAAATTTTTTTCGATAGAATATTAAATTCGTATTTTTCATTTTTTAATTTAACTATTTGAATGTCTGAATATTCATACGAAGCAGTTTTGTTTTTATTTTCATAGATTGACTTTAATAATTCGGAATAACTATTGTTTAAATTATTGTGTGGATCATTAAGGACTTGCATTTTTATCTTTTTATTAATTCTTACTAATTCTTCTATTGAATGATTTAGATTAATAAATATTCCTTTATCATATACATATGTAAATCCTGCAGGAACACATGAATAGACTAATCTACAGATTGGACATATGTATGTATCATTAACAAAATTCCATACATTTGAAGGTTTTCTTGCATCATCAAATCCTATATTCTTCAAAAAGGACATATTATATTCAAGACTTTTTATAGGTCTATTACAGGAGAAGCATTTATATTTATATTTTTTAAATTCTTCATCATCTATATTTATGTAATTAAAAAATGTATCTATAAAATGCTTTTTATAATCTATATATACGTCTTTTTCTTTTGTTTGAGGATTTAAAAAGCTTACGCCATCCCAGGCATTTCTTATTAAAGTATAAATAGCATTTTTAGCGGCAATATATTTTTTTGAAGATTTTAGATTTAAAAAGTTTATTAGATTTTCAAGTATCAATAAGTTATTTTTAATATCTTCTATTTTTTCAACTTTTTTAATTTTTTTAAGCTTTTTTATTTCATTTAATATATCCAATTTTATATTTTCTTTTTCTTCAATTAGTGGATAAACGCTTTTAAAACTATTTTTCTTAAGATTATTTTTGAAATAGTCAATCATCTTATTTAATAATTCTAAATCTTTTATATTGTATTCATTTTTTTCATTTAATGTTTCAACAGCTTCTTTATATGAAACCAATTGATGCCATGGTAAATTAGTATATGTTTCTATAAAATAATTAAAAAATTTTTCTTCAAAATTTTCAAAAGCATTTATTGAAATTTTAACTTCATCAAAGTCAAGATCCTCATTTTCTTCATTGGTTCTATATCTAACATTATCATGACCTAAAATTTCTATTAAACCAACAAGACCAGCGTTATATAACCAGTCTGATGTTCTAAAAATTAGAAAATTATTTTTTATTTCTTCCATATATATCACCCCTAAATTATTTCTACCATTCCAAAACCAGAACTTCTTTTACTGCCAATACCAGATTTGTATAAGAACCCTAATAATTTTGTGTCTCCACTGATTTTAAAAATCCCTAGGTTCGATTTTATTTTTTTATTATAATTCAAAACTGTAGTTTTTTTAATGTCTAGAGGTTTTATTGTAAAATCTGATATCTTGTAATCAAATAGTTTAGTATATTGATATTTTATATTTTCTTTTAGAATATCAATAGCCTTATCTTCATCAAAATAATAAAATTTATCAGTTTCTTTTGTATGTTCTCTAATTAAAATAGGAGATAATGTTTTTACTATGACTTCATTTTTATGTATCACTTTTTCAGGTATTTTTATAATTTTTGTTAGTTTTAAAGAATTTCCTTTTATAGGGAAAGCTTCAAATTTCATATTCATAAAAGCATTATAAAAATATGCTCCAGTTGTATATGAAGGTGTAGAAAAGAAAAGGGATAAGTTTGTATTTTCTAATTCGATAAAATCCAGAAATTTGCATTTTCCAAAATAAACAGAAAATGTATAATCTTTTAATATAGGATCTTGATTTTTATAGTATTTTGTATATAACATTTCATCATAACTTTGTAGAGATTTTTTTATAAAACTCATAAATACTCTTCTATAATCTTTTGGGAAAGCATTTTCTTTTAAATTAAAAACTAATTTTAATCTCATTTACTCACCTCTTTTAAAAATTTGAATATATTAATTTATCACCTGATATATTAATAAAATGTAAAAAAATAGAAAGAGACCATATAAAGGTCTCTTTATTTTAGAAAATCTATTGATTTTTTGTTAATTCTTTTTACCATAATTAACATCTCCATCCCCCGTAGTTTCTACTAATATTATAACTCTTTTTCTAATTATTGTCAAGTTTTTGTTAAATTACTAATTCTCCAGAAGTTCCACAGATATTCCGGTCATTTTTTATATAATAATTTTAAGGAATCAAGTTTTTTATTATTTGAATTACAAAAATCTATAGTAGTAAAAAGCCCTTTATTATATTACAATATGTTTCAAATTTTTCTAAAAATACAGCATGTCCAGATTCTTAATAAAAAATCCAACCAATTTTCTGGCTGGATTTTTTACTGTTCAATGTTTATAAACCCAATAATTTCAAATAATTTTATTAGGAAAATTAAGGTTAGGTTTAAGACAAATAATATAATTAATAAATTTAGAATAATTACATCGTCTATTACAAATTTTGCCAATAATAGATAAGAAAAGGTAAGTACGACAGCTTCTACTGATATTAATTTTATTGCTATGGAAAGTTCTTTTGATAAAGTTATATCATATAAATTTTTATAGGCTATTCTTTCTAATATTAAAGAGATTAGATAAATAAAAAAGGATAAAGAAATGACAAAGAAATAATTTCTTATGCTTTCAAGTAAAGAGTATCTTAGGGTGAATAGAGAATCAAAATTGTTAGCAAGACCTGGATAATTTTTGAAAATCATAATTATGCTTTGTGGAACAAAGAAACTAATTAGAGAATAAAATAAAAATAGTGATATTACAAAATAATAAAATGTTTTTTTGTTATTTGTTTTTTCGCTAAGTAAATAAATACCGATGAATTGAAGGATAATTCCTATGGTATTTAATTCATTGATAAACATAAGGATTATACCAATTCCTAAAAAATAACGTTCTTTTTTTAAATGCATTTTACCATCCCCCATATTAATAGTTTATTCCATGTAATTTAATTATTTATTTTGATTAATTCCAACATATACAGTTACTTTTCTTTCGATTACACTTTCATTTGTTTTTACAGTATAAATTAATTGATATTTTCCTGGAATTGATAAAGTTACAGGACGATCGTAAGGTGAGAGGTAATATACTATAGCCTTTCCACCAGCATTTATGTATATTCTCCTTTTGTCGGAATTTTCATAGTTGAATACAACTGTGTTTTTATCAAGATTAATGAGTCTTAACGAATATCCCGTAATTTCAATAAATCTTTCTTTTTTGAGGTCTTTGTTATTGATATAAAATATTCCCTGAAATTTTTCATTTACTGGATAAAAGAGATAAGTATCCATTGACAGACTTATGTTTTTTAATTTTGTTTCAATTTTATCTGTAATTGGGAACGGAATATATACAGCCTGATTAAATTGTTTTGAAACGAAATATAGATCATATGTTCCCTTTTCTATTCTTGGTATATTAAAATCATTTACTTTTTTCTCAAGAGATTTTAATGTTAAATAACCAAAATCTACAGGAATTTCTTTTATTAATTTCTTTTTTTTGGTATATATTTGAATTGTTCCTTTAAATTCAAATTGTCTGGTTTCTTCAGAATAGTTTCTTGCCTCTATGATGAGTTGAGGATACTCATTTTCAAGGAAGAAGCCTTTTTTTAGATAGACATTATATCTAACTGTATGTATATAATCTATTTCTTTGTGCAATTTTATTTCTTTTCCATTTGAATTAAATGTGGAATATATTATGTATTTACCGTCAGGAATTTTTGAAAGAGGGTTTATATTCATTAGATCAAATATTTTTTTTGTTTCATATGGCGATAATTGATATTTTATTATTTTTGGATATTCGAATTTATAGAATGTTTCGCTTGAATCTCCTGTTATTTTGTAGATTATAAACTTAAATGAATCTATTTTTACATCTATTGGTGAGGTAGTACTATTGTTCATAGAAACAGAGACTGTTAAAGGATCAGGGTATGTGTATTTGTCTGAGGAAAATATTGAATAAGAAATTTTGTCAACTAAAACATAAAATCCGAAATTATATCGAGGAAAATATTTTTTTGAAATGAATATAAAAGCTATTGCGAGTATTGAAATAAAGATAATAAGCATATTGTTTATTTTTTGTCTTCTTTTTTGAATTTGACGCAATTTATCTTTTTTTGCTTTTTCCTCATCTAATTTTTTCCATTCTTCAGGACTTTTTGAATAATAACCCATTATATCATCCCCCTATGCTAGTGATGAATTGATTGTATTCTTCTGTATCTATTTTTCCCTGAATTAATAATCTATTTAGCTGAATTTCTGGTGATATATAAAAAATGGAGTTTTTAATTTCATCTATTTTGTTAGAAAGAATCATTTGTTTTGTATACTCATTTATGTGAAGGATTTCGAAAACAGGAATTATGTCAGAGTATCCAGTGTATTTACAGGTTTCGCACCCTTTTTTATTACAAGAACAAAGTATTTTTACAAATCGCTGATTGTAGATAATTTTTAAAGTGTCAAGAAGATATGATTTATTTAATCCTAATAATTCTAATCGTTGAATTGCATTAAATACATTATTTGCGTGAATTGTTGAAAATACATAATGTCCAGTCATTGCTGATTCAAGAGTTAGCTTTGCAAATTCATCTGTTCTTATTTCTCCAGTCATTATTATGTCTGGATCATGACGTAATATATTTTTTAATATAGAAGTTTTTTGAGAATCATTTTTTATTTCAATTTGTTCTGCACCGGGAATTATATATTCTAAGGGATTTTCGATAGTTATTATTTTTTTAGTTTTTTCTTTTAAAAGTTGAAGTATTATAAAGGCTAATGAGGTTGTTTTTCCGCTACCTGTTGGCCCTGAAAAAATAATTAAACCATCTTTATGTAATTTTATTGACTCAATACTTTTTAAGAATTCTTCAGGATATTTAAGATTTTCTATTGTTAAGTCATTTATTGTTTTTAATTTCCTGATTACACAATTTGTTCCGTAATTATTGTTTATCAATGAAACTCTAAAATAATTATTCAAAAAAGTAAAGGACCCATCTGCTGGATCCCTATTATTTATTATGTCTATTTTACTCATTATCTGTATTTTTGTTAATATTTTCTTATATTCATCTTTTTCGAGTTCTGATAATTTTATTAATTCAGTATTATATCTATAATATATTGTTACACATGATTTTTTAGAAGAAAAGTGAAGATCACTTATATTGTTATTTAATAAATACATCATTATATCTTCAAATGAAGATAATCTTGAGGAATTTGTATCTTCAGTTTTTTTGAAAAAATCCACAGTTGAATTTGTAAATAATTGTTCAATAGCAAGTTTTTCCAGTTTACTCTTCATAATCTCCCTGCTGAGCTTCAAGATATTTTTCTAATTTTATTCGTTCTTCATTTGCAACATTGTTTCCAAATAACCTATATACTGCAGGTATTTCGTAAATGTTTTCACCATCATATTCGTTCATGATTTTGTTGTAGCCAGCTGCAACAATAGTTACTTTTAATTCATCTGGTTGCATATCTTCAACTTCAGTAATTCCGTATTTTAAATTTACTTCATCTGTTGAGTAAGAATGAAGTATAGAAGTTACTATTTTTAAATCTTTTAATGTAGGATTTTTACCAGATACATTAACTAATGCTGCTGTTGCATTTTGAACAGAATTTTCAAGGAATTTAGAGTTTAAAGCATTTTTAGCTGCTTCTTCTGCTCTATTGTCTCCTTTACCCCAACCTATACCAAGCATTGCTGAACCTCTTCTTTTTAATACTGATTCAACGTCAGCAAAGTCTGTATTAACAAGACCTTTTTTGGTAATTAAGTCTGAAATACCTGTGATACCCTGGTATAATATGTCATCAGCTTTAGCAAATGCCTGTCTAATTGGGATATCATCATTGTCTTCAAGTAATTTGTCATTTGATATTTTTATTAATGTGTCTACATATGGTTTTAATTTGTTTAAACCTCTGTTTGCGATTTTTTGTTTTGTAGAACCTTCAAAGTGGAAAGGTATTGTAACTACAGCAACAGTTAATATTCCTAATTCTCTTGCAACTCTTGCAATTACAGGAGAGGCACCGGTACCTGTTCCACCACCTAAGCCAGCAGTGATAAATAACAGGTCAGTTCCCTGAATCATTTCACGTATTTCATCAATACTTTCTTCGGCAGCCTTTTCTCCTTTATCAGGATTTCCACCAGCCCCAAGTCCTCTGGTAAGTTCTTTACCAAGTTGAAGTTTGAATTTTGCACTGCTTGCTTCAAGGACCTGAACATCTGTATTAGCTGCGATAAGGTCAACATCTTTTACACCAAGACGAACCATTCGTTCTATGGCATTATTTCCAGCGCCGCCGACCCCCATTACTTTTATTACATATTTAGGTCTTTTATGGAAAATTTCTTTATTTTCATCTGGCATAGGTAAATTAAATGGCATCTTCATTACCCCCTAACAGGATTCTACCTAATTTTGCGAAGAATCCACTCTTTTTTTCCTGTTTTTCTTGAATTCTTGGATTATTTTCAATTATATTTTCTTCAGATTCTTCTATGTATAATTTTGGAATATTTGTACCGCTAAAATATAGGTTAATTGTACCAATAAGTGGTGCAAAAAGAGGATCTTTGTAAATTTCTTCAGCATTTTCAATATAGAAATTGGATGAATTGTTTACTGCAATACCCAATCTTGTTTGCAATCCCATAAAATCGGATATTGTTTTTTCTATGTTTTTGATTCTTGCGCCTCCGCCTGTATGAACAACTCCAGCCTGTAATCCTCCAGCAATTTCAACAGTGTTTTCATACTCTAATTTTGCAAGATCGCTGTTTAATTTGTTTATGATTTCTCTTACTCTTGCAAATACAATTTTGTTTAAAAGATTTTGTGTTGTATATTCATAGTGATCACCAACAAGGCTTAAATAATCAATCTTTTTAACAGCTTTTGTATCCTGAAGACATACAGCATGGTCTTCTAAAAGCCTAAGAGCCTCTTTTTCAGAAGTTTTTAATACGTGCATTATATCTTTTAATACATATTCCACACCAACTTCAAAGTCAAGATAGAATTTTGGTATTCCATCTTTGAATAAAAGCATACGTGCTTTTGAATGACCTAAATCAATTATTCCAACTCCTAAGTTTCTATCTGATGTATTGGTTACACCATATGCTGCTGCAAGTGTCGAATCGTATATAGGGATTTCTCCTTCGATTAGATTTTTTATTGTATTTCTAATAGGTGCAAACGAGTTTTCTGGTACCCATACAACATTTATTGTTGAGTTTAATGAGTAATTTGCTACAAATGCAACAGGGTTTTTAACTCTTTTTTCGTCAACTTCGAAATCTACAAATTTTATATCTAATACTTCTTTATTGGATTCAGAATATTTTTGCTGTATATTTGCTTTTATCTTTTCAAGATCCATTTCTGTTATTTCTTTTGGTTCTGTGAATTCAAGTGTATAATTTTCTCTTGATATTTTTAATTCGTTTGTTGCATATGAAATTATTATTTCTATTTCTCTTGCTTTACTATTTTCCCCTTCAAGTGAGTATATAACATTTTCTATCTTTTTTCTTAATGATTTTACATCCTGTATTTGTCCTTTGACGATTCCTTCAGCACGTTCTATTGCACTTGATATTAACTGAAAATTACCTCTATTTTCTTCAATTGCGATTCCTTTTACATAGTAATTTCCAATATCGATAGCATAAATTACCTTTTTGGCCATTTTAATCCCTCCTAATAAATGCTGATTAAACTACCACCAGAGAGTAAATAATAACTTCCCGGTTCATATTTTTCAAGTTTTTTTAATGTTTGATTTAAATAATTTACAACTTCATCCCATGAGTTATAAAATATTTTGTATTCTGGATTTATATATATAATTTTATTTTTAAAATCTATAGTAGATATATAATTTAATTCGTCAAGAGTCAATTTGTTTATTTTATCTTTGTATTTTAAGAAGTCATTATATTCTATGTTTGGAAAACCTAAAATAGGAATATCAGATATTTTAAAAATATAACCATTTTTGTTTAGTAAAAAATACCTATGATTTATCTCTACAACGCATATTGGCTGAGATATATTATCTAATATAGGACGAACAGGTTTAGAAGGGATAATTAAATAAGATAGTATTATATAAAATATTATAAAAACATATAATACTGTTGTAATAAGTATTATCGAACGTTGAACGTTCATCTTAGATGTCTAACTCCTTAACCTTTAATGCGTGTTCTTCAATAAATTCCCTTCTAGCTGAAGGATCACTTCCCATTAAGATTTCAAGAATTTCTTCTGTTTCTACAATATCATCAATATTAATTTGAATTAATTTTCTCTTTTCAGGATTCATTGTGGTTTCCCATAATTGATCTGAATTCATTTCACCAAGACCTTTATATCTCTGAAGTGAATACTTTTTTCCTTCAAATTCTTTTTTTAATTCCTCTAATTCAGCATCTGAGTATAAATATTTTTCAAATTTACCAGATTTAAATTTGTATAGAGGAGGTTGAGCTGCATATATTCTTCCAGCTTTAAGTAATTCTGGCATAAACCTGTAAAATAATGCTAATAACAATGTTCTAATATGAGCTCCGTCAACATCAGCATCTGTCATTATTATTATCTTTCCATAACGTAATTTTGATATATCAAAGTTTTCGCCAATTCCCGTTCCAATAGCCGAAATTATGTTAGCTACCTGTTCATTTTTCATTAATCTTTCAATATCATGCTTTTCTACATTTATTATTTTACCTCTTAAAGGTAATATAGCCTGGAAATTTCTATCTCTTGCGGTTTTAGCATTTCCACCAGCAGAATTACCTTCAACAATAAATAATTCTGATTCATCGAGATTATTTGATGTACAATCTGCCAATTTCCCAGGTAATGGCGAATTTTCAAATATAGATTTTCTTTTTACCTTTTCTCTTGCTTTTCTTGCACTTATTCTTGCTCTTGCAGCTTCTTTTATTCTTTCAAATATTAATTTTGTATCTTTTGGGTGTGAATCAAGATATTTTACTAAATATTCCGCGACTATATCGTTTACAGCTGCTCTAACTTCTTTACTTCCCAGTTTTGCTTTTGTTTGTCCTTCAAAAACAGGATCAGGAAGTTTAATACTTAATATAGCTATTAAACCTTCTCTGACATCTTCGCCCGTAAAATTAGGATCTTTTTCTTTTAAAAATCCAGCTTTTTTGGCATAGTCATTCATTACTCTTGTAAGTGTTGTTTTAAATGCTGATTCGTGTTCCCCGCCTTCTACAGTTCTTATATTGTTAACAAAACTGAATATGTGAGGATAATCGTTTCTTGTATACATCATTGAAAATTCAACTATTATATCTGAAAAGTTTTCGCCACGAGGATTTTTAAAAGAACCTTTTCCAAAAATTGGTGATTCATGAATAGGTGCTTTTTTATTCTTTTTTATTAAATAATCAAGAAATTCAGAAAGTCCTTCTTTAAAAAGGAATTTTTGTTTTTTATTTCTTTTTTCATCTATAAATTCTATTTCGAGACCAGGGTTTAAGAAAGCCAATTCCCTTAATCTATTTTCTATGATTTGACCTTCAACTTCAATATCTCCATTTTCAAAGATTTCAGCATCAGGTTTAAATTTTATATGTGTACCTGTTTTATTCGTCTCACCTAATATTTCTACTTCAGTTACCTTTTTTCCTCTTGAATATTTTTGATAATAAATTTTTCCATTTCTATGAACCCATACTTCTAAGAATTCTGATAATGCATTAACAACAGATGCACCAACTCCGTGGAGCCCACCACTTATTTTATATGTTTCTGTATTAAATTTACCTCCAGCATGTAAAGTTGTAAATACAACTTCAAGAGTGTCTTTTTTTTCTGTAGGGTGTGGACCAACTGGAATACCTCTTCCGTTATCCATTACTTCTATAGTATCATCTTCATTTATTTTTACCATTATTTTGGTACAGAAACCACTCATATATTCATCAACACTATTGTCAACAATTTCATATACAAGATGGTTTAAACCTGCTTTTCCAATTGATCCAATATACATACCAGGTCTTTTTCTAACAGGTTCTAAACCTTTTAATACTTTAATATCTTCTTGAGAATAATGGCTCATCTAACAGCACCTCCAGTAAATTTTATGCTTTTTATCCTGTCTATTTGCAATGAATTATTAATTTCTTTTATTAATTTATTTTTTTTAAATAGAATTTCCTGTTTTATGTAGTTGTTTTCAACATACAAAAAAAGCGTGGAGGTTTTTAAATCTATATCAACCACCTCCACTGAGGTAAAATTATATTTATCTAAAATTGCTGATATCTTATTTTTTATCTCGTCAAGCAACATAATTTTTTTTATAACATTGTTTTTTGAAGATAATTCATATAAGATATCTTTGATTTCTTTCATATTAATCCCAATATTCGTTGTTTTGTATAATAAAGTCTTTCCAGTAATTTATTAATGTTTCAGTTGTAATACCTGGGGCATTAAAGGTAAAATTAGGAACTATTCTTCTTACTGGAACAATTCCTGCACTTGTATGAGTTAAGAATATTTCATCTGCTGATAATAATTCCCATAATTCAATATTTCTTTCTTCAAAGTCTATATTGAAGCTTTTTATAAGGTCGATAACAACTTTTCTTGTAATTCCAGGTAATATACCAGCTGATAAAGGAGGAGTTATAATTACTCCAGCACTTACCATAAATAGATTTGATTTTGTTCCTTCAGTTACATAACCAAATTCGTTTAATACTATTGCATCATAATACACATTGTATTTTTGTCTTAAATATAATCCATAGCCATTTAGAGAAGTTTTTACATAATATGGAATAACGGGATTTTTTGGTTTTCTTTCTCGAGATATTGCCAAAACAACTCCACTCTCTCTTAAATCATCAACTTCATATATCGGCTCAATAAACGCATAAAAACTTTTATTTTTTGATGTGTATTTGTTAATTAATATTTTTATTCTTATGTCTTCTTTGCAATTAAACTTTTTAACTCCTTCAAGAAGAGTTTCTTTTAGTTTATTGTATTCAGGGAATTCTAATCCCAAAAATATGGCAGATTTTTTTAATCTTTCATAGTGAAAGTTAAGGGCAAATAGATTTTTGTTGTATGTTCTAATGGTTTCGTAAGTAGAATATCCGTTAAATATTTCAAAATCTTCACTTTTATATTCAGTACTTTCTATCCATTCTTTTGAATTATAAAACACTTGATATCACTCCAGTATTTTCAATTTTATTTATTTTTACTTTATGAAAATCATTTAAGTTTATACTATTATTTAATATTTTATGGTATATATAATATTCATCATATCCGTAACTGTATTGATTATTCTTTTTTTCTATAAGAATTTCTGGGGTTATACCAGAGTTAATTAATTTTTTTAAATATTGTTCATTTGAATTTTTTATGTATTGTTGCAATTGTTTCATGCGGGCTTTTTTTATTTCACCTGAAATTTGGTGAGGCATTTTTGACGCTTTGGTATTTGGACGTGATGAATATCTAAATGCATGAACTCTTGAGAATGGATATTTATTAATAAATTCTAATAATATTTCAAAATCTTCATTAGTTTCGCCTGGAAAACCAACAATTATATCTGAGGATATGGAAAAAATATCGTTTATTCTAAAAATCATATCGAATAAATTTATTAGATATTTTTCATTATATTTTCTTCCCATATTTTCCAGAACTTTTGTGGAAACATGCTGGAGTGATAAATGTATGTGTTTTTCGAAAATTTTGCTCTCATTGAGAAATTGAATGATATTTTCATTGATGAAATCGGGATATAAAGAACTAATCCTAAAACGAATTTTTTGGGATTGATATTTTTTTTCAATATCCATTATCAGATTTAATAAATTATAATCTGTTCCATAACCATAATAGGTTAAATTGATGCCAGTAATAATAAATTCTTTTACCCCTTTTTTAATAAGAGAATCAATTTTTTTGAATATCTCATCTTTTGAGACACTTCTTATTTTATTTCCTCTTGCGAATATTATTCTACAATATGTACAGAACTCAAGACATCCTTCTTCAATTGGCAGGAAATATCTTGAATAATTATTATAAGGTTTTTGAGGTAGAAATATTTTTTCATTTTTTGAATGCCAATAATCAAGGTCTACAAAGACACCATTTTTATCTATATAATTTTCTATGTATTTTTTTTCAAGGTTTCCTAAGATTAGATCAACACCATTTTCCAGTAATGATTTCGTATCTGTATGTGTGTAACACCCAACAACAACGACTTTGGTATCAGGTTTTTCTCTTTTGGTCTTCCTTATTAATTGGCGAATTTTCCTTTCGGCTTCAGAAGTTACTGTGCATGAGTTTATAATTAATATATCACTCTTAGTTGATTTGTCATATTCAACAATATAATTTAAAGAAGATAATTTCTCACCAATTACTTCACTTTCAGCCTGATTTAATTTGCATCCATATGTAACTATATTAACTTTTTCCAATATTATTCCTCCAAAATACCCTTTGCTGCTAAACTTAAAAGTTTAATTCTTCTTACAATACCAATAAGCCTGTTATCATAATCAACAACAGGAACTATTTTTAAACTCTTTTTTATTATTACATCGGCAACATGTAAAGCTGTGTCGTCATAATAAACTTTTGTAGGATTTTTATCCATTATTTCTGAAACGGGTTTGTTTAAAATATGACCTAATCCTTTTATGAATTGTTGAGAATCAGGGATAAATGAAGTAGATTGCATTAGAGATAAATATCCCGGGATAGAAGCTTTTATTACCATTGATTCGCTTAATAATCCAACGAGGTGAAATTCGGAATCTACAACAGGCAACGCTGAGTATCCATGCCTTTCACATAAAGTTATAAATCTATCTATAGTTACGTCCTCTGCTAAGGAAGTTACATCTTTTAACATAATATCTTCTACTTTCATTATTTCACCTTCTTTACTTCAAAGTAATTTAGATATTTATGAATCTCTTCTATATCTTCAATATACTTTTCGATATGATGAACTTTGGCAATAGCAGTTGCCATACCAAATTTTGCAGCTTCAAGGTAATTATATCCATTCTTTAATATATAATATATAATTCCTGTCATGAAAGAGTCACCAACACCAAATAAATGAGATCTATCAACATTTTCTTCTAATTTGAATAACCAGATTCCTTCAGGGGTTGCAATTATATCTCCTTCAACATGATAACTGAGAACAGCTAATTTTGCGCCATGTTTTATAATATCTTCTGCAGCATATACATAGTCATCCATTTCTTTTAATTCTCTATCAAAATATTTTTTCTCTCTTCTTAAGTCAATTCTTACTACCATAGGACATGATTTTTCAATTGCCTCGTTAAAATGAGGACCATTTGCTTCCATATATGTTGTAACCCCATTTTTCTTTGCAAGTTCAAACATTCTTGCATAGATATCAACTGGTGCATTAGGTGGAATGCTTCCAGAAATTAAAACATGTTCTACAAGAGAAAGTGAATTTTTATATCTTTGAATCATATGGTTAATATCTATTTCCTGAAGTTTTGGACCACTTGAATTAATTTGAGTAATTGTGTGATTTTTCAGGTCCAATATAGCGATATTTTCACGAGTTTCTTCCTCAACAAAAACAAAGTTTGCAGTTATATTTTTATCTTCGAGTAATTTTTCTAAAAACACTCTTCCAACAAATCCGCCTAAAAAACCCAAGGCCATGTTTTCAACGCCTAATTTACTAAGCATTTTTGATACATTGATACCTTTTCCACCAGGTTCCATTACAGAATTAGATGGATTAGAAATTCTAAACATATGTCCGCATTTAAAGTCTTCTACGATTATTTCTCTATCTAGTGAAGGATTTAATGTTACGGTCATTACATCCATAATTTAGCCCCCTCAAAATTATTTGTTATATTCATCTTTATTATACCACAAATGTCAAATTTTGTGAATTTTTAACCATTTTTTTTGAGTTTATTTTTTAGCATTTTTGATATTTCGGTGAAGTATTTACAATTTAGCAAATATGCCGCAACAGCGTATATTATCATTCCTTCAATAACAAGTATAAGTGTGTAGATGTTTGATATATATAATTTCTTTGATATATATAATATTGTTCCCATAATAAATGATGCAATAAAGATTTTTAATACTTCAATTATGTCATTTTTATCAAAATGTGCAAATAAATCCCAGCCCAGAATTATCATACCAATCATTCCTGAAATTGATGTTGCCAAACCAATTCCGGCAGTTCCAAAATATTTAGCAAGTATAATATCGAGTATTATGTTAATTGTAACCATTATAAATGAAATTTTTGTTGGTTTTTTGGAGTCTAATTTTGAATAATAATTTCTTACAAGAATACCGTGAATGGAATAGAAAACAATACCAATAGAATATGCAATTAATGTGTAGGCAGTTGCTGTTGTATCATTTGAAGTAAAGCTACCATGCTGATATATTAATTTAATTATTTCTTTGCTTAATATAATTAATCCAGATGCAGCGGGAATTGTTAAAAATAAGGATATGATTATCGCTTCTTTAAACTCTTTTACAAAATTTTCCATATCATCTTTTGCAGATAATTTAGATAATCTTGGAAGAATAACGTTTGCGATGCTCACAGAAAAAATTGCTAAAGGCAATTGATATAATCTTAATGCATATTGGATAGTTGCAACTCCACCTTCTCCAGTCCAGGTTGCAACATTTGTATCCACAATACTATTAATATGAGAAATGGCAACACCAAATAATGCAGGAATAAACATTACCATTATTTCGTTTATATAGTCTTTTTTTATAACAGGATAATATTTAAAATATTTTTTCTTATGTACGTAAATATAAACAAAGAATAATTGAAAAAATCCGCCAAGGAGAAACCCAATTGTTGGACCTAAAATTTTAATAGGAAAATATACAGAAAATAAAATACCTAATATGGTAAAAACATTGGTTATTGCTGGTGATACTCCCGAGATAAAGAAATTGCTTTCATTATGTAAAATACTGGCAAATATCGACCATATGGAAATAAAAGTAATAAATGGAAATGTGATTTTCATTAAAAAGGCAGAAAGGTTTAAATATTCTTTATCTAAACCACTTCCGAGTATTTTAGCAAAAATTGGTGAATAAAAAAATACTAGAATATATAGAGAAAATGTGATTAAAAATAAAATATTTATTGCGGTGCTTGCAAATAGATCAGCCTCTTTTCCTTTTTTTCTATTGTATAAAGGAATGAATACAGTAGAAAAAGCACCTTCAGCAAATATTCTTCTTAGAAAAAATGGAAGAAGTATTGCTATAATATAGGCATCATATTCTCCACTTCTTCCAAAGTAATATGCGAAAAGCATATCTCTGAATAATCCAAGAAAACGACTTACCATTGTGGCAGATGCAAATATTGCGGTGTATTTTAAAATCCCAGACATTATAACAGCCCCTTTTTATTTACTATTATAAAAGAAAGCCCTTTAATAGGGCTTTTATATTGTTTCAACCATTATACATTTATAGAACAGGTAATCAACTTCTGGATCATTTAATGAATCCAAGAATTCTTTGATTTCCTGAGATTCGGCACCTGGTTGATACCAGAATTTTTTAAATCCATTTTTATAAGCCTCTTTTGTAATTTCTAATCCAATTTTAGGCGGGACAACAAAGTTTAAAACATCAACTTCTGGTAATTCATTAACTGATTTATATGTTTTAATTCCTTCTATTTCATCATAATTTGGAGTTACTGGTAATACTTCATATCCTTTTTTTACAAGGTCTTTTAAGATTTTATATCCAAATTTTGATTTATTTGTTGTGGCACCTATTAACGCGATTTTTTTTATTTTTGATATATCTATCATATTAATTCCTCCTAAAGATTAATAAGATAATATAATAATGGAACAGTTAAAATTGATAATAGAGTACTTACAAAAACAAGCAAATTACCTAATGCAGGATTTATCTTTAATTCTTCAGTAATAAATGATACATTCATTCCAACAGGCATTCCTGCTTCAATTACAAATATCGCTCCAAGAATAGGGTCAAATTTTAATAGTTTTACTATAAAAATGGCGAGAACTGGAAATACAATTAATCTGAAAAAAGTAGTTAAAATGGTATCGTATAAATCATAGATTTTAATTTTTATTTTTGATAAAGAAACACCGATGTTTATAAGAATGATCACAATACTTGCATTTTTTATCATTTCAATTGGTTCAGAAATAACAGCTGGAAAGTTATACCAGAATATATTATTTGCACCTAATATCCATCCAATTAAGAATCCCCATAACATGGGTAATTTAACCATATTTAATAATCCTTTTTTTATATTTCCTGTAAGAATAACTATACCTATTGAAAATGAAAGTAATGTCATTGCAATAACGTAAATTACAGCTTTAGCAATATATTCATCTCCAAATAGTGCACCAACAACGGGATATCCTAAATATCCGCCATTTGAAAACATCAATGCAAAAGATATAATTCCCCATTCAGATTTTATGAGGTTCAATTTTTTTAGGATAAATGGAATTAAAATAGCTAATATAAAAAGGATTATATATCCTGAAAAAAATACTTTCAATTCATCTGATTTTGGTGGATGAGAATTTATTGCTGTAAATGCTAAAACATTTCCTGCAACCCATATTGTAATTTTATTTAGAATTTTATTGTCATATTCTTCAAATGTTTTGCCGAGAATATATCCAATAGAGATTATAATGAAAAGAGGTAATACCTTGAAAAAAGCAAGAGAAAATAACATCTATTCACCTCACTGATTTTATAGCATATACTTCTGTTCCAATTCCTGTTAAAAAGTCGAGAAGTTCAACATCCTGATTAAATAATCTTATGCAGCCGTGAGAAATACGTTTCCCGATTTCCCATGGCTTTGTAGTACCATGAATTCCATATTGTTCTTCTGAGAGTTGTAACCATCTACTTCCAATTCCATTAATTATTGATCCCGGTTTTATGTATTCACCATACCAATATAATGCAGGTTCTTTTTCTTTATACATAATTCTATAATATCCAGGTGGTGTTGCATCGCTTCTTCCAACTGCAGCTGGAAAAGTTAAAACCTTTTCACCAAGATAATATAGATTTAAAATACTTTTATCAAGATCTACCGTAATAACCAAAGGACTTTCACCAAATCGTAATTTCCCTATTTTTAGTAACTGTCCGGAGTATATTTTTTTAGGATCTTTAATATTATTATATAGAACAATTTCACCGGGTTTTACTCCAAATTTTCGGGCGATTTTATATATTGAATCACCTTTTTTGACAAGATAATTGCTTATAAATTCAACTCTATAAGACGCTCCTTTAAGATTAGAAGAACCAAAAAACCAATCTTTTTTAAAGAATTTTATTTTTTTTGAAAAAGAGATTTTATATGTATTTTCATAGGTTATATCGAGAGTGTGAAATCCGTTATCAAGATTTTGTGGAAGATAGAAAATATTATTTTCAGTATTTAATAGTTCAATTTTATTATCAATTTTAATTCCTGTAATTTTGAATTCATTATTTGAATTATTTACAAGAACTCCTTTCCAGCCATCTGGTGTTTCAATTGTTGAAATTTCTGCATTTAAAGGTGTAGAAAAATGTTTTAATTTAATAAAATTATGAAAAGTAAGAGTTTTATGACCATTTAAGGAATCAAATTCAATATTGAATGTGAGAATATCGTTTTTTGAAAAATCATTGATATTAATTTTTATTCCTATATACGATGGAGTTGTAGAATATTCAGGTATTACTCTGAATCCACCTGAATAAACAGATACATGCGGATTTATCATTTTTTCTTTTGTAATAAACTTTAAAAATATAATATTGTCATGAAAATCATCAATACTTAGAGTGTTAGCTATTAATAAGCTTTGAAATATAATCAGCAATATTAATAGCAATATTCTTTTTGGTGTTTTTTTCAACATGGGTAACATCTCCCAATTTATTAAGAATATAAACTTCATTATAATCCACATTAAAACCTGTTTCTGCTTTTGATACATCATTTGCAATAATCAAATCGCAATTTTTTTCTTTGAGTTTTTTCTTTGCATATTCAATGAGATTATTAGTTTCTGCGGCAAAGCCCACTAGTAATTGATTTTCTTTCTTTATTTTTCCTATTGTTTTTAAAATATCAGGATTTTTTATTAATTCTAAGGTTATTGAGTCTTTATCTTTCTTTATCTTTTGTTTTGAAGCATTTTTTACTTTGAAATCAGACACAGCAGCTGTCATTATTATAATATTCATATTTTCGTATTTATCTTTTGCTGCTTCTAACATTTCTTCAGCAGTAGTTATATTAATAATTTCTTTTATTAATGGAGAAGGTTTTAAGTTTGTAGGACCTGAAATTAATATTACTTCAGCTCCTCTTAATGCGAATTCTTTTGCAATTTCATATCCCATTTTTCCACTTGATTTATTTGTTATATTTCTTACAGGATCTATCGGCTCAACAGTAGGACCAGCAGTGATTAGTATTTTTTTTCCTTTGAAGTCTTGTGGAGATAAGAATTTTTCTATATATTCCATGATTATTTCATTGTCAGGATATCTTCCTTTTCCTATTTCGCCACATGCAAGATGACCAACTTCTGGTTCAACAATTGTCCAACCATCATTTTTTAAATTTTTCAAATTTCGTTGAAATGCTGGTGAATCATACATTCTTGTATTCATTGTTGGAACTACTATTTTCGCTTTTTTTCTAAAGGCTAAACCTATTAATGAAACAAGATCATCTGAAATTCCATTCGCAATTTTTGCAATTATATTTGAAGTAGCTGGTGCAACAACAAAAACATCGCTTTCCATTGAAAGCTGTGTGTGGGGAATCCAACCATCTTTAACTTCATTAAAGTAATCACTATAAACTGGACAATTTCCAACAGCAGAGAAAACTACAGGTGAAATCATTTTTTTTGCATCTTCTGTCATAACTATATTAAGTTGTGCATTTGTTTTTCTTAATCTTGATGCAAGATCTACTGCTTTGTATATAGCAATTCCGCTACTTACGCCAAGCGTAATTTTTTTATCCTTGAATCTGTTCATTTAAAAACACCTCTGTTTTTTTAAGACGAGAAATTGTTTTTTCTTTTCCCAATACGGCTATTGACTCAAATAATCCCGGAGTCACTAACTTTCCCAATACAGCCCCTCTAATTGTTTGAAATGTGTTCTTTTTGGAAGTGATTTTTAAATCGGCAATTTCTCTTATAGTTTTTTCAACGCTTTCTATTGTATATTCTTGTAATTCTTCAAATTTTGTTATAGTTGTTTTTAAAAGTTCTGGTGCCCATTCTTTTTTTAGAAACTTTTGTATGTATTTTTCATCATAATCATAATTATCATCGAAAAAATTATATGAAAAATCTTTTAATTGTTTTAATGTGTTAATTTTTTCTCTTGAGATTTTTATTACTTCTTTTGAAAAATCTATGTCTTTTTCCAGCATATTAATAAATTCAATATCATTAATATATCCAAGCCATTCTTTAAGTTCAGAATATAATTCTTCTATATCCAATAATCTTAAATGTTTTCCACAAATCCATTCAAGTTTTTCATAATCAAATATAACACCTTTGTTAGAGATTTTTTCCGGAACAAAATTATCTATTTTATCTTTGAAATTAAAGATTTCATCTTCTATTGTCCAGCCCAATAAAGCAAGGTAGTTCATTAAAGCTGATTTTAAGTAACCTTCTTTTCTAAAAAAGTCAACAGTGGTGCCTCCATGTCTTTTGCTTAAAGGTTTTCTGTCATTTCCAAGGATTAAAGGGATATGCATAAATTCTGGAATATTCCAGTTAAAAGCCTGATATAATAATATCTGTTTTTGAGTATTTGAAATATGGTCTTCACCACGAATTACATGAGTAATTTCCATATAATGATCATCAATTACAACGGTAAAATTATATACGGGAATTCCATTTGATCTCAGGATTATAAAATCATCAATATATTCATTTTTAAATTCAATTTCTCCTTTTAAAAGGTCATTGAATCTTACAGAACCTTCTTTATTTATTTTAAATTTTACAACAATAGAAAAATCTTTTGTATTATATTCTTCAGGAAATTCATATGATTTGTGTATAACTTCTTCACCCTTATACACAGCATAATAAGCTTTTTCTTCTTTCAATAATTGATTTATATGTTCTTTATAAATTTCCAATCTTTCGCTTTGTCTATAAGGACCAAAATCTCCCCCTTTATCAGGTCCCTCATCCCAGTCAAGACCACACCATTTCATTGAATCAAGTATTTCATTTTCAAATTCTTTACTTGAACGTTCTAAATCTGTATCTTCAATACGCAGAATAAATTTTCCGTTATTTTTTTTTGCATATAACCAGTTAAATAAAGCTGTTCTAACTCCGCCAACATGTAAATGCCCAGTAGGGCTTGGAGCAAATCTTAGACGTATCATTTTTCAACCTCCATTTTTTTCAATAACTTTTCAAGTTCTTCTATGGTATTTACAGAATAAACTTTTGCTGTTTTTCTATTGTCAAGATATGTATTTTCTATTAAACATTTTTTTATTCTATCAGTCCATCCACCTGTGTTATTCATTAAAATAATAGGTTTTCCGTTTGCATATGCACCCAATAATTCAATGGCTGTACCAATTTCACCACCTATGCTAATAATTACATCAACGCTTTTTACAAGAACAAATGATCTCATTGAAAAATCCAGGCCGGTTTTTATGTGGTAATCTATATATTGATTTCCATCTATTTCCCAGGGAAGAATTCCCACAGTAACTCCGTTGCTTTCTTTAGCACCTTTTGAAACAATTTCCATAATTCCATTTCTTCCACCGCTATATAATATCCATCCATTTTTTGCAATCATTTTTCCAATTTCAAAGGTAATTTCAGAAAGATTTTTAATTTTTTCTTCGGTTAATTCTCCCGAATATCCAATCACTCCAATTTTCAACATTTATATCACCAACCCAGATAATTTTCAATAACTTTTTCATCTTTTAAAACTTCTTCAGGTTTTCCATGAGCAATAACATTACCTTTATGAACGACATATAATATATCAACAACTTCAGCAATTTCATCAACATTGTGATCTGTAACAATTACACCTAACCCTCTTTTAGAAAGAGATTTGATGATTTTTTGTATATCTTTTACTGTAATAGGATCAATTCCTACAAACGGTTCATCGAGAAGAATAAATTTAGGTTTCATTAGCAATGTTCTTGCAAACTCCAATCTTCTTTTTTCACCACCGGATAAGGAGTCAGCAATTTGATTTTTAAGTTCTAATATTCCAAATTCGCTTAATATATCTGTAATGATTTTTTCTTTGTTTTCAATTTTTAACATGGAAGCAATTAAATCCATGTTATCCCATACAGTTAAATTTCTAAAAACAGAAGGTTCCTGTGGAAGATATGCAATTCCATTCTTTGCACGTATATGTACAGGTAAATGAGTTATTTTAATATTGTCCAATAATACCTCACCGCTTTTAGGTACTACAATACCAAGAATAGTTTTAAATAAAGTAGATTTTCCGGCACCGTTGGGACCAAGGATCCCAACAATTTCACCAGTGCCGGCTTCAAAATCTACTCCATTTAAAACTATTTTTCTTCCATACTTTTTTATAATTTTTTTGCAAACAAGTGTATGTTTTTCCATCGAATTAATTTGCACCCGCTGTTTTTAACATTTCAATAATTTGCGGAGTTATATCTACTAATTCATCAGCATATAAAACTGATGGTTCATATAATACTAAGTTGTAACCATTATCTTTAGCGTATTTCACTATTTTTTCTTTTACTTCTGCTAATAATTCATTTGTCTTCTTTGTGTATTCATCCTGAATAGCTTTTTGATATTCATTAATTCTTAACTGTAATTCCTGTTGTTTTTTTACCAATTCATCATTTGTAGCACCTGAGTTTTTTAAGTCTTCAAATTCTTTTTGTAATTTATTGATTTTTCCCTGATAATACTGTAAGTCGTTTTTGTATTTTTCCTGTAAGTCCTGCCATTTGTAATAGGACTGAGTTACTTTTTCCATTTGTACAAATGCTATTTTTAAGTTTTTCCCTGTTTCTCTGGAATTTTCAGAAATTCCAATTTTAGGAATAAATAAAAATGCTGCAATAAGCGCTACTGCCACTAAGAGTTTTGAAGTTTTTTTCACCAAAAACACCTCCTGAAAAATTTTTAATCTCTGTATATTATATCATTATTTGTATAATTTAAAAAACATTTTTTTTGAAAAAAGATTATTTATTTCTTAATTTATAATACATGAACTTGAATAATAAATTGATATTAATCTTAACATTTTAGTATTATCATAATAATACCCCTATCCTCCTTAAAATAAATTAAGGAATTTCGGAGCGTAAGCTCCGTTTTTTTTATGTGGTAAAATGATATTATATTCTGTAAAAATTGTGAGGTGATATAAATGAAAAATGAAATATATGTAATAGGTCATAAGCGTCCTGATACTGATAGTATTGCTGCTGCAATATCTTATGCTTATTTAAAGAATCAAATAGATAATGATAATACATATAAACCATATAGACTGGGAGATATAAATCCTGAAAGTAATTTTGTTTTGAATTATTTTAGCATAAATAAGCCGGAATTATTAGAACATGTATACATTCAAGTAAAAGATGCAATGGTAAAAGATGTTGTTTTAGCTAAAAGAGAATCAACAATATTTGAAATTGGAAACACGATGTTAGAGAAACATGTTAAGAGTATCCCAATTGTTGATGAAGAGAATAAATTAATAGGCCTTTTAACTGAAAGAGAATTAGCCAGAAATTTTTTGAAAGAAATACAGAATTTTACACTTGAAGAGAATCCTCCAAAGGTTAAAGATATTATAAAAACAATGGATGCAAAATTAATTGTTGGAGATGAAAATAAAAAATTAATGGGTTGTCCAACAATTGGAGCAATGACAGCAGAAGAAGTTAAAAGATACTTAAAAAAGAATGATGTATTGATAACAGGAAATAGGGAAGATGTTCAAAAAATAGCTCTGGAGAGTGGAGTAAGCTGTTTAATAATAACAGGGGATTTTATTCCTTCAAAAAAAATAATAAATCTTGCTGAAGAGAAAAATATTCCGATAGTTGTAACTCCTCATCCTACATATGTTGCAGGGAGGTTATTACGTCTAAGTACTCATGTGGAAAGAATAATGAGCAGAAATCCATTAACCACATCACCTGATGAAATACTAAAAGATTTTGAAGAGGAATTAATGCAGGATAAGAAAGGTGTTGCGGTTGTAGTAGATAAAAATGGATATGTAAAAGGTATTATAACAAGACATGATTTGATAAAACCAAAACAGAAAAAAGTTATATTAGTAGATCACTCGGAAAAATCCCAAAGTGTAGAAGGAATTGAAGAAGCTGAAATTCTTGAAATTGTGGATCATCATAGATTAGGAGGATTGGAAACAGGGCTTCCAATTACTGCTCATATTAGACCTGTAGGATGTACAAATACAATAATATGGGATTTATATAAAAAACACAATATTATTCCTCCAAAAGAAATCGCTGGTGTAATGCTTTCAGCAATATTATCAGATACCATGCTTTTAAAATCACCTACTACTACTGATGAAGATAAAAAAGCAGTTGAAGAAATTTCAAATTTATTAAAACTTGACGCTATAAATTATGGTATAGAAATGTATAAAGCTAAAACTGATCTTGAAGATTTTAGTGAAAAACAAATTTTAACAATAGATTTGAAAGAATCAAGATTATCTCGCGGAACCATTGCAATTGCTCAAATAGAGGTAATTGATGTAGAAAGTATTTTAAAAAGAAAGGATAAGATTTTAAATGAGATGGAAAAAATTGTAGAAGAAAGAGGATACATCTTATTTTTATTCCTTTTAACTGATGTTTTAAAAGAAGGTTCTTATATATTTGCAGCTGGTCAATATAAATTGGCTGAAAAAATATTTAGACGTGATTTTTCAGATAAAATATCCTATCTTGAAGGAATTGTATCAAGAAAAAAACAGGTAATGCCTCTTGTTTTCAGAAATACTTAGATTTACAAGAAACTCTGTATATCTATTATGGATATGCAGAGTTTTTTTTTATAAAAATACTTCAGATAACATCAAAAAAAACGTTTTTACAATATATTTCTTTGTAAATTAGTTTCAATAAATCATATTTAAATAGAAATAAATTAGAAAATAAAAATTAAAAGTTCTTTTTACTATTTTTTAACATTAATAATCGTATATTTTTGATATAATAAAAAATGAATTAAAAGATGGGGTGATTATATGGATCAAGTATTAAAGGAAAAGTTATGGGATTTTCTTGTTCTTTTTATTACTCTAATTGGAACAATATATATATTTACATCATTTGTTTTAGAATATATAAACAATAACATTATTTTTAAAGAACACTTTTATGGTTTTCTTAAAATCTTTGTAAATACAGTTGATTTAAAAAAGATAGTAATTTTTTCCGCTATTTTGTTATTTGTGATTATTTCTTTAGAAATGATTGCCAATATTTTAATTCTAAAAATATTAAGAGTCAAAATTGATAAAGTGAAGTTTTTTCTTGCTTTTCTTATAATAAATGGATTAACCTCTCTTATAAATATACTCATGTTATATTTAGTTAGTCCGTCAATTAAAACAGTTATTATTTTATATATTTTGATTACTCTTATTAATAATTTTCTGGTTTTTCAGGAAGATTTAGGGAAACAAAAACTCAAATATATAAAATTTCAGATATTCATATTTCTTATAATGAGTCTATTTGTAACTATAATTTAAAAACAGCGCTTTTGAAAGCGCTGTTTTTTTATAGATTATAGAGAACAAGAAATAATTACAATTTCATATTTTCAAGTTGGAAAATATAGAATTTAAGATATTCTGTTTCTAAAATATTATATACTACAGGATGATCTGGTGATTGATTTCCTTTAAATATTTGTCTTAATAATAGTTTATTATCTTTAGCTGCATCGAAAATGATTCTTTTGAATTCTTCGTCATATACCAATTGTGTACATGATGCCGTGGCAAATAAAGAACCATTTTTTGTTATTCTCATAGCTCTTAAATTTAATTCTTTATAACCTCTTATAGCATTTTTTATTGAACTTCTTGACTTGGCTAGAGATGGAGGATCAATAATAACAAAGTCAAAATAGATATTTGCGCCGTCAAATTTTCTAAGCTGATCAAATGTATTTGTTTCATATAAATCATATTTGTCCTTTGAGATATTATTTTCTTTTAAAGTTTTTTCAAGAACAAATAAAGCTCTATCAGAATAATCAAGGAATGTGACATGTTTTGCACCGCCAGATAATGCATGGATACCAAAATTTCCTGTATATGAAAATCCATCGAGAACATTTTTATCTTTAGCTAATTCTTTTACTTTAAGAGCGTTATATCTTTGATCTAAAAAGAATCCTGTTTTTTGTCCAAGCGTATCGGCAAAAAACTTTATTCCGTTGATTTCAAATGGAATCAATTCAGGGCCTGTTTTATATATCCACCCTTCAGTGTATTCGAATTCTTCTATTTTAGCACTTTTTTCATCATCTTTCTCGAAAATTCCCTTTGGATTAATGAGTTCTACTAACGAATCGATAATATGATTCTTGAGTTTATATATTCCAAGAGTATTAATTTGAATGACTAAATAATCATTGAATTTATCTACGATAAGTCCTGGGAAATAATCGCCTTCGCCAAATATTAATCTAAAGGTATTTTCATTACCAAAAATCATTTTTCTATAATCGATAGCTTTTTTAATTTTTCCTTTTATCCATTCTTTATCGATCTCTTCATTCTTTTTTGTTAAAAGTCTAACTCTTATTTTTGAGTTATCGTTAATATATCCTTTTCCAATGAAATTCTTATTATAAAAAACATTTACTATCTCGCCGTTAGCGTATTCTCCTTGAATTTCATTTATTTCATTTTCATATATCCAGGGATGGCCATTTACAACCCTGCTTTTAATTCCTTTTTTCAAATATACATTTGCCATAAAATCTCTCCTTATTTAAATAGATTCATAGAATATTATATCATTTTTTGAAGTTCTGAAAAGCTTTCTTAAATTTTGATTCATCGTATATATTCCATATTTTAAGATTTTCAATAGCCTGATAATACCACATTTTTTCACCGGTGATAAGGTTTATGTTTAATTCTTTTGCCAATTCTTGAAGAGGAGTATTATAATAAACAACGTCATATACGAGTTTAATGTTTTTCAAATATGAGGGTTCTATAGGCAATTTTTCATTAAACATGCCTAACGATGAAGCATTTATAAATATAGATGTATCTTTTAATTCATTGTTTAATTTTTCCAGCGGATATGGAATAATATTTATAATTTTCTGAAATTCAACTTTTAAATTTAAAGCCCTTTCATATGTTCTGTTAATTACTGTGACTTTATCGATACCTAATTTGTATAATCCATAAACAATGGCGCGTGCTACACCACCAGCGCCAAAAATTAATATTTTTCCATTTAAGTTATAATTTGATTCTTTTAATGAATTTATGAACCCGATCCAATCAGTGTTATAACCAATTTTATTGTAAATATTATTTATTGCTTTTAAAACTGAAGCGTCTTCTATAACATCAATATATTTCATTATTTTCTCTTTAAAAGGAACAGTGACATTTAGACCATCATAACTATTTAAAATTTTTTCAATTTCAAAATCAAAAAGTTCAGGATTAATAGTTATAGAATTATAAGAAGAATCACTATTTAGAAATTTAAAATATTCAGTATAAACTTTTTCTGAAAGGGTTATTTTATGAGGAAATTGTAGAATTCCTAATTTAATTTTATTCACCTCATTTTTCTAAAAAGTTTTTAAAATATCATCTACTATAGAATCTGATACCATTCCATAAATGCTGAGTTTTTTTCTAATTCTTTCTCTTATATTTGTTGAAGATATTTCTATTATTGGAGAATCTAAAAAGATATGTTCAATATTATAATTTTCAAATTTTAATTTTTCAGAAAATCTCTTATAAACAACAAGAGTAACATTTTTTAGTAATTCTTTCCATTTATACCATGTATGAAAGCTAATTAGTGAATCTTCGCCAATTAATAAATATATTTCGTCATTATATTTTTCTTTTAAAAATTTTACCGTTTGTAGTGTATAAGAAGGTTTATCAAGTTTTTCCTCAATTCTGTAAATTTCAAATCTTTCAGATGGAAAAGTATTTTTGCACCATTCAATTCGTTTGTCATAATTTGCAATATCTGAATTTTCAAGTTTATGTGGTGGAGTATAAGCCGGGATAATTAAAAATTTATCTGGTTTTAAATAATCATATGCATATTCGGCTATAATTCTATGTCCAATGTGAGGTGGATTAAATGTTCCACCAAATATTACAATCATTTATATCACTCCATATATTCAAATGCGAAATCACCAAGATAAACGGTATCTCCTTCTTTTACACCGACTTTCTTAAGGAATCTTTCTAAACCGCTTTTTTCAAGTATTTGTAAAATCTTCAGCCTTGCATCTTTTTGGTCAATAGGATATTTTTTCAATAACACTTCAACATCATGACCGGTAATTTCATAAACACCTTCATCCCATTTGATAATTTCAAATCTAACTTTTTTAGGTATATCAACATCTACAGGTTTAATTTTTAATTTTATTTTATCAGGAGCATTTTTTAAGGATTCAAGTATTTGTTTTTGCCTATCTATACGCATTTCTTTGATTGTATCCCATATAGTATTTAAAAGTAAATCTATATTCTTTCTTGTAGCAGCGGAAATAGGAATGATTTTTTTGCCCAATTTTTCTTCAAGTTTATTTAACCTTTTTTCTAATTCGTCTTCAGGTAATAAATCAATTTTGTTTACTGCTATGATTTCAGGTTTTTTAGCAAGTTCTTCAGAAAATTTTTCCAATTCCATTCGTATTGTATAATAATCATCTTCAGCTTTTCTTCCTTCGCTTTCTGAAATGTCGAGTATATGCACTAAACAATAACATCTTTCAACGTGTTTTAGAAATTTATCTCCTAACCCAACACCTTCATGAGCACCAGGGACTAATCCTGGAATATCTGCGACAACAAAAGAATTTCCATCACCCATATCAACAACACCAAGATTAGGTATTAAAGTAGTAAAATGATAATTAGCTATTTTGGGTCGAGCTCGTGAAATAACAGAAATTAAGGTAGATTTACCAACATTAGGATATCCTATAATTCCAACATCTGCTAAAACCTTTAATTCTAATCTTAAAACTCTTGATTCTCCTTCGATTCCCTTTTCTGCAATAGTTGGAGCCTGAACTCTGGAATTTGTAAAATGAATATTTCCTTTTCCTCCTTTTCCGCCGCGTGCGACTACAACATATTGATTTGGATATTTAAGATCGGCTATTAATTCATTAGTTTCATAATCATATACAAGGGTTCCAACAGGGACTTTTATTATTAAATCTTCACCGTTTCTACCATACATTTTCTTTCCCTGACCATTTTTTCCGTTTTCAGCTCTAAACTTCTTTTTATGTTTGAAATCCATTAATGTGTTTTTTTCTACAGTAGACATTATTATTACATTACCGCCATCACCACCATCACCGCCGTCAGGGCCGCCTTTTGGAATAAATTTCTCTCTTCTAAAACTTACAGCACCATCGCCACCTTTGCCTCCGAATACGGTTATAATAACTTCATCTATAAAATTATTTTCACTCATTTTATCGCCTCCGTTTTGATTTTTTAATATTTTCAGTGTATAATATAAAGGATGGAGGTGAAAATATGGCTATCATAAATGTAACAAAAAACTCTTTTATTATCGCAGAAAGGATACATTCAATTATACCAGAAAAATTCTCCCATTTTAAGCGATTAAAGAAAGAACATAGAAATACTACAAGTCTTGTAGATTTAACCTATGGAAAAAGTGTGAAATCAATATTATTTACAGATAGCGGCCATATGTTTTTATTAGCAATACCAGTAAACAAGATTTTTGAGAAGATAAGGAGAGTGAATGAACAGTGAGCATGCCTATACCAGTTGTTGTTGAATCAAGTGGTAGATATGAAAGAGCTTATGATATTTATTCAAGACTTTTAAAAGATAGAATTATATTTCTTGGTTCAGAAGTTAATGATTATGTTTCTAATCTTATTGTAGCACAAATGCTGTTTCTTGAAGCTCAGGATCCAGAAAAAGATATTTATTTATATATAAACAGTCCTGGAGGTTCTATTACAGCAGGTCTTGCAATATATGATACTATGCAATATATAAAGCCAGATGTTTCTACAATTTGTATAGGTCAGGCTGCATCAATGGGTGCTGTGTTGTTAACTGCTGGTGCAAAAGGGAAAAGATTTGCTCTTCCAAATTCAAGGATTATGATTCATCAACCCTGGGGTGGAGCGCAGGGAACTGCAAAGGATATAGAAATACAGGCTCAGGAAATCTTAAGGATGAAGAAAATGTTAAATAAAATATTAAGCGAACATACAGGAAAAGATGTTTCTCAAATTGAAAAAGATGCAGATAGAGATTTCTTTATGTCTGCTGAAGAAGCAAAAGAATATGGATTAATTGATAAAGTAATAAAAAGTCGAAAAGAAATTAAATAAAATAACATTAATCAGGGCATTTTTGCCCTGATTAATAACATTATTATATGTAAAAATTCAGGGTGCGAAAGCACCCTGAAATAATGGGAAGGTGATATTATTAAAACTCTTACCCCTATGATGAGACAATATCTTGAAATAAAGGAAGATTACAAGGATTGTCTCGTTTTATTTAGACTAGGTGATTTTTATGAAACCTTTTTTGAAGACGCAAAAATAACCAGCGAAGCCCTTCAAATTACTTTAACCCAGAGAAATGGTCATCCTATGGCCGGTATTCCTCATCATGCGCTTGATAATTACTTAAAAAAACTGCTTGATCAGGGCTTTAAAGTGGCTATTTGTGAACAAATGGAGGATCCTTCAACAGCAAAAGGTATAGTAAAACGTGAGGTTACTCAGGTTTTAACTCCGGGTACAGTTGTTGAGGAAAATATGATAGATGAAAATAATAGATATTCGTTATTAATATATCCTGCAAAAAAAGGATATGTTTTTGTGATTTTTGATTTTAGTACAGGTGATTTGTATATAGACACATTTGAATATACTGAAAATGAAATTATGGACTTTATTTCTTCCTATTCATTTGTGCAAGTGTTATTAACAAACAATCTTAGAAATATAAAAAATAATATCAAAAATTCTTATCCAGGTTTGTACGTTGAAGAATTAGAAGATTGGTATTTCAATAAAAATAATATTGATATAGTTAAAGAAAGTTATGGGATATTAAACCCGGATGTTCTAAAATTAAATGATGAAGAAATTTATGCTCTTGGAGCTGTATTTAAATATCTTGAAGTTTCCCAAAAACAAAAAATAACGCATTTTTCATTTCCTAAAAGATTTAAAACATCCAATAATATGATTCTTGATTCAACGACTATTTTAAATCTCGGATTATTACCAAATAAAGAAACTAAAGGAAAAACATTATATGATGTATTGAAGTTTACAAAAACTTCAATGGGTGCAAGGCATCTTCAACAGTGGATATCAAAGCCATTAATATCAAAAAAAGAAATAGAAGAAAGGCAGGATATTCTGGAAATATTTAGAAATGATCAGCTGGTTATGGAAGAATTAAAGGAGTATCTTTCTGCTGTAAGAGATGTTGAAAGAATTGCATCAAGAATTTCTTTAATGAAAGCTACTCCGCGCGATTTAACGGCATTAAAAACAACATTAGAAGTAATTCCATATATAAATGAATTACTTCTAATGTTAGGTCTTGAAACGCTTGAAGAGTTTTTTGAATTAAAAGAATTACTAAATCGTGCAATAGTAGATGAGCCTTCCAATCAAATTGGTAAAGGAAAAGTAATAAAAGAAGGATTTAATGAGGAGCTTGACCAATATAAAAAAATATTTGAAAAATCCTCAGATTTTCTAAAGGAAATAGAAATAAAAGAAAAAGAAAAAACTGGAATTACCAATCTTAAAGTAGGAAGAAATAAAATATATGGTTTTTATATTGAAGTTACAAAAGCAAACAGCGATAAAGTGCCCGGGTATTATATAAGAAAACAAACTTTGGTTAATTCTGAAAGGTATATTACAGAAGAACTTAGAGAGTTAGAAGAAAAATTTAGTATAGCAGAAAAGAAGATAGATGAACTTGAAAAGAGGATTTTTGAAGATTTAATAAGGGATTTACAAAGATATGTAAAAACACTTAAAATATTTGCTGAAAATATTTCAAAAATAGATATTTTACGTGGTTTTGCAGAAGCCTCGATTAAATATAATTATGTGAGACCTATATTTTCTGATAATAAATTTATTATAAAAAATGGAAGACATCCTGTAGTAGAAAGGTTTGTAGAACAATTCACGCCAAATGATATAATGCTTGATGAAAATAAGAGATTTGTTATTTTAACTGGACCAAATATGAGCGGTAAATCTACATATTTAAGGCAAATTGGAATTATCTCAATAATGGCACAAATAGGATCATTTGTTCCGGCTGAATATGCTGAAATGCCTATATTAAACAATATATATACGAGAATAGGTGCAAAAGATGATGTTGTAAGCGGGAAATCAACCTTTCTTGTGGAAATGTCAGAGGTTTCAAGTATTCTAAATAATGCTGACGAAAAAAGTCTTGTTCTTCTTGATGAAGTTGGAAGGGGAACGGGAACAATAGATGGAATAAGTGTTGCATGGGCGACATCCGAATATATATATCAGATTTTAAAATCATATACTATTTTTGCTACACATTATATGGAGCTTACTATGTTGGCGGATTTTTATGATGGGATTTTAAATAAAAGAGTAAAGGTTATGGAAACAGAATCAGGTATAATATTTATGCATAAAATAGAAGATGGAATTAGTGATAAAAGTTATGGTATAGAAGTAGCGAAACTTGCAGGATTACCGGCAGAAGTTGTTTCACGTGCAAAAGAGGTTATGGAAGAAATTTCAAACAAAACTGAATTTGAAAATAAATTAAAGAGTATGAAAAAAATAAAACATAGAAAGTATCAAAAAAATACCAAACAATTAAAACTTTTTTAGCCTAACTATGATATAATATATTTTAGTGTTTTATTAAAATATTTATGAAAGGGGATAGATCATGTTTTTTGACAGAATCAATCTCTTAAGAGAAAAAATGGCAAATAAAGGTTTAGATGGATATTTAATTATTAATATTGAAAGCTCTTCAAAACCATCATCATACTATTTAACAGGATTTACCGGATCTTTTTCTGTTGTTTTAATAACAGAAAAAGAAGTAAAGTTTATGACAGATGGAAGATACATAGAACAGGCTACAAAACAAACAGGAGAAAAACCAATTATCTTAAAAGGAAAATTGGAAGAAGAAATAAAAAAACTTATTGAATTACCTGAAGGAGCAAAAATAGGATTTGAAGCTAACACTGTTTCTTCTCATATATATTTAAATATATTAATGAAATTTGAAAAATATACATTTGTTCCAGCTGAAGAACTTTTATTGGAATTAAGAAGAACAAAATCAATGGAAGAAGTAGAATATATAAAAAAAGCTGTTGAAATAGCTGAAAAAGCTTTGCAAGAAACATTGGATACATTTAAATTAGGAATGACAGAAAAAGAATTTGCAGCAAAACTTGAATATAATATGAAAATTTTCGGTTCAGACACTTATGCATTTGAAACAATAGTTGCATCAGGTCCAAGAGGTGCTTTACCTCATGGGATTGCATCAGATAAAACTATTAATAAAGGTGAATTGGTAGTAATTGACTTTGGAGCATATGCAAATGGTTATAATTCAGATATTACAAGAACCATTGCTATTGGTGAAATTTCAGAAAAACATAGAGAAATATATGAAATAGTTTTAAAGGCACAGAAAGCTGCTGTTGCAGGTGTAAAACCTGGATTGGCATATTCTGAAATAGATAAGATAGCAAGAGACATTATTTCTGAAGCAGGGTATGGTGAATATTTCTCACATGGACTTGGACATGGAGTAGGGCTTGAAGTTCATGAAAGTCCAAGAGTATCTAAATTATCAACTGAAACCTCACAACCTGGTGATATAATTACAATAGAACCGGGAATCTATATTCCAGGAGAAGTTGGAATAAGAATTGAAGATGATGTATTGGTAACAGAAGATGGTTATGAATTATTAACAACTTTTGATAAAAATCTTATTATAATATAAAAAAGAAAAAAGATAGGAGGAATGTAAGAATGGTAGTAGTTGGAGATTTAAAAAAAGGAATGATTATACTTTTAGATGGGGAATTATACAGAGTATTAGGAATGCAGAAACATTTCACAGGTAGAGGTAGTGGAATAATAAAAACAAAATTAAAGAATATAAAAACAGGTTATGTAATAGATAAAAATTTCAACTCTGGTGAAAAGGTTGAAGAAGCTGCTCTTGAATATAGACCAGCTGAATACTTATATCACGATGGAGATAGTTATGTATTCATGGATTTAAACACATATGAGCAATATTTATTATCAGAAGAAGATGTTGCAGATGCTAAAGATTATTTAATAGACAATCTCGAAGTTACTTTAACATTCTATGATGAAAAACCTGTTGGAATAGTATTGCCAACAGTTGTGGTACTTGAAGTTGTTGAAACAGAACCTAATTTTAAAGGAGATACTGCTTCAGGAGGAGGAAAACCAGCAATTTTACAAACAGGATTAAAAACAACAGTTCCATTTTTTGTTGAAGTGGGACAAAAAGTAAAAGTAGACACAAGAACCGGTGAATATATTGAAAGAGCCTGAGAAGGGAGGGATAATATGGCCATGTATGAAAAAAATCAATTTGGTGAATTAACCTTCACTGATAGTGCATTAAAAGAATTGGCCATGAAATCGTATCAATTATTTTTTAAAGAAAATGTTGAAGGTGCAGACTTAAATGAAAGAGATTTAGCAAAATTAATTAAAGTAAATGAAAATGATGATGGAACAATATCTGTATTCGTAAAAACAAAAGCAAAATATGGAGAAAGCATAATAAAATTTGCAAAAGATTTACAGGAATTCTTAAAATCAGAAGTAGAAAAAATGACAGAAGTGCCTGTAAGAAATGTTGATATTGTTCTTGATGGATTAATTATTTCTTCTACGGAAGATAATTATGAAGAATTAGAAGAAGCAGAAAAACCAGAAATTGAAGAAGAAATAGACTATGAAAAAATCGAAGATGAAAATGGGAGTGTTGAAAATTGATTCCAAAAAGAAGATATGTTAGAGAAGCAGTATTAGAAGCGACATTTCAACTTGATTTTATTGAGGGTATAGAATATGAAAATGTAATAGATTTATTGAGGGACCTTTTAAAAGAAAAAAAGGTCCCTCAAAACCTATTTGAAGAAGGGGAAATTTATTTACAAAATATTTTGGAAAATAAAGATAGATATGATGAATATATAAAAAAATATCTTATTAATTGGGATTTTGATAGAGTTGCAAATATTGAAAAAACTATTTTAAGACTTGCAATATTTGAGTTAGAAAAAAGAAAGGATATTCCGCCTAAGGTTATTCTTGATGAAGCTGTTGAATTAGCAAAAAAATATTCCAATGAAAAAAGTGCCAAATTTATAAACGGTATTTTAGATAAAATAGCAAAAGAAGAATTTAAAAGGCTATAGAGGTGGTTGGATGGATATGGAAAACCCTTTGTACCACAAGATACGGGAAATGGATTATGAAGAATTAGAGAGTTTAGCGAATAAAATAAGGAATTATATATATGAAACGGTTACAAAAAATACAGGACATCTTGCCTCAAATCTTGGAGTGGTTGAATTAACCCTTGCACTATATAGAATTTTTGACCCGAAAGAGGATATTGTTATCTGGGATACAAGTCATCAAGCATATATACATAAATTACTAACTGGAAGATGGGAAGCATTTAAAACATTAAGACAGAAAAATGGAATTAGTGGATTTACAAATATATTCGAAAGTGAATATGATTATTTTGGTGCTGGGCATGCTGGCACTTCTATTTCTGCTGCTTTGGGATATGAAATAGGGTTTAAAAATCAAAATATTGATAAGAATATTATCGCTATTATTGGTGATGGTGCATTTACCAGTGGTATGGTACTTGAATCATTAAATCAGTTAAAATCACTTCATTCTAAAATAAAAATAATACTTGTTAATAATGAAATGTCTATTTCAGAAAATGTTGGAGCTATTGCAAAAATTTTAAATAAAGTAAGATTATCAAATGATTATTATGCAATAAAGGAAAAAATAAAAGATACTCTTGAAAGTTCAGAAGTTGGTCAGGATATTGAACACACATTGAAAAAAATACGTGATGGTATTAAACATACAGTATATAATGAAGCAATGAGTATATTTGAAGGTATGGGAATAAAATATTATGGTCCAGTAGACGGGCACGATATAAAATCCCTTGAAAAATATCTTAGATTTATAAAAAATTATGATGATGGTCCATGTATTTTACATTTAAAAACCATTAAAGGTAAAGGAATGGACTTTGCTGAAGAAAATCCAACAAAATATCATGGAGTGAGCAATAAAAAATCAGAAAAACTTTCTTATAGTAAGGTAGTTGGTAATGTTCTTAAAGAATTAGGTGAGAAATATAATTTTGTTTCCTTTACCGCTGCTATGGAGGAAGGAACAGGGTTAAATATTTTAAAGTCCCGATATCCTGAAAAGGTTATTGATATGGGAATTACAGAACCATCAATAGTTACAGCTGCAGGAGCGACGAGACTTGCAGGGACATTCGCAATTGTTGATATATATTCATCATTTATGCAAAGAGCATTTGACTCAATTATTCATGATATAGCTTTACAAAAAATTCCTGTATTATATTTGCTCGATAGAGCTGGTATCGTTGGAGAAGACGGACCAACTCATCATGGTGTATTTGATATATCTTATTTGAGATTGGTGCCAGATATTGAAATATTGACACCATTAAATGCCCAGGATTTAGCTAATATGCTATATACCGTATTGGAAAACGATCTAGAAAAACCTACATTTATAAGATTTCCAAGAGGTGGAGAATATATAGATATAAAAGATATAATAAATAATTTAGAATTAGTGGATGAAAAATGGAAAGTAATAAAAGAAGAATCAAAAGAAAATATTGTTTTTGTTGTTGGACAATTAATTGAAGAATATAAAGAATTATGGGATGAACTTAATGCAACAATTATTGGTGTTAGAAGCGTTAAACCAATTGATGAAGGGATTTTAAAAGAATATATAAAGGATAATACAAATATTTTTATTGTAGAGGAGAATGCGATAAAAGGCGGATTTAATGAAGAAATAAAAACATATATTATAAAGAATAAAATAAATATAGATTCATTAGTAGAATTAGGAGCTAACGATGAATTTATTCCTCAGGGAACAAGAAAAGAATTATTAGATGAATATATAGTAAAACCAGGGTATTTAAGAGAAAAAATAGGAATTACCCATAAAACAAAATGAAAGGGGCGTTGAAAGTGAAAAAAGTTTTATTATTGATTTCTATATTTGTTGTTGCCATTACTGCTTTTACTATTAACATAGCTGTTATGGGAACATATGGAATTACTGCATCTTCTACATCTATTGATATAGCTGGTTGGGATGATACATTTAAAAACTTTGATTATTATACAGTTAGAATAGGTTTGCTCTTTCCAGCAGAAGATTCTCCAGAAATGTCATTTGGTCCATATTTTGGTTATACAGTTTATGATAATATATCACAAACACAATTAAAAGATTTAAATGCAATTATAGAAGATACTGGTTATGAAATCGGGATAATTACAACATATAACACCGATTTTTTATTTAATACAAAATTCAATGTATTAGCAGTTGGTGGAATGCATACAGAAGATGAGTTTAAAACTCTTTCTACAATAATAAACATTAATCTTGGATTGTCATATGAATTTTCTAATTTCAATATTATGTTATTGGGTGGATACGAGTCAAGATATTTCTCTACTGATAATAAAATGGCAACTATCAATTATTTTCCTCTTAATATAGCTCTGGAGGTGTCTTTTTAATAAAATATGAATTCCAAAACATATAAAGATCTTGAAATAGATAAAATACTAAATTTAATATCCTCAAAAGCCTCTTCAAAATATGGAAAAAGATATATACTTGAAGAGTTTGAATATTTCCAAGATTATGAAAAAATTGAAGAAGAATACAAAATAATAGATGAGATTAATAATTATATATATGAATACGGTGAATTTGATATTCGCGGAATCCCTATAATATATGATGAAATAAAAAAAGTTGAAAATGGTACATATTTAGATCCAATTGAATATAAAAGAATTGCTGATTTTCTTTCTCAGACACAAAATTTATATAAAGAAAATAGAAAAAATCTTATTAAATATACTCATTTACAGGATTTAATATTTTCTATTCCTGAAACAGATAATTTTATTGATATTGTATATAAAGCTATTGATGAAGATGGGAATGTAAAAGATTCCGCAAGCGATTTATTGAGACGAATAAGAAAAAGAATAGAAAATAATAAAAAAAGCATTTCTGTAACTTTAAGAAGAATAATAGGAAAATATCAAAAATATGTAAGTATTCAACAGCCTACTGTAAAAAATAATAGATATTGCATAGTTATAAGAAGTGAATATAAAAATAAAATAAATGGTTCTATTATTGCATATTCAGATAGAGGAGTTTCGGTATATATTGAACCGTATGAAGTAGGAAAACTCAATGCTGAACTTTCTGATTTATTTGCTCAGGAAAAAGCAGAAATATCAAGGATTTTAGGTGAAATATACCTTAAACTTGTAAAAATACTTCCCAAAGTAAAAAAAACTATAAGTATAGTTGAGTATATTGATTCATTACAGGCTAGAATAAAATACGCTAAAGAAAATAGATATGTATTTTCAAAACCAGAGAAAAATAAAAAGTATATATATCTTTCCGATATAAGACATCCTTTAATAGAAAAAGAAAAGGTAGTTCCAGTAACTCTAAAATTACCTAAAGATAAGTCTGGAATGATTATTACAGGGCCAAATACAGGCGGAAAAACTGTAGTTTTAAAATCTGTAGGGATAAGCGTTGTATTTTCTCATGCTGTATATCCAGTACCTGCGGAAATGGCGAATATCCCATATATAACAAATATTTTTACTGATATTGGTGATGAACAAAGTATTGAACAAACATTGAGTACTTTTTCTTCGCATTTGAAAAATATAAAAAATATATTGGATAATGCACATGAAAAAACATTGGTATTAATTGATGAACTTGGCACGGGAACCGATCCTATTGAGGGATCCGCTTTAGCAATAGCCATAATAGAAAAACTTTTCGAATTAAACAGCACATTTTTTATTACTTCACATTTATCCGCAGTAAAAATGTACTCTATAGAAAATGAAAGATTATTATCGGCTTCTATGGGATTTGATAAAAATACATTATCTCCAACGTACAGGTTATTAATAGGTGTCCCAGGTGCATCACATGCAATTGATATTGCAGAACGTCTTGGGCTTCCTCATGATGTATTGGTTAAAGCCAACAACTTTTTAAGTAAAGAACAGGTATATGATGAAAAAATAATAGAAAATCTTTCGCAAATATATGAAGAATTAGAAAAAGAAAAAGAATTACATAAACAAAAGCATAAAGAAGTTATACAACTTCAAAGAAATCTTGAAGAACAATTGGAAATAATTAAGAAAAGAGAATTAGAAAAAATTGATGAAGAAATAAAAGAGTATAAGGAATATCTAAAAAATCTAAAAAAAGATGTAGAAAATTATATTTCCATATTGAAAAACGAAAAGAATATAGACAAAATTAAGGATTTAAATAAAAAAATTGAAAAGAAAAAAAGAGAATTAGAAAAAACTAAGATAAAAAACAATAATAAAAAGAATGAAAATAATATAAATATAGGAGATATAGTATTAATCAGTGGTGAAAAGGCAAAGGTAATAAAAATTTTAAAAGATAAAATACAGGTAAAATTTATTGAAAAACCATTTGAATTGACTGTTTCTCCAGATGAAATCAAATTAGAAAAAAGTAAAGACGAAAAAAATAAAAATCAAAAAAATTCTATGCATATTCCGGTATTAAAACCTATAAAAAATGAAATTGATATTAGAGGTTATACAGTAGAAGACGCAATTCCAGAAATAGAAAAATTCATATCAGATTTAATAGCCTCTAATATGAAAGGTGGATATATTATTCACGGGAAAGGTACCGGAAAACTTGCAATGGGAATCTGGGCATATCTAAGAAAAAATAGGAGAATAAAATCTTTCAGATTAGGAAATGATAATGAAGGGGGTACAGGAGTTACCTACGTGGAGGTGTAAAAATGTTTGCTCTTGATATAGGAACACGCTTTATAGTTGGAATAATATCAGAAATGACAGAAGATGGAGAAATTATTATAGAAAATTTTGCTGTAAAAGAACATGAAAATCGTGCAATGCTTGATGGACAAATACATGATGTTACAAAGGTTTCAAAAGGTGTTGAAAAGATAATTAAACAATTAAAAGAAAACATAGATGATGAATCCAAAATAAAAAATGTAGCCGTTGCTCTTGCAGGAAGGTTTTTAGTAACAACAATAGGCGAATATGAAATGGAAATTTCTAACATGAATTATATTGATTATAATACCGTTAAGACATTGGAATTGGAAGCAGTAAAAGATGCAGTTAAAAATTTAGAAATAGAAAAAAATTTCTATTGCGTAGGTTATTCTGTATTATATTATGAAATAGATGGAGAATGGATAAAAAAATTAGAAGGACAAAAAGGTGAAAAAGCAAAGGCAAAGGTTATTGCAGCATTTTTGCCTAAAAATGTTGTTGATGCAATGCTTGCCGTTTTAGAATTAAATGATTTAGAGCCAGTTCACATTACTCTTGAACCTATAGCAGCTATGAATCTAATTGTTCCGGAAGATTTAAGAACATTAAATATCGCCATGGTTGATGTAGGAGCTGGAACAAGCGATATTGCAATAGCAAAAGATGGAACAATAATCGGATATGGTATGGTTCCAATGGCAGGAGATGAAATTTCTGAAGCCATTTCAAAAGAATTATTAGTGGATTTTAAAACAGCAGAACGACTAAAAAGAGAATTAAATAATCAGGAAAAAGATGTATTTACATACAAAGATATACTTGATTTTGAACAGGAAATTTCAAAAGAAAAAATTCTTGAAATTATCGAACCTGTAGTTGAGGAAATAACTTCAAAAATAGCAGAAAAAATACTTGAATTAAATGGAAAACCTCCAATAGCTGTTATGGTTGTTGGTGGTGGAGGGAAAGTACCGCAATTTATTGATAAACTTGCATTAAAACTCAACCTTTCCAGAAATAGAATTACTTTAAAGGATATAAAAAATATAGAATATGTTGAATTTTTAACTGATGAAACACTTGAAGGAAGCGAATTTATTACACCTGTTGGAATTGCATATGTTGCACATAAAAATGAAGGGAATGTTTTTGCAAGAATTATAGTAAATGATAAGCCAATAAATATGATGCTTGTTGGTGGAGAATTAAGTGTAATGCAGGTTTTATTACAGGCTGGATTTGGAATAAATGATATTGTTGGAAAACCGGCACCTGCGATATCGTATGAAATAAATGGTGAATTAAAATTCTTGCCGGGAGAAAAAGGTAAAGAAGCACCTATAAAAATAAATGGAAAAGAAGCAGATTTAAAAAGTCCTGTTAAACCTGGTGATGTATTGGAGGTTGGTAAACCTCAAGATGGAAAGATTCATTATCCAACTGTGAAAGAGATTATAAAACCTTATAAAATATTTATTGATGGCGAATTATATTCTATCTATCCCAGAGTATATAAAAACAATGAAGAAGTAAATTTAGAAGATATTGTTCATGATGGCGATAAATTTGAAATAAGGAATCCTCTTGTAAAAGAATTAAAAAGCAAATTAAAATCAAAAACAATAAAATTCTCTATCAATGACAAATTTTATGAAATACCTGTTGGTAAAGTATTAATGAGAAAAAATGAAATATTGAATGATTTTGATGAAATATATGATAACGATAAATTATATACGCAAATGGTAGAAGTACCATTAATAAAAGATTTTATAGATGTTAATCCCGAAAAAGTTATGAGTATAGTTTTAAACGGCTCACCAATAGAATTACCTTTAGAAGAAATAATAGTAAAGGACAGAGAAAAGAGAGTAAATATAAACAGTAAAGTATATGATGATATGCATTTGAAAGTAGAAAAAAGAGAAAAAGAAATACGTTTATTGGATTTATTTACTCATATAGATTTTGATGTATCAAATTTTACAAAATACAAAATATATATAAATAACAAAGAAATATTCAGTTTTAATGAAAAACTTAATCCTGGTGATGAAATAAGGATGGAATTTGAATGATCAAAGGAATAGGTGTTGATATCGTTGAAATTGATAGAATTTCTCAAGGCTTAGAGAAAAAAGTATTGCATGATAAAGAATTGGAAATCCTTGAAAAATTTAATGGAGAACGACGAAAAAAAGAATTTGTTGCCGGGAGATTCTCTTTAAAAGAATCTCTTATTAAAGCATTTGGAGAATATATTCCATTAAAAAAAATTGCTATTTTAAATAATGAAATTGGTAAGCCTTATATAATTGAAGAATCAAAAGAGTATCTATTCAAAAAATTTGGCAAAAAGAATATACATATATCTATTTCTCATGAAAAACATTACGTTGTAACTATGGTAGTTATAGAAGAGGTGGAATAAATGATTTTAACATATGATGTAATATTAAAAATATTCTTTGCAACAATTGCCGGAGCAGCAATTGGATATAATCGTGAAAAAATAAATAGACCAGCAGGAATTAGAACACATGCTTTATTATCTCTCGGATCATGTATTCTTACAATACTTTCAATCTATGTATTTTTTGATCCGGTAACAAAAATGGGAGATCCTGGAAGAATAGCAGCTCAAATCGTTTCGGGAATAGGTTTTTTGGGAGCAGGTACTATCTTAAAGAATGGAAATAAAGTAAAAGGTCTTACAACAGCTGCTACATTGTGGGTTGCAGCATCAATTGGAATGACATTTGGTGCAGGAGAATATTTTATAGGATTTTCGGCGTTAATAGCAACATTAATTATTCTATACGTTAATAAATTTTCAAAACACCTAACAGACGAAACAACTATTGAAATTACTGTAAAAGATAATAAAACTATAAAAAGAATACTTGATATATTAAACAATAATGAAGATCTAATTTTAAAGAATGTAGATTTTTCTCAAAAAAATGATGGTTTGTTGTATTTTATATTCAAAGGGATTGAACCAAAAGTATTATCCAAACTTCAGAAACAACTGGCATATTTAGAAGGAATAGAAAATATAAATATAATTGACGAACATTAATGAAGTATGGAGGAAAAAAGATGATACCAGAAGACATAAAAAAGGAATATGAAGAACTTAAAAAAGTTATAGAAAAACATAATTATCAATATTATGTGTTGAATAATCCTATTATAAGCGATACGGATTATGATAAATTATTTAAAAAATTACTTCAAATAGAAAAGAAATATCCTGAAATAATTACAGCTGATTCACCTTCTTTTAGGGTTGGCGGTAAAATTATCAGTGAATTTAAAACTGTTCAGCATTCTATTCCAATGCTCAGTCTTGACAACACATATAATGAAAATGAAATAATAGACTTTGATAATAGAGTCAAAAGATTATTAAACAAAGAAAATGTCGAATATTCCTGTGAATTAAAAATTGACGGTATATCAATAGCCTTAAAATATGAAAATGGATATTTAGTTCAGGCTATAACGAGGGGAAACGGAATTTCAGGCGACGATGTAACAGATAATGTAAAAACTATAAGAAGTATTCCTTTAAAACTTTCTGAAGATGTAACTATTGAAGTTAGAGGCGAGATATTTATGCCCAAAAAAGAATTCTTGAAAATAAATGAATATAGGGAAAGTGAAGGTCTTCAAGTATTTGCAAATCCGAGAAATGCAACTGCTGGAACAATTAAATTATTGGATACCTCGGAAGTTGCCAAAAGACATCTTGATTCATATATATATTATATAATTTCACCGGAAAATTACAATATAACAACTCAAATTGATGCTTTAAAATATTTAAAAAAATTAGGATTTAAAATAAATGAAAATACAAAACTTGCTAAAAATATAAATGAAGTTATCGAATACTGGAAATATTGGACAGAAAATAAAGCAAAGTTAAATTATGATGTAGATGGCGTTGTAATAAAAGTTAATAGTTTTGAAGAACAACAAATTCTTGGAAATACCGCTCGTTCTCCAAGGTGGGCTATAGCATTTAAATTTCCTGCAGAACAGGCTATAACTAAAGTAAAAGACATAAAATATCAGGTGGGTAGTACTGGAGTAATAACTCCCGTTGCCATATTTGAACCTGTTTTTTTAGAAGGCACTACTGTTCAAAGGGCAAGTTTGCATAATTTTGAATATATAAAAGAAAGAGATATAAGAATTGGGGATTATGTAAAAATAGAAAAAGCAGGAGGAATTATTCCTCAAGTTGTTACAGTGCTCGCAGAAAAAAGAACAGGTAATGAAATTCCAATAGAAGAACCAAAAGAATGTCCAGTATGTGGTGGAAAGGTTGGGAAATTAAATCCTGAGGAAGTAGCTATAAGATGTTTAAACCCTTTATGTAAAGCAAAATTAAAAAGAAATCTTGAAGTTTGGGTTTCAAGAGATGCAATGAATATACAGGGGCTTGGCCCAAAATTAATTGACAGAATGGTTGAAGCAAAATTAATTGAAAAAATACCCGATTTGTACAAATTGGACCATTTTAAACTTGCAACATTAGGTCATGGAATTGGGCCAAAGATGATAAGTAATATACTTCAACAAATTGAAAATTCAAAAAATAGTGGATTAGATAGAGTATTATATGCTATAGGAATTCCCAATGTTGGTAAAAAAATAGCAAAAGATCTTGCTAAAAAATTTAAAACAATAGATAATCTTATGAATGCAAATTATGATGAACTTCTTGCAATTGAAGGAATTGGAGAAGATATTGCACAACAGATTTATGATTTCTTTAAAGATCCACATGTAAAAGAAATTATAGAAGAATTAAAAGAAGCTGGAGTTTCTCTAACATATGAAACAGAAGAAAATACAGAAGGTGTCTTTTCTGGAATGACAATATGTGCAACAGGTGAATTGGAAAGAATGCCAAGAAGTAAATTGAAAGAGTTAATTGAAAAAAATGGAGGTATTTTTAAAGATACAGTAACTAAGAAGCTCAACCTTTTGGTAGTTGGGAAAAATGCAGGAAGCAAACTACAAAAAGCACAGAAATTTGGAATTCCAATAATGACAGAAGAAGAATTTTTTGAAAAATATAAAATATAATTATAAAAGGCGAATCCTAATATGGACTCGCCTTTTATATTAGCATTTTCCGATAAAATCTAAAACATCTTCGTCAAACTTCTTAATAGAAGTTGTTAAAATTCCAACTCTTTTAATAGTTTCTTCAACATCGTCTGCAGCTATTCCGTTACCACACGGAATATTTATATTATTTAATGCAAGTTGAGCACTTTGAAGTGCCGTAAAACTTCCAGTTCCTGCTTTTAGCGCACAGCCTTTTTTAGCTCCATCGCAGGTTAAACCAAATAATGTAGAGAGAACATTATTAATAGCGTTTTTTATCTGATCACGATTTCCTCCTTTTAGATAAACTATACCTGCAGCAGCACCAGCTGGCGCAATAGAACCTGCACCACAAATTGGAGTTAAAACTCCTGTATATGCTTTTATATAGATAGTCACTAACATGCTTAATAATATAGCTTTTAATACTTTTTCATTATCATATTTTTTTCCAATTTCAATTACAGGTAATGTACAGGATAATCCTTGATTGCCACTTCCTGCAACAGTCATTACAGGCATTAACTCACCACTCATTCTTGCATCAACAGCAGCCTGAACAATATTTACCGGTTCATAATCAAGTACATTTCCGAAATTTTGAGGATTTTTTAAACCTCTTTCTGCAATACCAGTATTCATTTCAATTGCTTTTTCAAGTAATTCTCTAATATCTTCATCAAAATCTTCAATAAAATCCAAAATTTCATCAATTGAATAATCCTTAATTTTATCAAGTAAAGTTCCACCAGGTTCAAAAGGTTTATCTAAAATAGGTGTCCCGTCTTTTTCTATGTGAACGATATTATCATGTTTTCCTTCAATAATTACCTGAACATTGCTTTTTCCTCTTAAAACACAATTAACCTTTAAACCATTAAAATCCTTATTCACCTTAATCTTTACTTTTCCAAGATATTTATGCGATTCATCTATGCATTTCTGATTAACATTCTTTAAAACTTCAAGGCCTAAACTTGCATCGCCACATGTGTAAGATAATGCAGCTGCAATTTCTAAGCCTATAAATGGAGTTCCAGGAATATTTACTTCAAGACCGTTTTTATATGTATTTTTATCAAGTTCTACTTCTATCCTTTCAACTTCGCCTTCAAAATGTTTTTTAGCAGCTGCAACGGCCAAAGCAACAGCAATAGGTTCTGTACAGCCGTATGCGGGTTTAACCTGATCGAAAAGTATTTCTTTTAACATATTCAACCTCCTATATCTATTTTAATTTAAAAATTGGATTCCTGTGATTCAATAGAGGTAATGTCTATAATTGGAGCAGAAGCAACCATTAAAAAGCCTAAAACTTTTAAAACATTAAATTGTTCTGATAAAAAAATTGCAGATAAAACCGAAGCAAAAATTAATTCTAAAGGCATTAATAAGGCTAAAGTGTGAGATTGTAATTTTTTAAGTGCGAAATAATTTAAAGTTAATGGTACAAATGTTGCAAAAACTGCCAATAAAAATCCTGATAATAAGAATTTGGAACTTAAAGTTTCAAAACCGTTGGTAATTGACATTAAAATAAAGTAATAAATAAATGTTCCTAAAAAAGTGTAAAAACTATTTTCCAGAGGATTTGGATATTTTGTTTTTATATTTTCACTTACAGTAACTACAAAAAGAGCGTTTACAAAAGCAGCAAATAAAACCATTATAGTTCCAAAAATCAGGCTTTCATTTTGCAAAAATGCTTTTTCACCCATATTGGCAATTAAAACTCCTGCAAAAGATAAGCCTACCGCAACTGCATTATAAAAGTTGAGCTTTCTATTAGTAGTTTTCGTTTGTAATAGAGAAACAAAAATAGGGTTGGTGAAATATACTACAGTTGCATAAGCTGGGCTTAGATATTGAAGTCCCAAAAAAAATGAATAGGCAGCTATTCCATAATTAACAATTCCTAAACTGCCAAAAATAAAAAATTTTTTAAATTTAAACTTATACCCAAACCCCATAAATAAAACAAGAGCAATTAAAAAAGAAAAAAAGAATCTTAAAAATAGGATTTGCGTAACAGTAGCACCTAAAGTATAGGAAAATTTACCTAATACAGACGTTATAGATGATGAAAATGCTGAGACTACAGCTAACCAATAATGCAACCTGATCACTCCAAAAATTCAATTTCATCTCCATTATAACCTTTATTGAAAAATTTTTCAATATAAAAAATTAAGTGTATAATCAATTATACTAGATTATACACTTAATAACTAACTCTTATTGTGTATATTTGTAATTTATACTGTTAAAAAGACTCTTTTCAAAAATAAAAAAACAGTATGATTTTCTTGAATTTACAATTCCTATTTTTTTTGATATAATGATATTATAATATTTTGTTATCGAGAGGTGAATGATGGCTATAAGTGATTTTAAAAAAAATAGACTGCTTAGTTTAGCTTTGATTATTTCATTTATAATTATTACAACTATCAGCGTTATTTCTGCTGTATATTATTATAATACAAATTTAAATAAATCACAGGATTATATTAAAAGTGAAAATTCTGTAATCTCAACATTTATTGATGATTACTTTACTGAATTAATACATATCATTGAAACATTTGCCAATGATAAAGATTTTATTAATGGCGGTTTTTCTAAGGAAAGTGAGAAAAAAGTTTTGGAAACATTAAGAAATTATAGAAACGCAAATAAAAATATTGAGTTTATATATACTGGATACAAAAATAAAAAAATAATCATTGATAATTGGGAAGTTCCTGAAGACTATGATCCAACTATAAGGCCGTGGTATACAGAAGGTCTTAAAGATCCGAATTCGGTGTATATTGGAACACCATATAGAGAATATACAAGCAAACAATGGTTAATTTCAACAGGAAAGGCTCTGATAAAAGATGGAGAAGTTGTAGGTGTCCTTTCTGCCGATTGTTCAATAAAAGATTTTGTAAATCTTATTAACAGTGAATTAAGCTATAAAACAGGACAATCTTTTGTAATAAATAAAGATGGAATGGTTATCTTACATAAAGATCTTGAATATATAAATAAAAAATTATTTAATGATTTAAGTGAATTTAAAGGAAATAATGGAATTATTAAATCAACTTTTAATTCGAAAAAATATTATATTGCCTACACAAGATTGCCTTCAACAGGATGGTATGTTATTACAATGGTTGAAGCTTCGGAAATTACTTCGCCTGTTATAAAGGGTGTGAGTTTGTATTCAGTAGTTCTATTGACATTATTAATAGCATTCTTATATATTCAAAATATAGTATATTCTAATTTAAAATTAAAAAAGACTCTTGAAGAAAAGAATAAAGTTCTTGAAAAAACTAATAGAAAATTAACTGATAGTATAAATTATGCCAGGCATATTCAAAATTCAATTCTTCCATCTGAAAATAGTTTAAAAAATTATTTTGAAGATATTTTTGTTTTCTGGAATCCAGCAAATGGTGTTGGTGGCGATTTTTATTGGTTTAAACAAAATGATGACGGATCATATTATCTTGCAATAGTTGATTGTACTGGACATGGAGTTCCAGGTGCATTGATGACAATGACAGTAAATTCCATTTTAAATAGAATAACAGAAGATTTTAATCATTTATCCCTTTCAGAAATACTTAATAGATTAAATCTCATATTTAAAAAAACATTAAATTCAAATAAAAAGGATTTTAGAATGGACGATGGTTTAGAAATTGGTATCTGTCATATAATTCCTGATGAAAACAGATTATTATATGCCGGTGCCGGGATATCTTTATATTATACTAATAATGGAGAAGTAACAAGAATAAAAGGGAAAAATATTGGAATAGGATATAAAAGATCAAAAACACATTATGATTTTGAAGAGATATCGATAGATATAGAAAAAAATATGAATTTTTATCTAGCAACTGATGGATTTGAAGATCAAAATGATCCACAAAATAAGAGATTTGGAAGAAAGAAATTTATACAGTTGCTTCGTGAAATACAAATATATCCAATGGAAAAACAAAAGGAAATATTACAAAAAGCATTATATGAACATATGAATGGAGAAGAACAGCGAGATGATATAACCATTTTAGGGTTTAAATTGAGGTGATATTATTTTAGAAAAAAATTTTAAAATAGAAATGGAAATATTAAATCACGCTAAACAAATACTAAAAGATGAACAAATAACTTTTGAGAAATTAAAAGAGGAATATAAATATCTAATTGAAAAATATGAAAAATTACTAAAAGAGGTTGTAAAGATAACCAATATTTCTGATATTCAGGGAAACTATTTACACAAACTAAAAGATGAGCTATTAATTTCAAATAAAAAATTGAAAAATTTATCTGAAAGAGATAAATTGACAAATTTATATAATCGATTAAAATTTGATAAAGTAATCTCTCAGGAGATAGAATATGCTAAAAGGTATAATCGTATTTTTTCATTAGTTTTGTGTGATATTGATTATTTTAAAAATATTAATGATACCTATGGTCATAACTTTGGAGACGAAGTTTTAGTAGCGTTTTCAAAGCTTTTGATTCAAAATTTAAGAAAAATTGATTATGTTTTTAGATGGGGCGGAGATGAATTTATTATCCTTTTGCCGGAAACAAATAAATTTGAAGCACATAAAGTTGCTGAAAAACTAAAAAGAAAAATTTTGCAGGATAAATTTCTGAAAAAGATTAATTTAACAGCTAGCTTTGGAGTTGAAGAATATAAAAAGGGTTTGAGTATAGATGAGGTTATTGAATTGGCAGACAAAGCTTTATATAAATCTAAAGAAAATGGGAGAAATATGATTTCTTAATTATTTAGGGGGGAGAGAATTGAATCCAAAAAAGATTTTAGAATTGAAAAACAAAATTACAGAAAATAATGTAATAATTAGTTTTATAGGACCTTTTTCGCAGGGTATTATAGAAGAAATTGGAAGTGCGTTACGAGAACATTTAAAAAATGATCCTGATCTGAGTGTAGGATCAAATAATGTTTTCTCAGTATTTATTGAACAAAGCCAGAATATAAAAAACTATGAACGTATTCTTTCAAAAGAGGATATTAATAAAGTTCATCTTGATTCTATTTTATTAGTAGGTAAAGATGGTGAAAATTATTTTATTTGTTCAGGAAATGCAATAAGAGAAGAGCATATAAATGGAGTAAAAAAAAGATTGGATGAGATTAATTCTCTTGAAAAGTCTGAAATAAAAAAATTATATAAAAAGAAATTACGCGAGAGTATAAATAGTAATACTGGTGGGGCTGGATTGGGTTTTTTGGAAATGGCAAGACATTCAAAAGGAAAATTAGAGTATGAATTCATAAAACTTGAAAATAATTTTTATTATTTCATACTAATAGTAAAAATATAGGAGGGACAATAATGGAAAAATTATATATTAAACCAACAAAATCTACACCTGAAATAAATTTTGATCCAGAAAAAAGGAAATTATCTATACGTGGTGAATCTTATCCGGAAAATTCTTTTGAATTTTATAATCCAATATTTAAATGGTTAGAAGATTTTTTTAATGAAATTTCTGATGAAGAAGTAATTTTTGAATTTGAAATTAGTTATTTAAATACAAGCAGCACAAAATCTATAATGTTTATATTAGATATACTTGAAGAAGCTTATGAAGAAAATAAAAAAATAAAAATAAACTGGTATTATGATGAAGATAATGAATTTTCATATGAAATTGCAGAAAATTTTATGGAGGATTTAAATATTCCATTTGAAATGATAAAAAAGTAAAACTCTTGAGGTGACATTATGAAAAATATGTCTGAAAATATCTTTTTTAATGAAATTAATAACTTAAAAGAACATGAAGAATTTATCAAAAAAGATATTTCATACGAAGAATTAAAATCACATTATAATGATCTAATAAAGAGTTATAAACGCTTATTAAAACAAACACAAAAAATTTCAAAAATAAGCGATATTAATCATAGATTACTTAATGAAACCAAAACGCATCTGAAATTACTTCTGGATAATTCAGAAGAAGGATTTCTTGCATTTGGGAAGGATTTTTTAGTTTACAATGAATATAGTCACGAATGTTTGAATATTTTTAACATGGAAGATATTTCAAAAAAAAATATATTCGAGTTACTCTTTGAAAAGGATTATGACATAGAAAAAAGAATTTTTGAACATATTTTTGAAGATTCGGAAAAGGAAGATGTTTATTTAGAACTTTTACCGCAGGAAATAAAAAGAAAAGATAAAATTTTAAAGGTTAGATATAAGATTATATATATGAATTCTGAAAAAAGAATTATGTGTATAATAAAAGACATAACTGAAAAAAAACAGCTGGAAAAAAATCTCGAAATAGAAAAAAATAACAATAAAATGTTATTAAATGTGATAATATATAAAGATTTAGTAAAAAAATACATAGACGATTATCTTCAATATGTTACTTCTAAAATATATGAAGATATAGAATTATATACCATTGAAAAATTTATATCAGAATTTTATAGAAAAATTCATACATATAAAGGAATATTTTTACAATGGAATATGTTGAAATTTGGTAAAGAATTGGATAAACTTGAAAATGAGATAAATATATTAAAAGAATCAAACATCAAGAGTAAAGCTGAAATAATATCTTTTATTAAAAAGAAAAAAATGGATACATATTTAATGTATGAACTGGATCTAATAAAAAAAGTATTGGGTAAAGAATTTCTAAATAATGAGATGATCTGGGTTGATAAAAAGAAGATACTTTCCTTAGAAGAATATGTACAAAAGAGTATTCCAGAAGATCAGGCAGAATATATATTAAAAGAATTAAAAAGATTATATTATAAAGATTTCAACAATCTTTTTAATATGTATAAAAACTATACTATAGATCTTGCTGAAAAATTTGAAAAGAAAATAGATAATTTTATAGTTGAAGTTGATGATAATATACTTTTTGATCCAGAAATATTTTACAATTTCAATAAATCACTTATTCACATATTTAGAAATATAATAGTTCATGGGATTGAATATCCACAGGAACGTTCAATATTAGGAAAATCTTACGGTGGGAATATATATTGTAAAGTTTATACTGAAAATAATGAAATACATATAAAAATTTCCGATGATGGTAAAGGTATTGATAAGCAAAAATTAAAAGAGAAGGCTGAGAAAGAAAATATAAAAGAAAAAGATATACTAAATCTTATATTTAGAGATGGAATTACAACGAAAGAAAATCCTGATGAATATGGAGGTAAAGGTGTTGGTTTATCTGCAGTAAAAGAAGAAATTGAAAAACTTAATGGTAAAATACTGGTTTACTCAGAAGAAAATAAAGGGACTACATTTGAGTTTATACTTCCTGAAAATTTTTAATAGAGGTGATTGAATATATATGGCCAAAATATTAATTGTTGAAGATAATATAGTTGTAAGAAAAGACTTAAAGAAAATTATTGAAAGTCTTGGCCATACAGTAATTGGCGAATTAGAAGATAGTAATAATTTAGTTAATTTGTATCAAAAGTTACAACCGGATATAATAACCCTGGATCTGGTTTTGAAAAAGAGCAATGGATTAGATGCATTAAAAAAACTTAAAAAAAATTTCCCGGATTCAAAAGTAATAATTATTAGTGTTACAAATAATAAAAAAGAAATTTTTGATGCTTTAAATTTCGGTGCTGATTATTTTATCATAAAACCAATCACCGAAGAAAAATTAAGAAAAGCACTTAATAAAATCTTTATTTCACCAAATAAAGTTTCTAAAATAAGGAATTTGTACAAAAAACAGGATGAAGAAGATATAGTTGAAGTTTACAATATAGATGGAGTTTTAAAGATATATATAAAAAAACCAATAAGCGGGAGAGTTCTTGAAAAGATAAATAAGGTAGTTGATGGGCTTCTAATAATAAAACCTCTAAAGATTGTATTTACGTACTTTGATAATGAACATAACATATTTGCATTAAAAAAATCGTTAAATGATATAATGTTAAAAATAAAGCGACATGGTGGCGATGTCGATATTGAAATATAATGTATTGATAATTGAAAACTAATTTAATATATAAATCTGGGAGAAGATTAATATGCCTAAAATAGATAGTTTTAGAATAATTAATGTTGATTATGATAATAAAACAAAGAAAATAAATGATCTATATATTGAAATGTCTGGAAAAAATACCAATATTATAATAGCTAATGGTTCTGGTAAAACCTTTATTATTTCATTGTTATTCCAAACAATTATTCCTGGACAAATCTCTGCAGAGGGTAGAACCTTTGAGACAATGCTAAAGGATATTGAGGGAACAGCACATATAACATTATGTCATATACTCGATAACAATAAGAAACTAATTACAGGGTTTGTTGCTAAAAAGGCGGAAAGGATAAATTATTATAATTACACTATAGAAATTCCATATGATTATACATTAAAGGATATAGAATATGTAAAAGAAAATGGTGAAGTTGTAGAATATAATGAATTTCGTGAATACCTTGAAAGAAATAAGAAAGTATATAACATAAGAATATTCGGTGAAACCTTAAAAAGTGAATATAGAAAATATCTTGAAACATATAGAATATTTAAAAGTGAATGGGAAATGATGGCACGTACCAATCGTATCGAAGGTGGGGTATCGGAGTTTATATCCTCTGGAGCAAGGAAAAGTACAGAAAAACTACTTTCTCAATTTATTATACCGAATATTACGTATTCTTTGAAAAGAAAGAAATCAAATAATGAAATTGCTGAAGCTTTCAAAAAACAAATTGACAATATTAAAAATCTACCAATATGGGAAAAACAGATTGAAGATAGTAAAAGGGTAGAAAATCTATTTAAAGTGCAGGTAGAAAAACTGGAAAAATTATATCAAACGCAGATTGAAATTAATAAAAAGATATATACATTATTTGAAATAAATAGATTATTAAAAATTCAAAAAGAAGAATATAAAGAAGAGTATGTGAAAAACACGGCTATTTTTGAAAATCTTCAAAATGAAATAAATTTTATTTATCATAAAATTGAAAATATAAAAAACGGTTATTTATTATATCAATTAAAAAATAATGAGAAAAAACTTAAAAAAATTGAAGATTCAAAATACGAATATGAAAGGTTAATTGAAGAAGAGGAAGAAAAAATATCCTTAAAAAAAGCGTTGGATGAGTATCTCGAATATTGTGAATTAGAAAATGAGATAAATGTTATTGATGAAGAAATAAAAAATAAGAGTTCAAATAAAGATTTAAAAAGAGAAATAAAAAAGGTATCTTCAAAATTATATGATTATTATGATATGCAAATAAAAGAATTAAATAAAAAATTAAGGGATCTGGAATCAAATATATATAAACTTGAAGTTAGACGAGATAAAGTTATAAAAATCATATCTGAAAAAAATAATAGAATCAAAACACTTGTTAATGATATAAAATACCTTGAAAGAAAGCTATCCGAGATAAATAAAATAATTGAAATTAAAAAGATAAAAACACTTGATATTCAAATAGAAGAGATAAAGAATAAAGTAAATGTTATTCAGGAAAAGATTAGTGAAATAAACATCAATATAAAAACCATTGATAATGATTTAATAGGTAATACAAGTAAAAAAGAAAACTTAGTCGAAAAAATAAAAGAATTAAAAGATGAATATGAAAAGTTTAAGGAGTTATATAATGATATTGATGCTCTAAAAAAACTGTATGGAGTAAAAACTTTTAAAGTGTTATATATAGAGATTTTAGAAAATTCAAAAAAGTTGCTTATTGAAAAAGAATCAATTTCAAAAAAAATAACAGCTATAGATATTTTAATGGATAGAATTAAAAGAGATAATTATATTCCAATACCGGAATCTATAGAAAAACTTGATAATTATCTTCAGGAGAAAAATTTTTATGATTATACAACAGGATATAAATTATTAAGAGATGGAATAGAACACAAAAATCCAATATTGTTAAATTCTATTATAGTGGAAAAAAAGGATATAAAAAAATTATCTGAAAAACTTAGAAAATATAGATTTTCAAATGACATAATTTTTATACAAAATAGGGAAAATCTTGCAAATTATGAAATAAATGATAGTATTTATAATTCTGGAATTCAGATAATTATGAATGATTATCATAAATTTGTTTCTGGTGAAATTTCTATTGAAGAATTATATGAGAGATATAAAACAGATAAAGAAAAATTAGAAAAAGAACTGGAAAGTATATCCGAAGAATACAATCGTATAAAAGAATATCAGGATATTGTAATTAAATTTGAAAATCTATATGGAAAAAATGATATTGAAAAAGATAATGAATTTCAAGAAAGAATAAAGGTTTTAGAAAAAGATAAAGATAATATCCTATTAAAGATTTCAAAATTAAATTCTGAAAAAGCAGAACTTATCAATGAAAAATCCAGATTAGAAACGGAAATAAAAGAGATATCAAATAAGTTAAATCAGTTACTGGAAAAACAGATGAAAATTAGAGATATTCGAAACACATTAAATGACCGATTTGGAATAGATATATTCCAGATAAATGAATTCAATAAAAAATTATATAGAGAAAAAGAATCTATAGATCTCAAATTATTGGAATTAAACAAAGAGCTGGAAAAACTTAAAGAAGAAAAGAGATACATCAGTGCAGAAAAAGATGAAACATTTTTAAAAAAGTCTGAATATAAATCATATTTAAATATATATGAAAAGGGAATATGGAAATATGAAAACGAAGATATTTATGAATTGTCTTCACGCTATGAATATCTTATACAGCAAATTGATACAAAAGAATTATATAAAAGGAAAGAAAAATTACAGAAAAAGCTCAATAATAAATTACAGAAAATAAAACGCTATAAATATGAATTGGAAACACTTGAAAATCTTAAAAATGCAGAATTAAAAGATGAAAGTTATTATCGAAGTAATATTAGGCGTTATAGAAATGAAATAGGTGAATTCAATAGAGAAATTGGAAAAATTGAAGCCGAAATAAAATTGTTGAAAAAGGATATAACCAATTTTGAAGTAGAAGAAATTCCTGAAGAAAAATATATTATTTTAAAAGAAAAATTTGAAAAAGAATTATCCGACAAAAAAGAAAATTTATCAGTAATTGAAAATCAAATAAACGCGCTTGAAAAAAATATAGAGCGCCTGGAAATGAATATAAATGATGAAGAAAAATTACTTCAACCATATGAATTCCCTGGAAAACAGATAATAACAAATTTATCAGTATTTCAAAAAGAACATTTGCATAATAATTTTATAGCAGTTTTTCAGGAATTAAAAGATCTGGAAAATACCGAAAAGAAGAAAAGGGAAGAGATATCAGATGGTTGGCAGAAAATGAAATTATTAATTTCAGAAGAAGGATTTGATTTAATAGTAAATATGGGATTTTTGTATGAAAGAAATGATTTTCAATTTAACTATGAAACCGCTAAAAATCTCTATATAACAGTAAAAGATTTAATAGAAAAGAAAATTAACACATTAAAAAGTTATAAAGAAAAAGCCATGCGATTTAAAAATGAGATGATAAAAAATATTCTGAGTGAAGTTTCAATATACATGTCAGCATTAAAAAAACTCTCAAAATATTCAGAAATATATGTTGAAGATAGAAAAATTGAAACAATAAAAATAATATTTAATAAATATAACGAAGAAGAAGCATATTCAAAAATTTCAGAGTATATAGATGAAATAATAAAGCATATCACAGATAAAAACAACGAAAAGTTTAAAAGCGAAGAGGAGATAACGAAGTATATAAATATTAGTTTTTCAATTTTTAATCTCTTAAAAGTGGTTAATAATGGACCGATAAAGATTAAAATATTAAAACCGGATAAAACATTTGAAAATCCACGATGGTATTTTCTTGAAAATGTATCAGCCTGGTCTGGTGGAGAAAAGTTCTTTGCATTTTTTTCAATATACATATCAATTGTAAAAGTATTAAAAAATAATATTGGCGGAAATATGGTTGTTATATCAGATAATCCATTTGGAAAGGCAAGTTCAGAACATATACTTTCACCATTAATGATACTCATGAAAAAGAATAATGCACAATTCATCACCTTTACGGCACATAATGACATGAATATATCCAGATATTTTAATTATAATTATAGCCTTGTCCTTGTAAAAAATAAGGTTGTTTCTAATAACATATTAAAAATAGCCAGAAAAGAACATAAAGAAACATTTGAAAAAGGGTATTATGTGGAATGGTGAAAATATGAATTTAAAAAAATATCTTGAATCATATAAAAAGAAATATATCACCTATGAAGAACTGGAAAAAATTTCAAATAATGAATATGAAGAAATATATAAAAAAATAACAAATTTAATGAATAAAGGAATTCTAATACCTGTAAAAAATAAAAAAGAAAATGGAAGATATCCCTCATTACCGGCCAAATATCGTATAAATATAAATAATAAAAAAGACGAACTCTTTTTATTACATCCTAAAATAAATATAGATTATTATTTAAACCATATAAATGAGTATCAAAAAGATAGAGAAATTATTTTGAAGATAGATAATTACTTGAAAAACGGTGATAAAAAGTATGTTGCTATGCGTGAAAGGGCCTATGAAATATTTGATAATGAAAAGGCATTTGAAAGGGATAGAGAAGTACTAAATGTATTAAGAAACATAAAAATAAACATAAAAGAAGATTTATATACCTTTGATTCAAGAGAACCATTTTATATATTTGCATTTAATAACAATATAAAAAAGGTTTTAATATCAGAAAATCAAACACCATTTTATAATTTTTATCTTTTACACCAAGAAGGAATAAATCCTTTTGATGCAGTTATATTTGGCGAAGGAAAAAAGATTTTACGCAGTTTTGAATTTATATATGAATATGTGCCTGTTAATACCATTTTTTATTATTGGGGAGATATAGATTATGATGGTATATTTATTCTAAACAAATTAATAGAAAGATATAATAAACATCATATTATCCCCTGGGAAAAGGGATATAAAGCTATGCTTAATCAAAAATCTAAAAAAAGCAAGGAAAGAAAGTTCAGTATAAAAAGTGAAAATAACCTTATAAAAGAGTTATTAAATATAATAAGAGAAGGGAAGAATATTCCTCAGGAAGCAATTAATTATCAGTTATTAAAAAAGCTGGTGAGTGAAAGTGTTTAAAACATTTCATGAAAGAGTTTTTACAATTGGAGAATTTGCAGCATTATATAGAAATCTCACATCCTTTAAAAAAATTTCTCCTTCACGTTCTTTCTCAATTGGAATACTCATGCTAATATATATATTTAATAAAACACTTGAAGGTGAAAAAGAGGTTGAAGTTAAATCTATAATAGAAAATATGAAAAATATAGATAATAAAATATCTGAGGATCTATTAAAGGAAATATTTGAAAGACTAATCTTTGAAAATGGTTTTAATGGTTTGTCTTTTCAATATTATGATTATGTAGAGGGAATAGAGAAAAAAATAAAATATAACTTTCTTGATATACTTCCCAAAAGGGATATTAGCGGAATAAAAACGGTGGTTTCTTTAACAAAGTCAGGCAAGGATTTTATGCTTAAAACACTGGAAGTTTATAAAGAGCTACAGATAACCATGGAATTATTATTTCTTCAAGAACAATTTAGAAAAGGAACATTTATAAATGCAAGAAACTCAGCTGAAAAATTGAAATTAGTGGTTTCATCAGAGCTGGAAAATATTGAAAAATTAATATATGAAATCCGCAGAGCTCCATGGAGAGTGGAATTTAAAAAAATAGAGGAAACGTATGATTTTACTCTAAATCAATTACAAAATGAAAAACAAATATTTGACAGGATATTCTTTTTAATTGATGAATACAATCTTGATACTTTATCAGAAGAAAAAGCAAAAAATCTGAATTATATAAAGAAAATATTATTAGAATCAAGGGAAATGCATTCCAGATTGCTTACAAAGTATCAACAGATAACAACGGAAATCATGAGAGCTGGTGAAAAGAACTTCTGGGAACATATAATAAATGAAATAAATATTGAAAAGAAATACCTTGATAAATTATTTTTATACAAAGAATTAAATCCTTTTTCAATATACATATTTTCATCATTAAAACCAAAAAAAAGCATAGCCTTTAATGTATTCTTTAATAATTCATATGAACATAATCAAAAGAGCAGTATAATTTTAGATGAAAATGAAGTAGAAAATATAGACGAACAAAAAATGATAGAAGAAATGCAAATTTCTTTTCTAAAAAAATTATTAAAAGCTTTAAAAGAGGTCGAAAATAAAATATATTTAAGTCAGATTATAGAAAAACCAAATAAAATTATCCTGGATACAGTCTTATATATGCACCAGCTAAAGACAATAAATATTACCAGAGAGCCGTTATTTAAAAAAGCTTTAAAAGATTTCAACGAAATATTTGAATTTAAAAAAATACATATTATACCCCTTGAAGAGGAAATAACAATTGAAGATTTTACATTTACAGAATACATATTTAAAAAATCAAGGTGAGAAAATGGAATCCATAGAGAATGCAATACAGATAATAACAAAATTAATAGAAAAAACAGAGATTTCAGAAGAGGAAAATAGAGAATTAATTCATATATATTTCAATGATGAAGAAGTAAAAAAAATTGTTGAAATATTTGCTGAAAAAGCCAACCTTTCATTATATGAATCTCCATCGGAAAATTATATATGTATTATTCCACGAAGTGTAAGAAGTATTTACGCCTACACTAAAGATGATATATATAAGCGATACGGATTAGAAAAAAATTCATATATGTTATTTATGTTCTATACATTTTGTATATTGCATATCTTTAATGACTTACAGGAAATTAGCGTGAAGGTTGATAAAGTATATGAAATAGCAGAAGAGTATATAAACAAAATAAAAACAGACCTTTCAAAAGAAAATATCAATCAAAAATACAATTGGAATTTTGAAGGGCTTATAAAAATATGGGATGAAATGAAAGAAATTTCGAGAAGTGATTTAACAAAAGAAAGAAGCAGTATTCATAATAAAATCGGTATGTTGAAAAAAACAATAAATATATTAAGTGAAGAAAAAATTATTGAATATATAGGCGAAAGCATAAATGCCATAAAAATGACTGAAAAAACGCATGCAATTATATTTGAACTTTCAAAAAACGATACATATCTTACATTAAAAAAATATTTTGAGGAAAGAGACTGATAAATTAAAACTCTTCTGGAAATTACAATCCAGAAGAGTTTGTTTTTTAAAAATCTTCAGGGGTAAGCAAAAATAAATTTTTATCTTTTAAACTAAGTAAATCTTCTGCAAATCCGCTTTTAGAAAAAATCACAAATTTCTTATTTTTATTTCCGTAATTTACAAATTCGCTCCTCAATTTTAATTTATCATAAATGGATAAATCAACTTTTTTGTTATTCCATTTACATTCGCCGAAAAGTATATTATTCTCATCATAAGCTACAATGTCAATATCATACGACTCATTTTTCTTATAAGGAACCCGTCCCCATACTTTTCCAATATTTTCAGGTATAAAGTCAAATAATTGAGGATTTTCCTGGATAAAAGTTTTACATATCTCTTCAAATTGAAAACCCATATATGTATTAAATTCATTATAAATCTTTTTAATTGCCTTTTCAGGAAAAAATTCAATTAAAGAGTAATTTCTATAAATATGATAAAAAAAGAAATTATAAAACTTATCCTTTATAGAATAACGAATATCTTTATTTTTCTTTGAAAACAACGATTTTTCTCTTGAAATGATTTCGTATATATCGCTCAATTCATTTAAATATTTTGGCAGACTTGTTTGTGGGATTTTAGAAATATCCTTTATTTCAGATGTTGTTTTCATGCCACCAGCAAGTGCTTCAAGAATTGAAAAATATGACTTATGTTCAGAGCCGAATTCGCTTATTAAAATATTCTTGGCTTCTTCTCGTAAAGGGGAAAAATCATCAATAAAAATATCATAAATTAAACTTTTTATATCTTTTTTTTCTTTAAAAAGCCATAAATATTTTGGAATTCCTCCTACCATCCCATAAATTTCCAGAGACTCAATAATATTATATCCAAAATCCTTGAGCATAATAAGAGAATCTTTTAATGAGAAATCTTTTATTTTCAAAAAATAATCACTTCGCCCAAATAATGGCATCTTTTCTTCCATAAATATTTTTTTAATCATTCCAACATATGAACCTAAAACAATTAATTTAATATTATTTTCAGTATCATCCCAGGCATGTTGAAAAGCATATAAAATTTCCGGATTGATTTTATAGAAATTTTGAAATTCATCAAAAATAACATAATCATATTTTTCAAACAGCTCTGTAAATAAATCATACCAACGCATATATATACTTTTTGAAAAAGCTAAACTTAACTCTTTTAACAGTGTTTCTTCCTTTTTTACTTCAACAAAATAATAGAATGAATTATATTCATTTTTAAAAGCTTTTTTAATTAATGTAGTCTTTCCAATTCTTCTTCTTCCATATAAAACAATAAATTTTTTATCTTTAGAATTCTTAATTTTTTCAAAAAAATCCAATTCCTTTTTTCTATTATAGAATTTCATATTCTCACCTCGGTATTATACTAATCAGTATTATACTATATATAATTATACTATCCAGTATAATTATATACCGTTTAAATTTATTTGTCAATAGAAATATTACTTTAAAATGATAAAATAAAATTGGAATATAGTCAAAATTTTTTAATATTATTATTGACTTTATTCCAGAAAAATTATGATATTATATAAGAATATAGAATTTAATCTAAAAAGAAAGTGGTTAAATTGGAGTTTTTTAAAAACTTATCAAGAAGTTAAAAAAGAGAAGTGTTATGAAAAAAATTGAATTTTTTGGTGGTGATATAATGGGAAGAATTGAAAAAATCATTTCTGAAATATCTGAATTTAAAAATAGTGAAAGAGCCGAACATTCTCAAAAGTATTTTAAAGGTAATGATGGGTATGGAAAAGGAGATAAATTTTTGGGAATAAAAGTTCCTATTATAAGAAGATTTGCAAAAAAATACAAAGATTTAGATTTTTCAGAAATTGAGAAATTTTTAAATTCTGAATATCATGAATTTAGATTATTAGCTCTTTTTATATTGACACACAAATATAAAAAATATCCTGATAAAGTAGTAGAAGTATATCTAAAAAATATTGATAATGTAAACAATTGGGATCTTGTAGATAGTTCTGCACCACACATTTTAGGTGCATATTTATATGAAAAGGATAAAAGTCTTCTGTATGATTTTGCGAAGTCAAATAATTTATGGAAGCAAAGGATAGCCATCTTATCAACTTTTTATTTTATTAAAAGGAATGATTTTAGTGATGCACTTAGAATATCTGAAATTCTTATTAATCATGAACATCATCTAATTCATAAAGCAGTTGGATGGATGTTACGTGAAATAGGAAAAAGAAATAAAAAAGTTGAAGATGAATTTTTAAAGAAATATTATGAGAAAATGCCGAGAACAATGTTAAGATATGCAATTGAAAAGTATCCAGAAACTGAAAGAAAAAAATATTTGAAAGGTGAAGTTTAAAAATTTCTAAGAAATTATAGACTTGTCAGAATAAAAACAAGCTGAGATTTTTCAGCTTGTTTTTTTATTTAGATTTTTATGATATAATTATAAGTGTTATTATACTAATTTAAATTATACTAATCTAGTTTAGTATAATTAATTGTGAGGTGATATTATTTTTATAGACAGATTTGAAGAAAGAGAATTTTTTGAAAAGATATTAAATTCAAATAAAAAAGAGGTATTTGTATTATATGGTCGTCGAAGAATAGGAAAGAGTTTTTTATTAAAAGAAGTTACAAAAAATAAAAACATATTATATTATACAGCTAGAAAAATTTCTCCAAAAGAGCAATTAAAAACATTTTCCAATAAAGTTGGAGAATTTTTGAAATTTGGAAAAATATCTTTTGAAAATTGGGAAGATGCTTTTAGGGTTTTATTCGAATATTCAAATAGAGAAAGTATAATCATGGTTCTTGATGAATTTCAATATTTAGTTGAAAAAAATCAGGAAATACTTTCTATATTACAATTATTAATTGATGAGTTTGTATCATCAAAAATGAAATTAATCCTATGTGGTTCGAGCATAAGTTTTATGGAAGGTATTTTAAGTTATAATAATCCATTATATGGTAGAAAAACAGGAAATCTAAAATTAAATCCCATAGCCTTTAAAGATATTAATTTATTTATTCCAGATAATGATTACCATTCATTAATGACAATTTATTCCATTATTGGTGGAGTTCCATATTATCTTCAATTGTGGAATAGTCAATTAGATATATTAAAAAACATAGAAAATTTATTTTTAACTCTTGGGGCACCCTTAAAAGAAGAGCCATATTTTATTTTAACACAGGAATTAAGAGAAACATCTATTTATCAATCAATTCTTGAAGCAGTCGCCAGTGGAAAAACAAGAATTAACGAAATAACCTCATTTATTGGTGAAACCGATTCAAGAAGGATACAGCCTTATTTAAAATCATTGCAGCTTTTAAAAATAGTAAAAAGGGAATATCCTGCTTTTACTAAAAATCCACATAGAATAAAGAACTTTATATATAAAATCGATGATCAATTATTTAATTTCTGGTATAGATACATTTTCCCACATAAAGATAGTGTTGATTTAAATGATTATTCCAATGTTATTGAAATTATAAAAAATGATTTGACGCAATATGTTTCTTTTGAGTTTGAAAAACAAAGCATAATATTTTTGAAAGAAAAATTTAATCTTGCTGAAGCAGGTAATTATTGGAATAAAAATATTGAAATAGATATGCTTGGAAAGGATTTTGAAAATAAAATATATGCTGCAGAAATAAAATGGAGAAATAGGAAGATGAATATAAAAGATTTTTATAACCTAAAATTCAAAACAGAAAAATCTAAAATAAGTGTGGATAATTTTATTTTGGTATCAAAAAGCGGATTTGAAGAAAATCTAATTTCATTGGCCAAAGAAGAAAAAATTACACTTATAGAATTTACAAAAGAAAAGGGATGGAAAATTGTAAATATCAAGTAACCTTGGAAAGAACCAATTTATTTTACCATATACAGAGGATTATATAATTGAGAAAATTTAATAGATATAATAAAATCCCTATTTATAGGGATTTTGTTATAAGAATTTATCAATAATCTCATCAATCAAAATTCTTTCGTCATCTTCAAAAGAGTAATAACCTAAAGCAATTCTTTTTTGACCAAGACCATATTTAATTGCAAAATCACGAATCTTGCTTTTTGGATAAGGAGTGATGGACCATTTAATATCGTATCGAACGCAATTTCTTAAAAACACATCAAAAACTTTCATTTCCTCATCACTGAGCTTAAAATAATTAAAAACAAACTCCTTAAAGTTCTTTGGTTTCTTAAAAAGCTCAGTGATGAGTTTTTTTCTTGCTAAATAGAATAAACAGCCTTCGGCAGTCTGAGGATTATTATTTTTATTCAGTAAATTATCTATGAGAATTTTCTCATGAAAATTCTCCATCATAACATTAAAAAAATACATCTTCTCATAAT